>CAYOFE010000021.1:0-30176 GCA_964403135.1 uncultured Chromatiaceae bacterium | reverse complement strand
GCTGGATCGTCCAGATGCTGAAGAAGGCGCCGATGACGACGGCCGCGATCAGCATCAGCGAGTTCTGGATCATTGCGACCGAGCGCACTTCCTCGATGTATCCGGTGGAGGCCTTGTACGAGGCATCGATCTTCTCCAGCGTGGCGGTGCCCAGCTCTTCGTCGATCACCTTGATGGCTTTCTCGTCGAGGCTGTCGTCGAGCTGCAGGGCGATGACGCTGACGTAGTCGTACACGACGTCCGGGAATTTCTCCCCGGGGGGCATCCCGCCCGGGGGACCATAGGTGGCTTCCTGCCATTTCGGCAGCTTCGCGAACACGATCGGGATATGGCCGATATTGCGTTCGGTGGTGATGCCGACCACTTTCAACTCGGTCAGCACGCGGTCGAGCACGATCGTGTCGCCGATTTTCACGCCCTTGTCGGCCAGGAGCTGGGAAACAATGACGCCGTTGTCGAGCTCGCCAAGCTGCTCACCGCTGGTGACTGGCGGCTCGGTGAACGCCCCGGGGCGCACCCCCCACAACACCAGCTCGAGCGGTTCGTCGCTGGCCCCGCGGGCGTTGAACACGGTATGCCCGAGCGGCTCCATCGCCCTGACGCCCGGCCGCGCCGCCCAGCCCTCCCACATGGCCCGCTCCACCAGCGTGGCGCGATACGTCGGCTCGTCGTCGTATTCGAAGGCGATGTGGGTGTAGGGCAACTCCATCAGGCCCGAAATATTGTTCTTGATCAGACCGGCGGAGAGCCCCGACAGCAGGGTGGTGAGAAACGCGATCAGCGTCACTACCAGGGCCATCAGCAGAAAACGTCCCTTGGCGAACGCCAGGTCGCGCAGCGCTATGAACACGGGTATGACCCTCTCCGGCGGGTGCCCGACGGCACGGTTCTTGTCGACGAGGCGTCTTTAAGCTAACAATCTGCCGTCTTGTCGACGGTCTGTCAACATCGCGGGCCACCTGCAGCGGCGGCGGATACCGACTGACGTTGTTTCTCATCGACCGCCGCCCGGTCGATGATCCGTTCGATTTCGCGCATCAGCCGCTGCCAGGTGTGTTCGTCGGACAGATCCTGTCCCATGAACCGCGGCGATTTCACCGCCCGCATCGCCAGGTAACTCGCCGCGGCCATCATGACCACCAGCAGCAGCCGATGCTCGCGCAGCTCGGGATTGCGGGCGAAGATTGCGGCGTGTTCCTGGCCAAGCTGCTGGCGAATCCCGGACAGCGCCTCGGAAATCGGGCTCGGCGCCATGATCTCATCGGCGAGCAACTCGACGCGCAACGGGCGCTCGCGATGCGCGTTGGCATTACGCACCACCATGCGCTTGAGCTGGCCGGCCACCGGTTCCCGTTCGAGAGCATCCGCCAATTGCGCCATGTCGGAGAGTTCCGGCCAGACCCGGTTTTTCTCACCCCATGCGCGAACCAGTCCCGGCAGACCGCCAAAATACCGATATAACAAGGCCTTACCGAGACCGGCCGCCTTCAGCACCTCGTTGACGCCCACATTACGCAGGCCGTTGCGCTCGACGATCCGGCCAAATGCCGCGATCAGCGCCGCCTCGGTGGCCTCCCGCTTCAGCCGACCCTTGCCCTTCGGTGTTCCGGGAACAGCCTCTGCCTGTACCGCGCTCATGGTGCCGTGCATGCCTATTGACGGTCCGAATGACTAGGGTATAAATTTGTGACCGATCGGTCAATTTTTTGCAGCGGGGCTTTGCCGGTGCTGGAAGCTATCAACCTCAGAAAAACCTACGGCGACCATGCCGCGCTCAGGGGCCTTAATCTCAAGGTCAACGCTGGAGACATCTACTGTCTGCTTGGCGCTAACGGCGCCGGCAAAACCACCACCATCAACCTGTTCCTGAATTTCGTGGCGCCGACGGCCGGTACCGCCACGGTGAACGGGATCGACGTGACAGCCAACCCGCTCGAAACGAAGAAATACCTCGCCTATATCCCCGAGCAGGTGATGCTCTACGGCAACCTGACGGGGCTTGAGAACCTGGAGTACTTCGCGCGACTCGGCGGGCACGGTGAATACGGCGAGGCGGACTACCGCGGTTTTCTGCAGCGGGTCGGCCTGCAGGCCGATGCGGCAGACCGGCGGGTGCGAACTTATTCAAAGGGGATGCGCCAGAAGATCGGCGTGGCCATAGCGCTCGCCAAGCAGGCGCGTGCCCTGCTGCTCGACGAGCCGACTTCTGGTCTCGATCCCAAGGCGAGCAACGAATTTTCCGGGCTGCTGCTGCAGCTGAAGCAGGATGGCGCGGCGATCCTCATGGCGACGCACGACCTGTTTCGCGCCAAGGAAACCGGTACACGCATCGGTATCATGAAGGCCGGCGAGCTGGTGCAGGAGCTCTCCACCGACGAGGTCTCGCACGCGGATGTGGAACGCATCTATCTGGAGCACATGCACTGAGCGGCAGGAAGGCGGAGGTCTCACATGATCGGCACTGTTGCCGCCAAGGAATTCGCCGAGATCGTCCGCGATGGCCGTTTTCGCTGGACCGCCGCGCTGATGGTGCTGCTGCTGCTCACTGCACTTGCGGCCGGATGGCAACGCTACACCAGTTACATGGCCATACAGGGCGCCGCCCAGGGCGCCACCAACACGCAGTGGCTGAAACAGGGCGACAAGAACCCGCACACCGCAGCCCACTACGGCAATTACGCGTTCAAGCCGCTCGGGCCCCTGGCGTTTTTCGACAATGGCGTCACCAACTACACCGGCACCGCCGTGTTCATGGAGGCGCACAAGCAGAATTTCTCGATCGCGCGGCCGGCATCCGATACCAGCGCCATCGGCCGCTTCGGCGAGCTGAACGGCGCGATGATCCTGCAGCTGCTGATGCCGCTGCTGATCATCTTTCTCGGGTTCACGGCGTTTTCCGGCGAGCGCGAGGGCGGCACGCTGCGCCAGGTGATGAGCATGGGCATCGGCCGCACCACGCTGCTCTGGGGCAAGGCGCTCGGCATCGGCAGCGCCGTACTGCTGGTGGTCGTGCCGTGCATTCTCGCCGGGGCCGCGGTCCTCGCCCTGGCCGACCTGCGCATCGTCGGCGAGGGGATCGGCATCCGCGTCGGCCTGCTTGCCGTCGCCTATCTCGCCTATGCAGGGATCTTCCTGTTCCTGACGCTCGCCGTGTCGGCGTTCGCCCGGACCGCGCGCTCGGCGCTCATGGTGCTGATCGGCTTCTGGGCCTTCACCGGCTTCATCATGCCGAAGACAGCGGCCGAGATATCCAAGGTTGCCCACCCCTCGCCCGCCTTCGGTACCTTCTGGAAGGACATGAAGGAACACCAGGCCCGCGGCATCGACGGGGTCTCGCCCTGGGCGAAACTCGGGCGCTATACGGCTGAACAGCTGCGCAAATACCAGGTCAGCCGCGTGGAGGACATGCCGGTTTACTGGACCGCGGTTCGCCTGCAGAAGCTCGAGGAATTCGACTACCCGGTTTTCGAGCTGCACTACAACCGGCTGCGCGAAACCTACGAGGCGCAGAACCGGCTGCAGGACCAGATCGGCGCGGTGGCGCCGACGCTGGCCCTGCGCTCCCTGTCGATGGGGCTGTCGGGCACCGATCTGATCCAGCACAACAAGTTCATGGCCGATGCGGAAGCGCATCGTCGCGACATGGTGCTGAAGATGAACGACTACCTGTCGAAGGCGGCGGTCGGCCTGAACGCTACGGCAAGCGCGAGCAATTACCTGATCGCCGACGAGAGTGTGTTCAGCATCGTGCCGCCGTTCGTGTACCAGCCGCCGCCGCTCGACGAAACGCTGGCGGCTCACTGGAGCAACCTCGGCAGGCTGGGCGCGTGGCTCGTAGCTGCCATTGGGCTTGCGGTCGTGGCCGTCAGGCAAATGTCCCTGGAGAGAAGCTGATGTACCGGCTGATCATTTCGCACGAGGCGCGCGCCATGGCGCACAGCGGCGCGCTGTGGGCGATCCTGGCGCTGCTGATATTCGCCTTCGGCTTCGCCACCTGGGCCGGCGGACGATCGGTTGAACGCCAGGTGCGGGGTGCCAGCGATGCTGCCGCCTGGGGCGACGGCGTGCGCGAGCGCATGCGCAAGGAAACCGAGGCGTATGAGGCAAAGGTAGCGGCCAGCGGTGGACCATACGAATTCGCGACCGTGCGCCATGCCCCGGGTGAGGGGCCACCGCAGGGGACCAATGCCGGTGCGGTGGGCGCGGAGACGGACAAGTACGTGGCCTTGCCGCCGACGGGGCTTGCCGCGATGTCCGTCGGCCAGAGCGACATCCAGCTCAACTACCTGCCCGTGTCGATGCGCACCACCATCGACATGACGCGGAATCTCGAGATCGAGAACCCGCTGAACCTGCTTACCGGCTCGTTCGACATCGCCTTCGTGGTGATCTTCCTGCTGCCGATTTTCATTCTCGCCATGACCTACGACCTGCTCTCCAGCGAAAGAGAGCGCGGTACGCTTGCCATGATCCTGGCGCACCCGGTGTCACTGCGCGAGCTGATGGCCTCGAAAATCGTGGCGCGCGCGGCGGTGATTCTTGCCGTCGTGGCCGGTTTCGGCCTGGTGGCGCTTGTCACCGTCGGCACCCAGCTCGGCTCGCCGGAAACATGGATCCGTTTCGGCCTGTGGTTGCTCGCCACCCTGCTCTACAGCCTGTTCTGGTTTGCGATCGCGGTGCTGGTCAATGTCTACGGCGCGAGTTCCGCCACCAATGGGACGGTTCTCGCCGGCACATGGCTGATCCTGGTGGTCGTAGTGCCAACGCTGGTCAGCCTCGTTGCGACCACAGTCTATCCGGCGCCGTCCCGCATGGATCTGACCGTCGCTTCGCGGCAGGCGCAGACCGACGCGGAGACCAGTATCCAGCGCTCGCTCGACGGCTTTTACGCTGAGCACCTCGGCGAGGTGCCAGTGGGCGACCAGCGGGCCATGGACTTCCTCACGCTGTCCCAGGCGAACGCCGCTGCGATCGAGAGGGCCGTACTCCCGCTGTACGGCGAATTCCAGGCTCAGCTCAACCGGCAGGAGGCGCTGGTCGAGCGCTTCCAGTTCCTGTCGCCCGCAATCATGATGCAGCTCGCGCTGAACGAGATCGCCGGTACCAGCGGCGACCGTTATGAGGACTTCCTGCGACAGGCCTACCGGTTCAAGCAGGAATGGACGGATTACTTCGCGGTACGCTTCCTGAAGCGGGATCCGCTGCGGCCGGCGGATTACGCCCGCTTTCCGCAATTCCGCTACCAGCCGGAGCCTTTTGCAGTGGTTTTCCTGCGCCTGGTCCCGTCACTGCTGGGATTGCTGGTAATCTGTTGCGGCGTCATTCTGGTGCCGTTCCTGGGGATTCATCGTTACCAGGTCGCGGCACGCTGAAGACGGGCGCGACTGGCAAGGGGAGTCCATGCGTTTCCTGAAGCGTCTGCTCATCGGGCTTGGCGTCATTGCCATCGTCGTCGCCGCCGGCGGCTACGGCACTTACCTTTACATGAACCGCACGCCGGCGCAGCTGGTCGCGCCCAATTACTACGAGTACTACAAGAAGCAGGACACGGTTCCCGAGGGCCGGGTCGGGATTTTCATCTCGCACCTCGTAATGCCCGAGGATTACCGTATGGAGGATTACTACCTGCTGGCCCTGAAAGCCAGGCAGTACATCCCCTGGCCCATCAATATCATTTGGGCGGCGGATCGTGGCGTGCTGCTGCTCGATCCGGATCGCCCCTACGAATTCGAGCGCTTCGAGCCGAAGCGCCTGGTCGATGCCTACGGCAGCGACACCGACCTCGACGGCATTCCCTATGTCGCCAAGCTGCATACCGGCGAAATCGAGTGGTCGCCGCCAAACCCGCAGCTGCACCTCGATCACGGCTTTTTCGTCCTGACCAGTCGCCATGGCGGCATGCCAACGGTGTCCGCAAAGCTCGCCAACAAGGCGCGCACCTACTACCACGGCATCGGCATCAAGGGCGGCAAGATCCCGCACGAGGCCGGCATGCGCGTGATCGTCGAGCAGGCCATGCAGCAGATCCAGGCGAAGTACGGACCGGTGCCGTGGCGATGGGTGACTGCCGACAACTTCGGCATGGCGCGCCAGGCGATGTTCGAACTGCTCGATCAGGGCGTGGACACCGTGGTGCTGGCCGCCCCGGCGCCGATCTATTCACACCACGAGGAATTCAACGGCGCGATCAAGCACGCCATGCACTACATCCACGAATGGGAAGAGGAGCACGCCGGCCAGCACCACAAGGTGATCATCGCTCCGCAGATCGGCGATTTCCCGGTGATCCGCCAGGCCTGGGTGCAGATGCTGAAGGACCGCCTGGATACGCTGCCGCCGGAGGCAACGGTCAAGGTCGTGATGTCGATTCACGGCATGGCCTGGCGGCGCGTGCCGAACGAGGCCTGGATCGAACTAGCGCCCGCCTACCGCGACACGACGCTCGCCGACCTGAAAACCCTGCTGGATGGCTATCCCTTCCCGCGCAAGGAAATCGTGCTCGGGCAGGACCACTTCGCTGATCCGATCAACGACCCGAAGGGCGAATACCTGTCCACCAACAAGGCGTTCCACGACGGCATCCGCGACAACTTCGACTATGTCATCAACGTGCCGATCGAGTTCTTCGCTGAGAACACCGACACGCTGTTCTCGCACGCGATGTTCAACTTCGAGAACATTCCGGGCTTCAACCGCTACGAGCAGGTCGATTACCCCGACTGGACGGTGCCGTTCACCCGCGAGTACGTGGTAAACGGCACGCACCTGATCTACAACGGCGTGCCGGTCGGCAAGTACAACGGGCCGATCATCGCGGCGTTCGTGCAGTCCATGGACAGCGTGCTCGCCAAAGGCTCCGGCACCGCGGTAGCCCGGGCCGACTGAATCCATCAGTACCCTGCCGGCGGGGACGATTGCCATGCCCAGCGTCACGAACGGCTTCTACGCGGCGACACTCGAGCATTTCAATCACGCCGCGGATGCGATCCGGATGGACCCGGACGTGCGGGCCATTCTTTCGGAGCCGAAAAACGTCATCCAGGTCAATTTCCCGGTGCGCATGGATGACGGCCGCTTCCGCATGTTCCAGGGCTATCGCATCCAGCACAACAACATCCTCGGACCATACAAGGGCGGCATTCGCTACCACCCCGAGGTGTCGCTCGACGAGATCAAGGCGCTCGCGGCGCTGATGACATGGAAATGCGCGGTCGCCGGGCTGCCGCTCGGCGGCGCCAAGGGTGGCGTACAGATCGACCCGTCGCAATTGTCGCGCGACGAACTGATACGCGTGACGCGCCGCTTCACCCACGCGCTCGGCACCAATATCGGCGCCGACTACGACATACCCGCACCCGACATGGGCACCAACGCGGCGATCATGAACTGGATCATGGATACGTACATGAACTCGGTCGGTTACGCCAGTCGCAACCTGCACCGCGGCGTGGTAACCGGCAAGAGCATTTCCTGCGGCGGCAGCGAAGGCCGCGAGAAGGCCACCGGTCAGGGCCTGGTGTTCCTGCTGCAGGAGTGGGCGCGCATCGAGGGCCTGTCGCTCGGCGGCTTGCGGTTCACGGTGCAGGGGTTCGGAAACGTCGGTTACAACGCCGCACGCCTGCTCGCGAACCTCGGCGCGAAGTGCGTGGCCGTCATGGATCATCGCGGCTGCGTCGCCGACGGCGGCGGCATCGACGTACCGGCGCTTGGCCAGCACGCGCAACGCACCGGATCAATTGTCGGTTTTGCCGGTGCGCGAGCGATTGCGGGTGATGAGTTCTGGGCTACCGAGGCGGACGTGCTGATCCCGGCCGCCATCGAAGGCACCATCGATGCGCGTGTGGCCGGCATCGTCAAGGCGCGGCTGATCGCCGAAGGCGCCAACGGCCCGACAACGCCGGCTGCGGATGCGATCCTGCGCCAGCGCGGTATCCAGGTCCTGCCGGATGTGCTCGCCAACGCCGGTGGCGTGATCGTATCGTACTTCGAGTGGACGCAAAACAAGAACAACGAGCACTGGGATCTGGACGAGGTCGATGCGCGGCTGCGCAAGCGCATCACTGCGGCCTACGCCCGGGCGCGCGACGGCGCATCGCGCCTCGCCACCGACCTTCGTACCGCGTGCTACGGCGTCGCGCTCGAGCACCTGCAGGCTGCATACCAGGAGCGCGGCATCTTTCCGTAAGACACGCGCGAAAACCGCAGGCATCGCGGCTCTTGCGGTGCACAACGCTCGCCGTCACCCGGTAGTGGGAAGCCCTTATATACCGCCCCGACCGCCGCGGCGTACAAAACCTACGCTGGATGTTCGGATGGGGAGCCGGCCGTGATGAATCAAACCTTGCAGTTTCAGGGACGGGAGAAGATGCCTAACGCCAGCGCCGCTACCCGGCTTGACGTGACCCGGCCGAAGTGCAGCGTTTGCGCAGTCGCCCGGCGCTGCCTGCCTGGCAACCTCAGCGAAGGACAGACGGTGCGCTTCGAAGGCGCGGTAATGCGCTGCCGGCAGCTTGCCGCGGGCGATCACCTGTTTCGCGTCGGCGACCCGTTCCGCTGGATGTTCGCCGTCTATACCGGCTGCTTCAAGACTTATGCCGTCGATTCCGAAGGCCGCGAGCACGTACTGAGCTTCCATTTCGCAAGCGAGATCATCGGGGTCGATGCGATCTACCCTGAACGCCACGTGTCGAATTGCGTGGCGCTGGTCGACAGCCTGGTTTGCTATCTGCCCTTCCCCGCAGTGACACGCATGGCGCATGACATGCCGGAACTGCAGTCACAGCTGTTTCGGGTGCTGAGCCGGGACCTGTTGAGCATCACCAGCATGGCGGGGGATTTCACCGCCGAAGAGCGCCTGGCGGCCTTCCTGGTGATGGTGGCGGCGCGGCTGCGGGTCCGCGGCCCTTCCCCGACCCAGCTGGAACTCGCCATGTCGCGCCAGGACATCGCCAATTACCTGCGCCTGGCGCCGGAGACGGTCAGCCGCATCCTGGCGCGGTTCCAGAAAAGCGGGCTGGTCAAGGCCGACCGCAAGCACATTACACTCACCGACGCCGATGGGCTGATGGATATTGCCGCCTGCATGAACCCTTATGCGCGCTACGGCAACCAGCAGCCAATGCGCGCCAACCTGGCCTGAATCGAATGTGACGGCGTGACCCAGGTCCCGGCAACCGCCGCCGGTGTTATGCTCTGTTCGGCCGCCGGATCGATTGGCGGAACAGGCCGATGGGCAATCCCGCACGTTTCCGCACCGTTACTGTCCTCGTACTGCTGACTGCGGCAGCAAACGGCGCTGCGCAGGAATCTGCCCGCGGCACGACGGGGGGCGCGCCGAAAACCGGCACCTCTCCGGCCACGACGGCTGCCCGGATAACGCCAGCGTCCGGTATGCGCATCCGGGTTTACGAAGGCTTCGGTACGCTCGGACCGCTTTACGACCAGGGCGGCGTGCCGCCCTACGCGGTGGACGTTGGCGTAGCAATGACCGCCTGCCCGGACGGCAACACCGAGATCTCTAGCCTCGAAATCGGCGGGTGGCAATATGAGCTGGGCACCGCCTGTCAGGAACACCGCACCGGAACCTCGTCGGGCAGCGTTGCGGTACGCACGGTTGCGCATCCCCCGGCCCCGGCCGGAAAAGCTCCTGCTGCACCAACGACCCAGCCCCACGTCATCCGCTGCAACCCGAACACCTGGAACTGCGTGCCGACCACGCGTTGACGGCCCACCCGGCCGATTGCAGCTGTTAATCTTGGCGCTCCGCAACCAACGACAATGGAGCCCGACGATGCATCGTGTAGTCGCCAGGGGCCTTGCAGCCCTCGCCGTTTCTGTGGCCACTATGTCTCTCACCGGGGCGGCCACCCTGCCCGAGGATGCCATCAAGTACCGCAAGGTCGTGATGAGCGCAATGGGCGGCCACATAGCAGCCCTATCGCTGGTATTTGCCGGCAAGGTCGAACACCAGCAGCACCTGCTCCATCACGCCGAAGCGATGGCCGACATCGGCGAAGAACTATCCAGCCTGTTCCCGGCCGGCTCCGGCACGGGCAAGACCGATGCGCTGCCCGCGATCTGGCAGGAGCCGGAGAAATTCAAGCAGGCCGTCGAGGCTGGACGTAGCGCGACTGCGCAGCTGCGCGATGCGATCAAGAGCGGCGACAAGGCGGCGATCGGCAGGAGTCTGAAAGCCGCCGGCGACAGTTGCAAGGGCTGCCACGACAAGTTCCGCAAGGAAGACCAGGCCGGCTGAGGCCGCGCATGCGCCGCTGGCCACGGCAGCACGCCGCATTGCTGGCTGCGGGCGTGCTGCTGGCTACCACAGCGCTCGCCGACACGCGGTCGGAACGCGGCCAGTACCTGACGGCGGCCGCGGGCTGTGTGACCTGTCATACCGAGGATCGCGAGGGCGCGCCGCCGCTCGCCGGCGGGCGCCCCCTCGCGACTCCTTTCGGCACGTTCTACAGCCCCAATATCACGGTCGATCCCGACACGGGTATCGGGCGCTGGAGCGAGGAGGATTTCGTCAAGGCCCTTCACGAAGGCGTCGGCCCGCAGGGCCAGGCTTATTTCCCGGCGTTCCCCTACACCTCGTACACCGGCATGACCCGCGACGATGTGCTGGCCATCCGCGCCTACCTCTTCTCGCTGCCACCGGTGCGAAAGCCAAACCGCGACCACCAGCTCGCCTGGTACCTGCGCTCGAGGCTGGCCGCGCGCGTCTGGCAATGGTGGTACTTCAAACCGGGCCGTTTCTCGCCGGACCCGCAGCGCGACAAGGCATGGAACCGCGGCGCCTACCTGGTGCGCCATCTCGGCCACTGCGGCGAATGCCACAGTCCGCGCGGAGCGCTCGGTGCGGTGCGGGCCGATGCGGAACTCGCCGGCAACCCGCGGGGCCCCGACGGCAAGGCCGTTCCTAACATCACCCCGGACGCGCTGGCCGGTATCGGCACGTGGAGCCGCTCGGAGATCGAGACGTTCCTGGAGATCGGCATGCTGCCGGATGGCGACTTTGCCGGAGCCGGTATGGGCGAGGTGATCGACGACAATACCAGCCGGCTCAGCCCGGCCGACCGCACGGCAATCGCCGTCTACCTTCAGGCCCTGCCGGCGCGCGCCGGCCGCCGCAAGTTCGCAACAGCGGATTGATCGGGCGCAGTGCGCTCAGATGCCCAGCTTGGCCAGCGCATCACCGAGCTGACCGAGTGCAGCCGCAAGCTTCGGGTGCTCGGCCTCCAGCCGCAAAGCGGCCTCGCGCAGCTGCCCTGCCGGTTGCGCCGAGGGCATCTGGCCCGGCGCGGTCAGCTTGCCGATGTCGGCGCGCAGCTGTTCCAGAAGCCTTCGGGATGCCGGGTCCACTGACTGCGCCGACCTGAGTTCGCGGTGCAGTTCTTCCAGCAGCTGCTGCAGTTTCTGGGGTTCCATCGCGGCATTATGGCGGAGAAAGCGGCGCGGCGACCACCGGCATCGTCATGGCTTTTCCTGCCGCCCGCTGATATTTTGCGCCCCGTCGCACCTTGAGGTCGTTATGCCCCGCAGGAAACCCGATCTTTCCGTAACCACCGTCGCCGAACTGATGTCGACGGAGCTGCACACTTTGCCGCCCGAAAGCACCCTGGCCGAAGTGCAGCAGCTCATGAACCAGCACCGCATTCGCCACGTCCCGATAGTCAACGCCACCGGTCAGCTCGTCGGGCTGGTCAGTCAGCGCGACGTCCTGGCCACCTCTGACTCCCGCCTGGCCGACGCGGCGCGCCGCCGCGACCCCGGGACCATCCGCATCGAGGACTTCATGACCCGCAGCGTGGTGACCGTGAATCGCGACGCGAGCGCACGCCGCGCCGGACTCTACATGGAGCGGCACAAGATCGGCTGCCTGCCGGTGATGGCCGACAAACAACTCATTGGCATCATTACGGACACCGATTTCGTCGGGCTCGCGATCAACCTGCTGGAGCAACTCGAGGAATACGGCCCTGAGGAACAGGCCTGAGTAGCCCGGGGCAGGCCATGGCCGGCGCCGGATCCGATCCCGAGCGGCACGACCTCACCGGCGAATTCCGCCTGCAGCCGGTCCCGCCGAGCGTCGTCCCTGCGTTGCGCGAGGCGCAGCAAATACTGGACGCCTCCCTGTATAACATCGCGGCCTTGCTGCGCGCCGCGCGTCGCGGCGAGACGCTCGATCTCGATCCGGTGCTCGACTGCGCCAGGCGAATTGGCGCGCAGGTCGCCGGGCGCGCCGATGCCCTGCTGTGGCTCGTGCGAGCCGAGCAGCGCGGCGGATATCTGCAACGGCGCGCGGTCGGCTCGGCGGTCGTCGGCGCCGTGCTGGGCCGGCATCTCGGCCTCGGTGCCGCCGCGCTCGAAGCGGTCGCGGCCGGCATGCTGCTGCTCGATATTGGCAAGGTGGCTGTGCCGGTGCCAATCCTGGCAAAGCCCGAGGCACTCGACGTCGCCGAGCTCGCCTGGGTGCGCCGTCACGTCGAGCGCGGGCTGCAACTCGTCGCACAGTCGAACCGGGTTCCGCGACGGGCCGTCGAGATGATATCCGGCCACCACGAACGGATCGATGGCAGCGGCTATCCGGCGGGGCTCGAAGGGACCCGCATCCCCCTGCATGCGCGCCTGGCGGCTATCGTCGACAGCTACGATGCATTGACCCTGAATCGCCGCTACGCGGCGGCCATGTCGCCGCACGGGGCGCTGCGCTTTCTCGACAGCGTGCGCGACGAGAAATTCGACGGTGCCCTCGTCGGTGAACTGATCCGCGCCCTCGGACACTGGCCGACCGGGACGTGGGTGGAGCTCGCCGACGGCAGTATCGGCGTGGTGTGCGCGCAGCAGCCCGGACAGCCACTATGCCCGCGCATTGCCGTGATACTCGACCGGCGCCGCAAGCTGCTGGCCGCCCCGCGTATCATCGAGGCGGAGGACCGCAACGATGTGGTGCGTGCGGTTCCGCCGCAGATTGACCCGGTGCACCTGCGGGCATGCGAGTCCGCGCTGGTCGCCGTTTTTCCTCAGTGATCCTCTCCGGATTTCGTATTACATAAATATACCGGTGGCGGGCGATCCGTGACCGCGCTCCACGCGCGTCGCGGCCGCATCGCCTAGCATGGCGCAAGACCCGCTGGCCCAGGCCGGGAACCCCGAATTACACTCATGATAGTCACACTCGTCGCCGTTGCCCTGGGAAGCTCGGGGTGCGCCGTGCTGGCCGGCTGGCTGCTCGGCAGGATGCAGTCCCGCAGCCAGCTGGCTGACCGGATCCCGCTCGAGCAACATCGCCAGGAGTTGGACGCCGTGCGCCGCGGCTACCGCAGGCGGCTGCGCTCCGTGCGTGACGTGCTGGTCCGGCAGAAAATCGGCCGCGACCAGATTCGCAATGCCCTGCGTGAGGCGGAGAACCGGCACGCCATCAAAACCGAGCTGTTGAACACGCTCGAGCTGGAAGCGCGCAATTGCCGGGCGCGGATTGCCGAACTGGAGCGCGACAACCATGCCAAGGAGCAGGCGATCGCCGAGCTGACGGCGAGCTCGACAGCGCTGCAACGCCAGCTCGCCGAGACTCATGAGAGGTTTGCCTCTACTGAGCGCGAGCACGGGCTGCTGCGCATCGAGCGTGACGAATTGGCGGCGCGTACGCAGCGCCTGAAGGCGTTGCGCGACGCGACCACACCGGATGCTACATCCACCGGCACCGTGCCAGCCGGCTCCTTGCCAGACGACGCCCGGGCGCAGATCGGCACCCTGCGGGAAAGCCTCGCGGCTCGCGACAGCCGCATTCACGAGCTGACATGCCAGCTGCGCGAAGCCGAAGCCCGAAGGCAGGCGCTCGAATCCGACCTCCACACATGGAAGATGCGCGTCGCCCCGCTCGCCTACCACCTCAAGCGGCAGCGCGAACGCACGCGCAAAAGCCCGCAGGGAGCGGCGCACGGAGAGACCCCGCCGGATACCGTATAAACCCTTATTCACCCGGGTGGCCGGTCGGGAGCAATTTGTTTGCCTCGGGGACGGGGAGCAGGTGCAGGCGGCAGCCTGCCATCGCTCTGTCCGTCAGCGTCGAGCGCCGGCCCACCGGGCCGGCGATTGTCCGCAGGAGACCGGCCCATGCTTGAACTGAACGCCCGCACCCGCATTTCCGAGCTGCAGAGCGCGAATCCCGCGCTGCTCGAGGTGCTGAAATCCACCGGGCTCTATCGCGAAGGCGACAATCCCGAGGTATCCATCGGCCAGCTCTGCTGGACCTTCGGCTTCAACCCCGGGATCCTGCTGATGATGCTGCAGTCGGCCAACGCGCCCGAGGAGCCGGCGCCGATCGACATCAGCGTGTTCGACGGCATGCCGCTCGGCGACATCATCAACCACATCGAGCAGTCCCACCACGTGTACCTGCGCGAGGCGATGCCGCAGATCGAAGCGCTCATGGCACGCGTGGCTGCCGCGCACGGCGCCAGCGACGAGCGCCTGGTGAAGCTCAAAGACCGGTTCCATACAATGGCCGAAGAGCTCGAACTGCATCTGCGCCACGAGGAAGAGGCGCTGTTTCCCATGGTTCGCGACCTGCTGACCAAAGGCAGCATAACGCCCACGCGCTGTGGCAGCGCGCTGGGCGGGCCGATCACCTGCATGGAGAACGAGCATAACGAAGCGGCCGACGGCCTGAAGACGCTGCGTGAACTGACCGACGACTACGCGGTGCCGTCCTGGGCGTGCGCCACCTACCAGGCGATGATCGACGGCCTGGTGCGTTTCGATCGCGACCTGCGCGAGCACATGTACAAGGAGAACAAGGTGCTGTTCCCGCGCGCCATGGACGAGCAGGAAGCCCGCACCCGCGCCATCGCCTGAGAAACGCTCACGGTAGCGCGGGCTGCGCGCTGCCCCGGTAGAATGCCGGGCGATGACGCAACCCGGTGCCGGACACGAACTGCCCGAACTGCGACTGAAGCCCGGCGAGGAACGCCGGCTGGGCTCCGGTCACCTCTGGGTGTTCTCTAACGAGGTGGACACCGAGCGCACGCCGCTCGCATCCTTCACGCCGGGCGCCGGCTGCCGCCTGATCTCCTCGCGCGACCGCTTTCTCGGCTATGCCTACGTCAATCCGCACGCGTTGATCTGTGCGCGAATCCTCGGGCGCGATCCGCACTACCCGCCTTCCCGATCCCTGATCGTGCATCGCCTGCAGGTCGCCCTCGCGCTGCGCGAGCGGCTCTACGACCGGCCCGGCTATCGGCTCGTATTCGGCGAGGCCGACGCTCTGCCCGGGCTGGTGCTCGACCGTTACGGCGATGTGGTGGTGGGACAGACGGCTACTGCGGGCATGGAGGCGATGAAGGACGAGATCGTCGCCGCCGTGGACAAGGTGCTCGGGCCTGCGCATTTCATCTGGAAGAACGACAGCAGCGCGCGCGAACTCGAGCAGCTGCCATCGTACGTCGCCGCGGCCGGCGATGCAGCTATTCCGGAGCAGGTCGAGATCGAGGAAAACGGCATCCGTTTCCGCGCGCCCCTGGCCGGCGGGCAGAAGACCGGCTGGTTTTACGACCAGGCGGCGAACCGCCAGCGGCTGCTCAAATACGTGCGCGGTGCGCGCGTGCTCGATGTATTCAGCTACGTGGGCGGCTGGGGCCTGGCCGCGTTGAAAGCCGGTGCCGCCGAGGCGGTCTGCGTGGATGCCTCGGCAGCCGCCCTCGCAACGCTGCAATACAACGCCACCGCAAACGGCCTGCAGCCGCGGACCCTGCGGGGCGATGCCTTCGACGCCCTGGAAGAACTGCGTGCGGGCGGCGAAAAATTCGACGTCGTGATTCTCGACCCGCCGGCATTCATCAAGAAGAAAAAACAGATTCCCAAAGGCGAAGCCGCCTATCGCAAGCTCAATCAACTCGGTATGCAACTGCTCGCGCGCGACGGCGTGCTGGTGTCCTGCTCCTGCTCATACCACCTGTCGGCCGATGCACTGCTCGGCGTGATCCAGGGCGCGGCGCGCCACACCAGCCGCTTTGCCCAGGTGATCGAGGTGGCCGGGCAGGCGCCAGATCATCCGATCCACCCGGCGATTCCGGAAACGCGTTATCTCAAGGCGTTTTTCTGCCGCGTGGTACACGAGTGAGGTGAATGGCGGGCGGCTCGGTCCGGTCGTGAGCGGCATCGCGGCTGAGCGACGCCCGGACAGCGAAAGCGAGGCCGAGATGCTTGGAGCGGAGCCAGGGATGACGCAGCGAAATCTAGCGAACGACCGGACCGAGCCGCCGGCCATACCCGTCGCCTACCACGCGTACGGATTCACGCTCGAAGCCAGCTGGCGCAACTTGTCTACGTCCCGAATGTCGATATGCCGCCCGTCCACGGCGATGAGCCCGTCGGCGGCGAGCTTGGTCAGCACGCGGCTCACCGTCTCGGGTGCAATGCGCAGATGATTGGCCATGTCCTGTCGATCCATCGCCAGCTCCAGGACCGTGGTCCGCTGCCCGCGCGCCCGGCAGCGCGCCAGCAGGCCGATCAGGAATGCGGCCAGCCGCTCGGCCGCGCTGCTGTCCACGGCAAGACTGCTGACGTGGAACGTGGCACGGCTGAAAGTCTGGTACATGCGATCGTCGAGCTCGACATGCCGGCGCGCAAACCTGCGCAACTCATCGAACGGCAGCTCGCAGACCACTGCCGCCGTCAGCGCCGTGGCGCTGGTGACGTGCCGATTGAGGTAGATCGCATCGACACCGATGATCTCGCCGGGAAGATGAAAATTCAGCACATGCTCCCGGCCCTGGGCGTCGAGGACGCTGGTCTTGAGGTGACCGTCCTGGATGGCATAGAGCGCGTGGAAAGAATCGCCCAGCCGAAATAGCGCCTGCTGTGGCACCAGGCGGTGCTGGCGCATGACCAGGCGCTCGAACTGCGCCAACTCGCCGGTGTGCAGTCCGCCGGGCAGGCAGTTCGCCGCAACCGGGCACGCACGGCAAAGAACCTGGCCAGTCGCAGCCGTAGAATCGGCCGCCGTCTTCATTCCACCTCTCGCGGCTTGAACGCCTCGGCCAGCGCCTTCTGTACGTTCGGCGGCACCGTGGCGTAATGATCGAAGGCCACGGTGTATGTGCCCTTGCCGCCGGTAAGCGACTTGAGCTTTGCCTGATAGTCCTGCAGCTCGGCCTCGGGAACCTCGGCGCTGATGGTGATCTGGTTGCCCGCCGCGGTGCTGTTGCCGTTGATCTTGCCGCGGTGACCGGAGAGGTGACCTGAAATGTCACCGACGCAATCGGCGGGCGCCGTAATCTGCACCCTGGCGACCGGCTCGAGCACGATCGGGCCGGCCTTGGAAATCGCATCCAGGAAGGCCTTGCGGCCCGCCGCGACGAACGCGACTTCCTTGGAATCGACGGCATGGTACTTGCCATCGTAGACGATCACGCGCAGGTCCTGCAGCGGATAGCCGGCGACAGCGCCCTCGGCAAGCACTTGCCGCACGCCTTTCTCGACCGCGGGTATGAATTGGCCGGGAATGGCGCCGCCCACCACCTCGTCGACGAATTCGAAGCCAGCGCCGCGCGCCAGAGGCTCAACGCGCAGGTACACCTCGCCGAACTGACCTGCCCCACCGGTCTGCTTCTTATGCCGGTGATGCCCTTCGGCCCGGCGTGTAATGGTCTCGCGATAGGAGATCTTTGGCGAATGCGTGGTCACCTCGACGTTGAATTCCTCGCGCATGCGCTCGAGAACCAGGCGCAGATGCAGTTCGCCCATGCCGCGCAGCACGGTTTCGTTCGATTGGGCATTGAACTCGATGCGCAGGCTGGGATCCTCGGTAGTCACCTTGTGCAGCGCATCGGAGAGCTTTTTTTCGTCACCGCGGCGGGCCGGCTCCAGGGCCACCCCGTACATCGGCACCGGCAAGCCCACGGAGCGGAGGTGAAACTGATCCTCTTCATGACTGGAGTGCAGCACGGCATCGAAATGCAGGTCATCGACCTTCGATACCGCGCAGATGTCGCCGGGCACCGCCTGGGCAATCTCCAGCGTCTGGCTGCCCTGCAGGCGATACAGGTGCGCCACCTTGAAGCCCTTGCGCCGCTCGCCGACGAACACCTGGTCGCCGGGCCGCACCGTGCCCTGGTGCACGCGAAACACGCCCAGGCGGCCCACATAAGGATCCACGTTCACCTTGAACACGTGCCCGATAAAATGCGCCGCCGGGTCAGCGCTGACCGGCACCACGCGCGCTGCGGGCCCCGTGCCCTGGAGAAACTCCGGCGGATTGCCTTCGAGGGGGTTTGGCATCAACCTGGCGAAAATGTTCAGCAACTGGCGCAGGCCGGAGCCGGTCAGCGCCGAGACGAAGCACACCGGCACCAGGTGCCCGCCGCGTAACGCCCGCTCGAACGGGTCGTGGAGCTGTTCGACGCTCAGCTCCTCGCCCTGTTCGAGATAGACCTCCATCAGCTTCTCGTCGAGCTCGACCACCTGGTCGATGATCTCGGTATGGGCAGCCGCGATCGAGGAGAAGTCCGGCGTCTTGTCCGACAGCGTGAAGAAGCAGTCGGCAACGGTCTTTCCGCCGTCGGCCGGCAGGTTCAGCGGCAGGCACTGCTTGCCGAAAGTCTCGCGAATCTGGGCGAGCACGTTCTGCAAATGCTCGCCGTCCGCATCGATGCGGTTGACGATGATCAGCCGGCAATGATGCTCCGCCGCCGCAAACTCCATCATGCGCTGCGTCACGGTGTCCACGCCGGTCTGGGCATTGATCACCACGGCTGCCGTTTCCACACCCGGCAACACGCTCATGGCGCGGCCGATGAAATCGGGATTTCCCGGGGTGTCGATGATATTCATAAACACGCCGTCGTGCTCGAGGTGGCACACCGCGGCGTGTAGGGAGTGCTGCAGGCGCTTTTCCTGCGCGGTGAAATCGGAGACGGTCGTGCCCTTCTCGACGCTGCCCGGCTCGCGAATCGCGAGGGTGCGCGCAAGCATCGCCTCCAGCAGCGTCGTTTTTCCCGACCCGGACGAGCCGACGAGCGCTATATTACGAATTTGTCGGGTGTCGTGAATCTTCTGTGCGACCGCCACGGTGACCCCCTGTAATTGTTGTCGCTGAGCCGGGTCCGGCGGGCTCCTGCCGGAACCCGAACCACAGTTCGTAATATAGCAGAGGCACCGGCACGAGGGCCGGCCCGGGATCAACTGGTGGGAAAGGTCACCGTCCGCGGGTTGCCGCGCGCATCCACGGTGTCGAGCTTCACCGGCCGGCGCCAGACGCGATGCACGTAGTCGAGCACCTTCTCGGCGCGGGCCAGATCGAGCCCGCGGCCGTCGCTGCCATGATCGTGAACCAGGTGCAGGGTGCCGTCGACCTCGATGTGCCTGGCGATCACGGCCGGAGCGCCGAAGTTGTAGCGGGGAGCGAGGATCGCGTCGCGCAGGGCATTCAGGTCGCGGTCCACCACCTCGATGTCGCCGTCCTTGCTCGCCTTGAAGCGGAACAGCTTCAGCTCTTGGGCAAGCTCGGCGGTCAGGTAATTGCGAATAAAGCTGAAGTCGTCGTCCTGCCGGCGGATCTCGAAGGCCTTCTCCATGCCGTAGTTGTCCACGATGCTTTCCCACATGCAGAAACCGAGGTGGTACGGGTTGATGGACAGCGACGCCTGGCGATCGGCAGCGTGCGGGCGCACCACGTCGGAATGCGCCTTGATGGCATCGAGGTATTCGTTCTGCGGGATGAAATCGGCCTCGCGGAGCAATCGTGCATGCCAGTACGAGGCCCAGCCCTCATTCATGATCTGGCAGGCGAACACCGGATAGAAATAAAACGATTCCTCGCGCACCGCGAGGAAGATGTCGCGCTCCCAGCCATCCAGATCGGGCGCGTACTGAGCGATGAACCAGAGCAGGTCCTTCTCGGGATGCGGCGGCACCGGGCCGCGCTTGCGCGGCTCGTGGACGTGCGCCGGGCGCTCGTCGCCCGGCAGTGCGTGAAAGCGCTGCCGGAAGGTGTCATCCCGCACGGGTCCGCGCTCTTCGACGTACTCCGGATAGCGCTCGCGCCGCAGGCCCTTGAACGAATCGATGTGCGCCTCGAGGGCGAGCGCGGCATCGAGCACGCGCTCGACGCGTTCGTGGCCGTATTCCTCCATGGCCGCAGCGATCTGCCGCGCATGGCTCGCCGCCTGGTCGACGATGCGGTAGCCGACCTCCTGCTGGCTGCGGCGAAACAGCTCGTTGTGCCTGGAGAAATCCGCGTGCCCGAGCACGTGGGCCACCACCAGCGTGTTCTCGGGCAGGCTGTTACCCTTGGCGAGGTAGGCGCGGCCCGGATTGCCCGGAAACACTACCTCGAACAACCGCGAGTGGCCCATGCGGTGCTGGATCAGCTGGTAGATGTAGCGCACGCCGAACGACCAGTGCGGCATGCGCACCGGCAAACCGTACACCGCCACCTCCATCATGAAGCTGTCGGGCACTTCCTCGAACTGCACCGGGTAGTAATCGAGCCCGAGGGAGCGCGCCAGCGCTTCCAGGCGCTCGCCGTAATTCTCGATGGTGCTGCCGCGGTTGGCGGCATTCGCTACGCGTTTAGCGGGCATCGGCAGCCACCTGGTCACGGAAGAACGCCCGGATCGCATCCCACACCGACTCGTTGGTCGTCAGGGCGTAGCTGCCGGTCGGGCAAACGGGCTCAGCCGCCGCCTTGAATATCTCCGCCGTCTCGGTTTCGAGCGCACGCTCTTCGGAGGCGGGCGTCTCGACATAGCCAATGTAGCTCGCAAGCGAGGCCACTTCTTTCAGTGAGGCCGTTGCCGGCTCGCGGTCGTCCTTGAAGTTCTCGCCGTCGGAGGCATAGAACATGTATATGTTGTAACGCGAGGGATCGTAGCGCGCGTCGATGATCTGCCGGACCTCCTGAAACGCCGAGGAAGCCACCGTGCCGCCCGAGCCACGCACCTGGAAAAACTCGCTCTCCGGGAACTCCCATGCCTTGATAGTGTGCGCCACGAACACCGGCTCGAGGCGCGAGTACTGCCGGCGCAGCCCCTGCACCACCCAGAAGAAGAATGTCTTGGCGAGCTGGCGATCGCGGTCGCGCATGCTCGATGACACGTCCATGACGAAGAACACCACCGCCTGCGTGGCCGGCTGGCGGCGCCTGACGAGCTGGCGGAAGCGCAGGTCGTCGTCGGTGAACGCCGGACCGTCCGGATCCACTGCCCGGCGCTTTAGGCTCTCCTTCATGGAACGGCGGCGGTCGAGCCTGGCGCGCACGCCGCGGCGGCTCCAGCCCTCGCGGGTGTAGTCGTCGTCCTGTGTGGCGCCCGATTTCGCCTGCAGGTTCGGCAGCTTCAGCTCCTCCCACAGCCAGTCGACGATGTCGTCGACTTTCAGCTCGAGCACCAGCTGCACGCCGCCCTCATTGTTGCCGCCCTCGGCCTGCCCGTCATCCGATTTCTGCCCCGGGCGCCCGAGCTTGTCGCCCGGCTTGACGTCGCCCTGGCCGGCGCCCGTGACCTCGTCGGACTCGCGCAGGCGGAAGCGGAAATGCTCGAGAAACTTGACCGGAACCTTGACGGTGCGGGCAGCGTCGCTGGCGAAGATGTCGGCATTGGCCAGCACCTCGGGCAGCTTGTCGCGCACCGCACGGCGCACCTTCTCGTTGTGCCGCAGCCAGTCGCGCGCGCCGCGCGAGAACAGGTCGTACCACTGCTGATCGGTCTCCCTGCACCCGGCAAACGTCGACGGCTGTTCCATCGCTATGCGCTCGCGCCCTGCGCCTTATTCCTGCGACAGCAGCGTTGTCACATAGCTCAGGGCTTCGCGAGCACTGTGCGCATCGTAGCCATACTCCTGCACCAGCCGGTCCTGCACTGCGGAAATCTTCTGCCGCGCTTCGTCGTCGGGGCGCGCCGCCGAAGTCACCAGACGCAGCACGTCGCGGCGCTCTTCGAACAGGTACTGCTCGATCGCCTCATGCAGTCGCGTGTGGCTGTCGAGCGTGAACTTCTCGCCCGCCTTGAAGGCCACCATTGCCTTGCGTACGACTTCCTGGCGGAACGACTGCTTGCCGGACTCGGAAATCTTGATCTTCTCCTCGACCTTGCGCAGGAACCGCTCGTCGGCCGGTCGGCTCTCGCCAGTGATGGGATCTTCGACCTCGCGCTGGTCGAGCGAGGCCTCGACCTCGTCGAGGTACTTTTCGAGAAGCTGCTGGGCCTCGTCCTCGAACGAGGCAAACAGCGCCCGATGTACGTCTTCCTTGACCCAGCGGTTGTAGAAGTCCTTGCGGGCGATCACCAGGAAGTCCACCCACTGCTTCTTGTGAGCGGCATCCATGCGCGCGTCGCTCTGGATAGCGTCCTTCAGAGCCAGCAGCATCTCCATGCTGGTCAGGCTCCTGCGGTCGCTGCGGGTGATGGCGTTGGAGATCGCGTTGATGACAAATCGCGGACTGACGCCGGACATGCCTTCCTCGGGATTCTCGGCACGCAGCCTTTCGACTTCGTTGGCCGGAAAACCTTCGACGCTCTCGCCGGCGTACAGGCGCAGCTTCTTCGGCAGGTCGAGTCCCTCTTTCTCGGGCTTGACCAGTCGGGTGAGGATCGCGAATACGGCGGCAAGCTTTAACACGTGCGGATCGAGATGCACCTCGCGGAACGCCGGCGCGTGCGAAACCAGCTTTTTGTAGATGCGGGCCTCCTGCTGATAGGAAAGCGTGTAGGGCACCCGGACGATCACCATGCGATCGAGCAGCGCCTCGTTTTCCTTCTCCTGCAGAAACTTGTTGAACTCAGCGAGATTGGTGTGCGCGACAATGGTCTCGTCGAGGTGGATCAGCGGGAAACGCGACACCTTGACGTTTTTCTCCTGTGTCAGGGTCAGCAACAGGTAGAGGAATTCGCGCTTGACCTTGAGGATCTCGATCATCTCGAGCATGCCGCGGCTGGCAGCATACACCGCGCCCGACCACGACCAGGCGCGCGGGTCGCCTTCATCGCCGATTTCGGCGACCTTCGACAGGTCGACCGAGCCGACCAGGTCGGCGATATCGGCGGTGGTGGGATCGTGCGGTGCATAGGTGCCCACGCCCAGGCGCGCAGCTTCCGAGAGGAAGATCCGCTCCACCGGGAACCGCATGAAATCGCCGTTGAACTCTTCCTCGAGCCGCACCTGGCTGTAGGGCGAAAGCTCCCCGGTAATCTCCACACCGTACTCGTCGCGGAACCGCGCGCGCATACTGGCCGGCACGAGATTCAGCGGTGACTCGTGCAGCGGCGAGCCCTGCAGTCCGTACAGCGCGCCATCGTCGGTGTGGCTGTATTCCTCGAGGCCACGCTTCATGAGAATCACCGCGGAGGACTTGCCGCCGGAGGGAGGCCCCAGCAGCAGCAGCAGCCGCCGGCCGACGTCGGAGCCGGCGCTCGCGGCCTTGAAGTACTCGACGACGCGGTCGAGCGACTCGTCGATGCCGTAGAGTTCGTTGGTGAACAGATCCTTTGCTGAGCCGGCGGGGCTGCCGTTCGCCGCCGGACCGCGCCGGTCCTTCTGGTACCAGCACAGCATGTCGTAGATGTACTGGTGACTGGTGCGCGTGAATCGGGCCGGGCTGGCCGGGAATACGTCGCGCAGAAATTCCGCAAAGGTGCCGCGCCAGCGCGCCGCCTTGTGATGCGAGGCGAAACTTGCCAGCTCGCTGATCAGGCTGGCTTCCCGCCCGCTGCCCTGCTCATGCCTCGGATCCGTGACACTCGACATGCTCGCTCTCCTTGAGGCCCGCGGAAGACGTCCTGTCTTCTTATCGTTGTCGGTCGTCGTTTGCTTGAGTCCGATCTCCCGGGGAATCGATTAACCGCCGTTTGCCGCCGCACACCCGGCCGGCTGCTGCCGGCCGACCTTTACTCTCGCATAACAGACTCGGTTTTCATTGAACAGAAGTCTGTGAGGACAATCACACTTCGTCAACTTCCGGACATAATCGGGGCCAGTGGCCGTGGCTTGCCGCTACGCCGCGATTACTCGGCCCGCAGTCCCTCGACCGGGTCCATGCGCGATGCCCGGTAAGCCGTCAGAACTCCGGCCGCTGGCCCGATCAGCACAGCCGCCACCAGCTCGGAGGCGACCACGTAGGGCGCTGAATGGCTTAGCGGAAGCCGTGGCAGCAGCTGGTTCAGCATCGCCACCAGGCTGCCGCCGGTGACCAGCCCACCGACGGCACACCGAGCCCCCGAAGATCATCGACTCCGAGAGGACGGTATCGCGCACCTGGGCGCGGCGCGCGCCGATGGTGCGCAGCAAACCGATCTCGGCCCTGCGCTCGCGCGCCGCTTTTGTCCTGATCGTGAAAATTCCGACGCCGCCGACCAGCAGCGAGATGCCGCCCGGGCCGGCCAAGGCAAAGGTCACCACGTAGCGAACGGAACCAAGCACATCGAGCATCTGCTGCTCGTGGTGATCGTGACGTCGAGCCCGCCATGCCGCGCGGCGAGGATGCGTCCGATGCCCGCCGCTGCTTCCTCCGGCGCAGCCTTATCGTCGTAGAGCATGTCGATTCCCACGAGTCCTTCACGATCGAGCATTTCCAGCGCCCGCGCGGTCGGTATCTACGCCGCATCGTCGAGGTCAAAGCCGAACACCGTGCCCTTCGGCTCCATCATGCCGACCGCCCGGTCCGTTCGCCGCCGATGCGCACCATTGCGCCGGGCGGGCTGCGGGCACCAGACCGTTCCTGGGGCAGCCTCGCTGCGGGCACACCAGGGCGCGCGGCGCATCGCGGTTGTCGGTCGGCAGGATCTCTGCCGAGCGCAACGCCGAAGGAAAACATCCGCGGCATTTCCGGGCCCGCTTCGCTGATGGTGACGCTGCGCGCGCGGCCGCTGGCCTCGACCGGCGCGGTGAACCACGCACGCTTCGGCAGCCGCATGAAAGGCACCGGCACGATGACGGCACTGCTCCGGCAGCGCTTCGAACGGGCCTGCCGCGAATTCGGCCCGAATACCACCGAGAGCCCCGGCCTGGACACGACGGCGTTTCGCGTGCCCGACGGTGCGCAGATTTCGCTTTTCTAGAGTCCGCTGCGTCTGCGGCCCTGTCCGCTCCACGCGCAGCGGGCCATGCATGCAGCCCTAGCCGATGAAATAATTCTTCGGATCGAGCCCGAACGCGCCGACCTCGTGCCCGCGCACGATCCACAACGCGCGCGCGTCACCGTTGGCGTCCGGCAGTTTGCGCAGATCGACGGTGCGGTACTCCTGCAGAGGTCGCTTGTCCGCATCGAGCACCAGCATCACCTTGGGGCGCAAGCGCCGGATGCGATTCTGTTCGACCACGATGCCGACTGCCCCGGTATTGAACTCCACCAGGCTGCCGGTCGGGAACATGCCGAGCGCCTGCACGAAGTGCTCGACGATTTCTTTCTGAAAGTGGACGTCGGCAAGCGCATTGAGCTCGCGAATCGCATCGTATGGCGACTTCGGCGCCACCCAGCCGCGGCGGCTGGTCATCGCGTCATAGCAATCGACCAGTCCCGCGACGCGCGCGAATACCGGAATCTCGGCGCCTTTCAGCCCTTTCGGATAGCCCGAGCCATCATGACGCTCGTGATGGCCTTCGATCATAGCCAGCACGTCGGCACTGATGCCGGGCGTGGACTTGACCACTGCCATGCCCAGCTCGACATGACGGCGAAACTCCGCGAGATCCTCACCGCTCAGGTCACAGCTTTTCGCAAGCAGTTGTTCCGGCAGCTTCGCTTTGCCGACATCGAGCAGCGCACCGCCCATCGCCAGGGCGTCGAGACCCTTGCGGTCGAAACCGAGATGGCGCCCGAGCACCACCGCCCACACCGCCGAGCCGACCGAATGGTGATAGTTGTATTCCTCGCGCTTGCGCAGATGCACCAGCCAGCCCATCGCGTCCTGGTTACGCAGCACGCTGTCGACGATCGGGCGTACCGCCGCGCGGATCTTTTCCACGTCGATGCCGGCGCCCCTGCGCACGTCATCGAGAACGTCGTTCATGTCGTTGACGGCCGCGTCGTAGGCACGGATCGCACTCGGCGCTTCCTTGCGCGTCGCGACGCGGTTACGGTACTGGCGATGCCCCTGCAGTCGGCTGGCGACCAGCCCGGTCGGATCGAGGCGGGTCACCGATTCGAGCAGTCGCGCCCCCAGCGTGAGCCGGGGGTGTGGCGCCGCCGGCACGCGGCGCACCGCCTGCTCGCGGTCTTGGCTGACGCGCGCCGCAAGCTCCACCGCATCCTGTGCGACGCGGCTGCGCGCGATGTCCACATAGACGTGGCGGCAGAATTGGCGTAACAGCCGGAGCTCGCTGTCGTCACGAATCTCGAAGCCGTGCTGCAGAAACGGCGTCTCGAGCCACGGCCGATCGAGCTGGGCGACATACATGCCCGGCTCGAGGTTGGCGGTCTCGATCTTGATACGCTTCGACGGCAATGCGAAACCCCGGCCGCGCCCGTGCGGATCCCCGACTCGGGCATAATAGCGGTCAGCCTGCCAGGCGAAATGGTCGGCGTCACACATTCGACCCGGCTGGCGGCGGCCGCCTCAACGGCGGCACCGCGAGGATGGCCTGGTGTGACGCGGTTCACCCTTTTCCACGAATTGCGGGCCGGAAATGAACATGCGCACGGCAACAATCCTCCTGGTGACGGCGGTGCTGGCCGCCTGCTCGTCGAGCACCGCTCCCATCATCGACACCAGGGGCGTGGACATGGCGCGCTACCGGCAGGACCTCGCCGAGTGCGAGGCCTACAAGGAACAGGTGAAGACCGGCGAAGGCGTGACGAAAGGCGCGGCCGGTGGCGCCGCGGTGGGCGCGGCCATCGGCGCAATCGCCGGCGGCTCTGCCGGGAAAGGCGCCGGCATCGGCGCGGTGACAGGCGGGGCCGAGTCCGCCCGGATCGCTGACCGCGAGAAGGCCGATGTGGTGAAAAACTGCCTGCGCGGTCGCGGCTACCGCGTGCTCAACTGAGTCCGCACTTCACGCCGGTGCCGCCGAGCCCGCAGTAACCGCCGGGGTTTTTCGCCAGGTACTGCTGGTGATACTCCTCGGCGTAGTAGAACTCGGGGGCCGACAGGATCTCCGTGGTGATGGCGCCGAATCCAGCGCGTCGCAACGCTGCCTCGTAGTCCGACTTCGACGCGACCGCAGCCGCATATTGCGCGTCGTCGAAGCAGTAAATGCCCGAGCGATACTGCGTGCCGACGTCATTGCCCTGGCGCATGCCCTGGGTCGGATCGTGCGCTTCCCAGAACGCCCGTAACAACTGCCGATAGCTGACCTGCTCCGGGTCGAAAACCACCAGCACTGCTTCGGCGTGGCCCGTCATCCCGGTGCAGACTTCTTCGTAGGTCGGATTCGGCGTGTAGCCGGCCGCGTAGCCGACGGCAGTGCTATACACGCCGGGTATCTGCCAGAAGCGCCGTTCCGCACCCCAGAAGCAGCCGAGCGCGAACAGGCCCTGCTGCATGCCAGGAGCAAACGGAGGGCGAAGCGGTGTGCCTTTGACGAAATGCCGCTCGGGCACGGGCAGCGGCTCGCTGCGGCCCGGCAAGGCCTGCTCGCGGGAGGGAATGTGGATCTTTTTCTCGCGCCACAGCATGACGATGCTCCTCCATCGGCGAATGTTACAGTACGGATCATGCGGCGCCGGGCGCAACTGTTACTGATTTGTCTTGGATCTGGCCTTGGCGTATTGGCGCAGGAACCTCCAGCCGATGCCCCAAGCGCTGCACCAGTACCCGCAGCGGCTGCTCCGGCAGATCGCCGCGAGGCCATTCAGGCGCAGTTCCTCCGGCTGATCGACGACAAGCGCTACAGCGAAGCCATCGTGCTGGCCACACAGGTGCTCGGGCTGACTACCCAGCTGTATGGCGAGACAAGCATCGAGCTCGCCACGCCGCTGAGCAATCTCGCCACGGCGCAGATGCACAACGGCGACCTCACGGCGGCCGAGTCGAATTACCAGGCGGCCATCGCGCTGATCGAGAAGCACGAGGGTATTCTTTCGACGCACCTGGTCAACCCGCTGATCGGGCTTGGTGCCACATACCACCGTGCCGGCCTGTACTCCCAGGCCATGGAGGCATACCAGAGAGCGCTTCGCGTCAACCACGCCGAGCAGGGTTTCAACAACCTCGATCAGCTGAAGATCCGTGACGGTCTGACCGAGGCCTACCTCGGCATGGACAGGATGGAGGATGCCAATTTCCAGCAGCAGACCCAGCTTGCCATTCACCACCGCAAGTTCGGCCGCAACAGCCCGGAGCTGGTGCCGGCGATCGAGAAGCTGGCGCGCTGGTACGACCGCACTGGCCAGTATCCGGAGGCACAACTGCAGTGGTCCAGCGCCAAACGCCTCCTGCGCGAAACCGGGGGGCCACAGGACCCGGCGATTGCCGATGTCCTGATCGGCGAGGCGAAATCCTACGAGAACCAGGCTCTGCTGCCACTGGCGATCGGCGCACTGCAGGACGCGCTCGAGATCATCGACGCTCAACCGTCCCGCGATTTTCGCAAGCGTGCCGAGGTGCTGGTGGCGCTCGGCGACCTGAATCTCGCCTACGGCAAGTCGAAAAGCGCGCGCGAGCAATACGTCGAAGCGTGGAAGGACCTGTCGGGCAGCGACGAATTGCTGGCGGAGCGCGACGGATATTTCGCCAGGCCACGCCGCGTTGCGGGGCGGCGGCTGCATCGGGTCGCAGGCGGCGAGGACCGCAACGCGAATTCGCGCCCAGTGCCGGATAGCCTATTGCCGGGTTTCGTCGTCGTAACCCTCGCTGTGGACCAAGACGGGCGCGTCAGCAATCCCAAGGTCATCGAGTCGGAGCCACCTGGCCTTATGGACGAACACGTGCTCAGCGTGCTGGCAAGTTCGCGTTTCCGGCCGCGCATGAGCGAAGGCGCCGTTGTCGCGAGCCCGGATGCGGTGTTCCGGCACGACTTCCGCTATGCCAGGGCGTTTGCGGCGACGCGCGGCAGCGACAATGGCGTGGACGCCGGCAGCAAAGGCAAGCCGATCGCCTACCCGGAGTCGGTGCCTTCCGAGGCCGCGAAACAGGAACCGAAACATGACTGATGCAGCGCCAATGCGCGCCATGGTCATTGGTGCGCCGGGCCAAAAGCTGTGCGAGGAGCGTCGCGAGCTTCCCGTTCCGGCCGGCGCCGATGTGCTGATTCGGGTGCGAGCCTGCGGTGTCTGCCGTACCGACCTGCACCTGCAGGACGGCGATCTGCCCGACGCCCGCTATCCGATCGTGCCGGGGCATCAGGTCGTAGGTGAAGTCGTCGCTGCGGGCCCGCACGCCACCCTCGGGACGGGCGCGTGTGTCGGCGCAGCCTGGCTCGGCTGGACCTGCGGCGCATGCGAGTACTGCCAGAGCGGGCGGGAGAATCTCTGCGACCGGGCAGAGTTCCATGGCTGCCATCGCGACGGCGGCTTCGCCAGCCACATGCTGGCCGATTCGCGTTACTGCATAGGTATCGAGCGCGGTCTCGATGCGGCGCAGGCGGCACCGCTGCTGTGCGCCGGGCTGATCGGCTACCGCACGCTGCGCATGACCGGCTCCGCACGCCGCATCGGTATCTACGGCTTCGGCTCGGCGGCACACCTGGTTACGCAACTGGCAAGGTGGCAGGGACGCGACGTTTTCGCTTTCACGCGACCCGGCGATGCGACGGCGCAGGGATTCGCGCGCGAGATCGGGGCAATCTGGGCTGGCGGTGCTGATGAACCGGCGCCGGCCGGGCTCGATGCGGCGCTGATCTTCGCCCCGGCGGGCGAGCTGGTGCCGAAGGCGCTGCGTGACGTGAAAAAAGGTGGCACCGTCGTCTGCGGCGGCATCCACATGAGCGACATCCCGGGCTTTCCCTATCGTGACCTGTGGGGCGAGCGGCAGATTCGCTCGGTGGCCAACCTGACGCGTGAGGATGGCGTAGAGTTTCTCGCGCTCGCGGCAGAGGCCGGCATCGCGCCGCGCATTGCAACCTATCCGCTTGCCGATGCCAATCGCGCGCTTGACGACCTGCGCTGCGGTAGCGTCAGCGGCACTGCGGTTCTGCTCTGCGCCGCGCCCGTGGAAGCGACGCCAGTCGCGATCCCGGTTCGCGGCTGGAGCCGCACCTACTGCACGTAGAAATCCGCCCGCGTGACCGCCGGCTTGGTGGTC
>CAYOFE010000020.1:0-30249 GCA_964403135.1 uncultured Chromatiaceae bacterium | reverse complement strand
GCAAGGTGACGCGGCGGGAGCGGTTTCTCGCCGAGATGGACGCGGTGATTCCCTGCGGAGCCCTTAAGGTCGGCGTAAGGGTATGCCGCCATGATGTAGCGACGCGCCGCCGGGCCAGGCGGACATAACACGAATGGCTGGCCGAACCAGCCACCGGTCATGCGGCGCCAGCGACTTCCTGTAGAATCTGCGCGCTTTTTGACATTCACTGGTCGGAATGGCCAGGGCTGGTTTCCCATGACGACAGATACGCGGATCGGCATTGCACAGGTCGGGGTCGGCTACTGGGGGCCGAACCTGCTCCGTAATCTCGTCGCTAGCAAGCGCTGCCAGGTGCGGCTGGTCGTCGACAAGGCGGAGGATCGGCGTGCCTACGTGAAGAACCTCTATCCCGGCGTGGAGGTTTCGCAGGACGCCCACGATGCCTTTGCCGACCCCGCGATCCAGGCGGTGCTGATCGCTACGCCCGTCGCCTCGCACTTCGGCCTCATCATGCAGGCGCTGGCTGCCGGCAAGCACGTGCTGGTCGAGAAGCCCATGGCGACGAAGGTTGGGGAGATCGACCAGATCGCGGCGCTCGCCCGGGAAAAGGGCCTCGTGGCCATGGTCGGGCACACGTTTCTCTTCAACGGCGCGGTGCGCTACCTGCGCGGCATGATCGAGCGGCAGGAACTCGGCGAAGTCCGCTACATCTACTGCCAGCGCCTGAACCTCGGCCGGATCCGCTCCGACGTGGATGCGCTGTGGAACCTCGCCCCCCACGACGTGAGCATCCTGCAGTACCTGCTCGGCGATCCGGAGCCGGTCGCGACAACGCGTCATGGCATGGCCTATATCCAGGACGGGATAGACGACGTCGTGTTCCTGAACATCGTTTACCCCAATCGCGTCATGGCCCACGTGCACGTGAGTTGGCTCGATCCGGGCAAGGTGCGCAAGGTCACTGTGGTGGGATCGAAGAAGATGGTCGTCTACGACGACATGGCTGACGAGAAGATTGCGATCTACGATAAGGGCATCGATAAGGTCGCGCGCCTCGGCCAGGACATGGATTTCGATTACGCGGATTTCTTCCACTTCCAGCACCGCTCCGGTGACATCCTGATGCCGAGTATCAAGCTGCCCGAGCCGCTCAGCCAGGAAATCGACCACTTCTTCGACTGCATCACCAGGGGCACGCCCTGCCTGACCGGGCCGGCCCACGCGCGCAAAGTGACGCAGATCCTTGCCGCATGAGTGGTCCGCGCATCAGGAGCGCCGGCATTCGCGACGTGGCGTTTGGCGCCGATGTCACGGTAATCAACCCGGTCAATCTCTACGAATGCACGATCGGCGATAACTGCTTCATCGGGCCGTTTGTCGAGATCCAGAAGGGCGTGGTGCTCGGCAAGCGCTGTCGCGTGCAGTCTCACGCTTTCATCTGTGAACTGGTCATGATCGGCGACGACTGCTTCATTTCGCATGGCGCCATGTTCATCAACGACCTTTTCCGTACGGGCGGGCCGGCCGGTGGCGACCGGACGCTGTGGGCGTCGACGCGCATCGGCAATCACGTTTCCGTTGGCACCAATGCCACGATCCTGCCGGTGCGCATTGTTGACAATGTCGTGATCGGCGCAGGTTCGGTGGTGGTACGCGACATTCTCGAGCCCGGCATATACGCCGGGAACCCCGCACGCAAGCTGCGATCGTTGTAGGTTTTTTCTGTGAGAACGGCATGAAAGTCCCATTCGTCGACCTTAAGCTTCAGTACCAGAGCATCCGCCACGAGATCGATGGCGCCATCCAGGCGGTGATCGACGAAACGGCTTTCGTCCGGGGAAAATACGTCAATCGCTTCGAGCAGGAGTATTCGCAGGCCTACGGCGTACCCCACTGCGTGAGCGTCGCCAACGGCACCGACGCGATATACATCGCCCTTAAGGCGCTCGGCATCGGCCCCGGTGACGAGGTCATCACCGTGGCGAACAGCTGGATTTCCACCTCGGAGGTGATCGCCCAGGCGGGCGCGCGGGTGGTATTCGCCGACATCGATCCGGACTGCTACACCATCGATCCGGAGGATGTGAAGCGCAAGGTTACGGGCCGCACGCGGGCCATTATCCCGGTGCATCTGTTCGGTCAGCCGGCGGACATGGCGCCGATCGAGCGGCTCTGCGAGGAACGTAACCTCCACCTGGTCGAGGACTGCGCCCAGGCGCATTTCGCCGAGTACCGCTCCGGCGGGCAATCGCGCAAGGCGGGCACCATGGGACGGGTGGGCACGTTCAGCTTCTACCCGGGCAAGAACCTCGGCGCCTACGGCGACGCGGGCGCCATCGTCACGGCTGACGAGGCGTTGGCGGTCAGGATGCGTATGTACGCCAATCACGGATCGCTGGTGAAGCACCAGCATGAGATCGAGGGTATCAACAGCCGCCTCGACGGGCTGCAGGCGGCGATCCTGTCGGCGAAGCTGCCCCACCTGGCCGGGTGGACCGCGCGCCGCCAGGAAAACGCGCGCATCTACGGGGAGCTGCTGGCCGGCGTCGGCGATATCGTCGTGCCGAAGGTCCGCAGTAACTCCACCCACGTGTTCCACCTGTATGTGGTGCGCACCGCGCATCGCGCCGGGCTGCAGCGCCACCTCAACGAGCGTGGCATCGAGACCGGTATTCACTACCCCGTGGCGCTGCCGTTCCTCAAGGCCTACGCACATCTCGGTCACCAACCGGGTGACTTCCCGGTCGCGTATCGCTACCAGGGGCAGATCCTGTCGCTGCCAATGTTCCCGGAGCTGACCCGCGAGCAGATCGAATATGTTTGTGCTGAGATCGCCGCCTATTTCCGCAAGGTATGAGGATTGCCGTCGTTTCTGGTCATTACACGCCGGAGCTCGGATATCAGGAGATCTACCTCGCTCGCGCCTTCAGCCGGCTCGGCCACCATGTACGGGTATTCACCTCGACTGCGGTGTCGCCAACGGCGCGCAAGATTGTCCGCGATCGTTACCCTGCGGGGCTGGGACGGGACCCGCGCTATGGCTATGACATTCTCCGCCTGCCGGCCACGCTCGACTTCAGCGCTAACGTGCTGTGCCGCGGCCTGCGCCGCGCCGTACTCGATTACGCCCCGGACGTGATCATCATCATCGGCCTCGCGAAGCTTTTCGGTGGCTCGCTGCTGTCGCTCACGGTCAGCAGCCGGGCCGCCATCGTCACGGTGTTCGGCGACGCGCATGACTATGTCGATACCAGCACTCGCTCGCGCAGGCTGCGCCATCTTCTGCAACGCGTGCTGTTTTTCCTGATGAAGCGCCCGCTCTACAGGAAAGCCATAGCGCACAGCCGGCGGGTGGTGTTCAACCATGCCGAGACACCGTCCATCGTGCGCGGTTATCTTGACGCCACCGGACGGGCGGTGCTGTCCGCGAAGGGCCTCGTTCTCACCCTGGGGTACGACCCCGACGAGTTCTTCTTTCGCGAAGTCGATCGTAACGAGGTGCGGACGCGCCATGGCATTGCGGCAAGCGAGGTCGTGCTCGTGACCTGCACGCGGGTCAACCGCCGCAAGAACCTGGAGCGCGTCATCGGCCTGGTTGCCGCACTGGCGGCAGCCGGGAAACCCGTCCGCTACATCATCGCCGGGTTCATGGGGGACGAGTACGAGGCCGAATTAAAGACCTTCATAAAGGCGCAGCCGTGTCCTGATGCGATCGTCTGCCTGCCGTTTCTTTCCCATGACGAGACGCGCCGGCTCTACTGCGCCGGCGACATTGGCGTGTGGCTGAAGGCGGCGATCTCCATCCAGGAGGCGATGGGCACCGGCCTGGCGGTACTCCTGGAGGATCGCGATATTGTTGGCCACCTCGTGGAAGAGGGCATTAACGGCTGGTATTTCCCCCCCGACGGGCTGGGGCCGAAGCTTGCACAGGCGGTCGCCGAACTTGCGTGCGACGACTTATCCCGGCGCCAGGCGCGCCGGCGTCAGGCCCTCGAATTCAACAGTGCGCGTTTATCATACGATAGCGTCGCAGCCCGGATGATCTCGCAACTCTGATCGGCAGTCACACATGCGCCAGGTCGTGCAGAATTTTCGCAGCGGCGAGCTCAAGGTCGAGGACGTGCCAGCGCCGGGCGGCGGTGCAGGCGGGCTGATCGTCGCGAACGTGCGCTCCCTGATCAGCGCTGGCACTGAAAAGTCCACGGTGAACGTGGCGCAGAAGGGCCTGCTGGGCAAGGCGATGGAACGCCCCGAGATGGCGCGCAAAGTACTCGCGCGAATTCGTAAGGAAGGACTAGTCGACACCATGAAGATGGTGTTTGAGCGTCTCGACGCACCTGTCGCGCTCGGCTACAGCTGCGCCGGTATCGTGGTCGACGTGGGGGAAGAAGTGCGGGGTTTCGCCGTCGGCGACCGTGTGGCCTGCGCTGGCCAGAATTATGCCTCGCACGCCGAGCTGGTTTACGTGCCGGCCAATCTCTGCGCTCATATTCCTCCTGGCGTCGACTTCGACGACGCTGCGTATGTGACGCTTGGGGCGATTGCGCTGCAGGGCGTGCGCCAGGCCGAGCCGCATCTCGGTGAGATCGTGGCCGTAATCGGTCTTGGGCTGCTGGGGCAGCTGACGGTGCAGATTCTCAAGGCGAGCGGTTGCCGGGTGGTGGCTGCCGACATTGCCGCGGATAAGCTCGAACTGGCCCGTACCTCCGGCGCCGACGACGTTGTCCCCCCAGCCGAGCTGCATGCCGCCGCCATGGCGGCCAGCGGCGGTCACGGCGTGGACGCGGTCATCATCACCGCGAGCACCAAGGATAACTCACCGGTCGAGCAGGCCGGCGAGATCTGCCGCCGCAAGGGCCGGGTGGTGGTGGTGGGCGCCGTCGGCATGAACCTGCCGCGTGAGCCTTACTATCGCAAGGAACTGGAACTGCGCCTGTCGATGTCATACGGACCGGGTCGATACGACCCGGCCTACGAGGAGAAGGGTCTCGACTATCCCTACGGCTACGTGCGCTGGACCGAGCAACGCAACATGGAGGCGTTCCTCTGGCTGCTCCAGGCGGGCAGGGTGCAGGTCAGGCAACTGACCTCGCATCGCTACGACATCGCGCAGGCGGAGGCCGCCTACCAGCTGATGATGGACGGAACCGAGCCCTATCTCGGCATCCTGTTGCGGTATCCGGACCCGGTCGCCGCGTCACCTGCCCGTGCGATCGACATCGCGGCGCCCGCTGCCGCCGAGGGGGCGGTAATCGGCGTGATCGGCGCCGGCTCGCACGTGCGCGACATGCTGTTACCACAGTTAAAGGGCCTCGCGGATGTAGTGATCCGCTGGGTCTGCACCGGGACCGGCATCTCGGCCAATGCGATCGGGAACAAGCTCGGCATCGCCGGGCGCACGACCGACTACCAGCAGGTTCTCGCCGATACCGCAGTAAATGCGGTGTTGATTGGTACACGCCACGACTCGCATGCGCAGTTGGTCATCGCGGCGCTGGATGCAGGCAAGCACGTCTTCGTCGAGAAACCGTTGTGCCTGACCGAGGAGGAACTGGCTGCCGTGAGTGCCGCCCGCCACGCCGCCGCGTCGCGTGGCCAGCGCCTCATGGTTGGCTTCAATCGCCGCTACTCGGAGCACGGGCGGCGGGCCCGCGAGTTCTTCGCGGGGCATCGCGAACCGCTGGTGATGACCTACCGCGTGAACGCCGGCGCCATTCCCGCAGAGCATTGGGTGCAGGATCCGGCGGTTGGCGGCGGTCGCATCATCGGCGAGGTGTGCCATTTTCTCGACTTTATGCAGTACGTCTGCGGCGGCCAGCCCGTAAGCGTGCGCGGCCGGCGCATCACCCGGCACAGTTCCGCCATGCTGGACGACCAGTGCATCCTCACCTTCGGGTTCAGCGACGGGTCGGTCGGGAGCATTGTTTACGCGGCGGGCGGAGATACCGCCTTGCCGAAGGAGCGCTTCGAAGCGTTTGGCGGTGGCGGGTCGCTGGTACTGGATGATTTCGTCGTCACTGAATGCTATCGCGGCGGCCAGCGCAAGCGTTTCCGTTCCGGGAAGCGTGACAAGGGATTTGCACAGGAGATGCGCGCCTTCGCCAGCGAGGTGCGCGCTGGCGGCGAGCCGTCCATGGCCTGGGCGGAGATCGAGTCGGTTTCGCGCGCCTGCATCCGCGCAGCACGCAGCCTGAACACCGGCGAGGAGTACCCGGTTTGAAAACGCGCCATCACGGGTGCCGACGACGATGTCCCTATGGCGACGCCTGAGCTGGTACGCGCGCCGGCTCAGCGTCATGAGCCCGCCCGAGATCACGTACCGGCTCGCCGCGGCAGGCAACCTGCAATGGCTGCAGTTGCAGGCGGCACGCGGAACTGGATGGGGACGAGCTGACCCGCGGCTAGCCGAAGCCGCTGCGTTCTGCAATGCGAATCATGCACAGCTTCCCGACCTCGAATGGACCCTTGATGCTGGCGGCGCTTCCGCCAGCGAGGCGCTGCGCGGGCAGTTGACGGCGCTCGGGCACGCCTGGCAGTGGCAGCCCGTCGATGATGTCTGGCACCGCGCCCCGGATACCGGTCGGCTTTGGCCACGGCGGTTCTTCGGCGCGATACCGTACCGGGAGGGCAACCCGTACGGGGACGTGCGCGTGGCCTGGGAACCGTCGCGTCTGCAATGGCTGGTTACGCTGGCGCTGATTGCGCGAAGCCGCCGGGACGCGCAGGCCGGGCATGCCATTGAGCTGCTGCAGGATGCATTGCTGTCCTGGGTTGCCGCCAATCCGCCCCTTGTCGGCATCCATTACATATCTGCGATGGAGTGTGCGTTGCGCCTGATTGCCGTGTGCCATTCCGTCGACCTGGTGCGCTCGCAGCTCACGCGGCCGCGCGAGGTATACGAGGCGCTGGTCTCGATCGTCGCTTCGCACGCGGCCCTGATCAGCGGGCGCCTGTCGCTGTATTCGTCTGCCGGCAACCATACCGTCGCCGAGGCGGCCGGGCTGACCTATGCGGGCGTCCTGTTCCCGGAGCTGACCGGCGCAGATCGCTGGAAGCGACAGGGCCTCTCCCTCCTGGACAGCGAACTGCGCCGGCAAATCTTCGACGACGGCGGTGGTATCGAGCAGGCGTTCTGGTACCTGCGCTTTATCAGGGATCTTGGCGCGCTGGTCGCAGCGCTACTCCGCTACCGCGGCGAGACGGTGCCTGCCGGCCTGGTGGATCGCCTGCCGCGCGCACAACGCTTCCTGTCGCTGATGGAAGAGGCTTGCGGGCAGGTTCCGCCGGTCGGGGACGCAGACGACGGCTACGCCCTGTCACCGTGGCTCAGGTGCCGATCCGAGACCGAATATGAGGTCGCCAGAACGGCGACCGTAGCTTTCCCCGGTGCGGGATATCTCCTGTGGCGCGCCGCGGCCCCCGGGCGAACCACCGTGCTCTTCGATCATGGGCCGCTGGGTATGGCGCCCGCTTTTGCCCATGGCCACGCGGACGCGCTGTCGGTGCAGATGTGGTGCGACGGTCGCGAGGTGCTGGTCGACACCGGCACTTTCACCTATACCGGAGAGGCCGCCGCCCGCCGCTATTTCCGCTCCACCGCGGCCCATAACACCGTGAGCGTGGATGACTCGGACCAGGCGCGACAGACTGGCGCTTTTATGTGGGCGGGTGCTTGCGATTGCGAACTGGTCCGGATTGATGCCCGCCCAGGGCTCAACCGCGCACTGGCCCGGTATCGTGGCTCCTTCGACGGCGACGGCATCATTCACTGGCGGGGGCTGAGCTTGCGTGACAGCGGCTCGGTGCTGGTTTGGGACTTCATCGAAGGCGGTGGGATTCACAAGCTGATGCTGGCCTGGCATATCGCACTGCCTGTCGAAGGCGCCGGGCCGCGCTGGCGCCTCGGAGAAGACATGATCCTTGAGATCCATGGGGCGGACGAATTACGCTCTTACCGTGGCGGCAGTCATGCGGGTCCGGGTTTGCGGTCGACCGGTTACGGACGCACGCAGCCGATCTGCACCATTACCGCCGCGGCCAGAAGGCCCTTGCCTTGGCAGTTTGTGACCCGCGTAATCAACGGACGAGCGGCGGACCTGCAGGATCGGATGACAGAAGATATTGCAACTTTCCGGAGCTGGATGACGTGAGGATCAAGCGCATCGAGATCCTGGGCGTGCCGGTCGACTGTGTCACGCAGACGGGGGCCCTCAATTTTGTAGATGGACTCATCGCGACGAACGGTCAGGGCGCAATATTGGCCGTTAACCCCGAAAAAGTAATGCGTGCGCAGGCCGACCCTGAGTTGCGGGCGCTGCTGAAGTCGACCGCTCTGCTGATTCCTGACGGCATTGGCGTAGTCACGGCTGCGCGCATCCTCGGACTGGCACGTATGCCCGATCGACTCCCGGGAGCCGACCTTATGGTATCGCTATGCGAGCACAGTGCGGCCAAAGGCTATCGGGTGTTCCTGTTCGGGGCGCGGGCGGATGTCAACAGCAAGGCCCGCGAGGTCTTGCGCGAGTCATATCCGTCGCTGCAGATCGCAGGAGGCCGCGACGGATATGTGACGCAAGAGCAGATGCCGGCATTGATCGATCATATCAACAACTCCGGCGCGAATATCCTGTTCGTGGCGCTCGGTAGCCCGAAGCAGGAACAGTGGATCGCGCGCTGGCTGCCCTCGTTGCGGGTCAATGTCTGCCAGGGCGTGGGCGGCACCTTCGACGTGATTGCCGGCGCCGTTCAGCGTGCGCCGCTGGTGTTCCGGTCAGCGAACCTGGAGTGGGCGTACCGGCTGCTGCGACAGCCGAGCCGGTTGGTGCGACAGACCGCGTTGCCACGGTTCGCGTGGCAGGTTCTCCTCACCCGTCTCGGTATGCGTGAGTCGGGCTGATCGCTCAGTCGGGCGTATCAGCGCGCCGCGAGCCTGCGCCGATGACCGCGTGAAATGAGTCGGCCAGCCGCTCCGTCATGCGCTTTTCGGTGAACTGCTCGGCATAGAGCCGCTGGCTTGCCGCGCCCATCGCCGCCCGCAGCGCGCTGTTTCTGATCAGCTCGATCGTGCGGGCGGCCAGCTCGGCAGGGTTACGTTTTGCAACGATATAGCCATTTACCCCATCGATCACCGACTCGGTGATCGCGCCCTGGTCGGTCGAAATCACCGGCAGCCCGGCAGCCAGCGCTTCGACTATCACCCACGGGTGCCCTTCGAATGGGTAGTACGTCGGGAAAACGAATATGTCCGCCGAATTGATCAGGCTGGTTTTGGCAGTTCCCGCGACGCTTCCGGCCCATCGTATCGGTAGCCCGGGATTTGCCGACAGGAAAGAGTCGACCTCGGCGCGGACTGCCGGGTCCTCCCATGCGCCGCCGAAAACGATCTCGGTATCCGGGCAAGCCTGAATGATCAGCGGGGCGGCGTGCAGGACATCGAGCACGCCCTTGGTGCGTACCATGTTGGCGAGGTACAGCACGCGGATCCGCCCGTCCGGCGGCGCTTTGGCCGGATAGCTGATGTCCTTGCCGTTTGGCACGACATGCACGCGTTGCGGCGGCAGCAGTTCACTGAATAACGGGCGCAACTTCTCGCCGAGCACGATCTGGCCATCCACGCGGGAGTGGACTACCCGGACGTACCAGCGCGTGAGGCCGCTGGCGGATGCGAGCCACTCGCGGAAGTAGCCTCCGCGCAAGTGGCAGAGCACTTTCCGGCGGAAAAGCTTCGCCAGGATAATCAGCGCGGAGTCCTTTACGTAGCCGAGAGTGGTCTGGCTGATGGGGATGTAAACCAGGTCCGGCCAGTAACGCAGCAGCATCGCGAGCATGATCACGTACGACCTGAGGGCGAGGTAGATATTCTGAAAATCAATTGCCCCGAGGGTGTCCAGCGGCCTGTGGTCGGAAGTGTCGAGGTGTATGAGCTCGAACTTGTCGCGGAGCGACGAACGCAGGATCACTTCGGTTGCGAGGGTGGGGCCCATGAACGGCGGTGGAACCGCGCCGACCAGCAGCACTCTTGGCCTACGGCGCGTCATCGCGGGCTAGTCCTGACAGGTCGCAAGGTATTCTCAATGTATAGTTTGGTATCGCCTGTCATACCGGTCTCGGGCGGTTTCCCGCGGAGGAAGGCCGGCGCATTATAAGTACATTTTGGCGCAGGCTATGGCCCGCGGCGGAAGGGAGGGCAGGTGCGTACGGTCTGTTTGGCGGCAAGAGCGGCGATTGCGGTATTTTGCCTCGCGCCGCCGCCCGGGCTTGCGATTGTCAATGGGGCATCGGCCACCGATGCGGTATTTGCGGAGCGCTTTCCGTGGGCCGTTGCCCTTACCGATCCGGTGTCCGGCGGCGTGTGCACCGGCCAGTTGATTACGCCGCGCTGGGTGCTGACGGCGGCCCATTGCACGTCGCTGCGCATCGAGGTCCACGCCGGCAACGCCAGCCGCCGCATGGGAGCGGTGTTGCCGGTGGACAAGGCGATCCCGCATCCCCGCTACGATGCGCAGACCGGCCAATACGATGTCGGACTGCTGCGCCTCGTCACACCGATTGGCCACACTGTGGTTCCGCTGATCAGCGCGAGCGAGGCGCGCGAGCTGCTGCGCCCCGACGTCAAGGCCATCATCGCGGGGTGGGGCTATCGCTCCGCACGCAGCGGGTATGCCGAGCGTCTGGTCGTTTCCGACGTCGAGTTGCATACGCTGGAGTGGGACGGCAGCCGCTTCGCCTACGCGGACCGGGTTTCAGGTCCTTGTGCGGGCGACAGTGGCGGGCCATTGCTGCTCGTGCGCGCCGACGGTACACCAGTGCTTGCCGGTGTGGCCAGTGGCGTCGTCGGCGATGTATGCGCGCAGGGTGGCGGCGTGGGCATCTACGTGGATGTCTCTCGCATCCGTGATTTCATCGAAGAGTATGTCAGGTGAAGGGCGCGCGGCTGAATCCAGTCGCCCGCCACGGCCGCCGGAGCCCCCGGATTGCTGCCTGTCGAGCCGTGATGCCGATTGCATTGTGATACCTTCGTCGCAGCCAGGGGACGATCCGTGAACCATTCATCCGTGCTGCTGCAGAACCTCGCGACCGCCATCGGGCAGCAGAACCTGTTGACCGACCCGGATTCCCGCGTGTTCTATTCGACCGACGTGTACCGACAGGCCGACGAACTCGCGGTGGCCGTTGCGCGGCCCGGGACGGTCGATGAACTCCAGGAAGCGGTGCGCTTGTGCATGCATCACCGCGCGCCACTCGTCGTGCGCGGCGGCGGAGCCTCGTACACCGATGGTTTTCTGGCAACCCGGCCTGGAACGGTATGCATCGACACCTCCCGGCTGACCCGCGTCGAGATCCATGCCGAGGACATGTACGTTACCGTGGAGCCCGGTGTCACCTGGGCGCGGCTGTACGAGACGCTGGCGAAGCAGGGGCTGCGCACGCCGATGTGGGGGCCGTTCTCGGGCCTTGCCGCGACCGTGGGCGGGGGCATGTCGCACTACGCCGTCAACTACGGTTCGGGCCTGTACGGCGTGTCAGCCGAGTCCCTGCTCGGCATGGACGTGATTCTTGCCAATGGCGAGATGGTTTCGACCGGTTCCGGAGGCGGGATCGGCAGTTCGCCTTTCTTCCGCTATTACGGGCCCGACCTCACGGGGCTGTTCGTCGGCGATGCGGGTGCGCTCGGCGTGAAAGCGCGCATGACGCTGCGCCTGATCCGCAAGCCGGAGGGGTTCGCCGCCTGTTCCTTCGGTTTTCCGGACGGTGCGCGGGCGCTGACGGCCATGATGGAAGCAGCGCGCCTGAATGTTGTCGCACAGAATTTCGGCCTCGACCCGCGCCAGCAGAAGACGGCTCTGACCCGCATGGAAACGGCCGACCCGCTCGATGCGGCAAAGTCGGTATTCCTGTCGGCGAAGAATCCGCTGGACGGCGCGTTGCAGGTCCTGCGCATGGGGCTGGCGGGCCGCAATTTCCTCAAGCACGCGGTGTATTCGGCGCATTTCAGCACCGAAGGGCTCACCGACGCCGAGGCGAAGCAGAAGCTGGCCGTGGTCCGGAATGTGGTTTCACGTCACGGCGCCGAAGTCGCCAACACGATTCCGACTTACTTTCACGCCAATCCCTTCATGGAGTTGACGCCGATCCTCGGGCCAAACGGGGAGCGCTGGAAACCGACGCACGGCGTGCTGCCGTTTTCAAAAGTGTTGCAGCATCACGCGGATATCGAGGCTTTGCTCGGCGAGTACCGCGACCGCATGCGCGAGCACCGCGTGCAGCTCACCCGCATGCTGATGTTCTTTGGCAGCAACGCGTTTATCTACGAGCCCACGTTCCTGTGGGAGGACGAGCAGACGATTTATCATCGACGGGTGTATCCGGCGGCGCTGCTGCCGAAAATCCCGCAGCACGACGCAAATCCGCGGGGGCGGGCCCTGGTGGCCGAGATCAAGGAGCGCATCCAGGCGCTGTGCGTGAAAAACGGCGCCAGCCACCTGCAGATCGGCAAGGACTATCCGTACCTTGCCACGCGCCAGCCACCGGTCCGGGACCTGGTGCGCTCGCTCAAGCGCCTGCTCGACCCGGACGGGCTCATGAACCCCGGGGCGCTGGGCTTGCCGTAAGCGCAAGGGGCAGGCTTAAGTCTGTCCCCGTTCTACGGTATCCTGTCGCGCCCGCGACCGGGGTCCGGGCCCCCGGTCGCCCGTCGCGGAGCATGACAACCAGAGGGTTCTATGGCCGCCAAGAAGCAGTTCGACCTCCTGATCAAGAACGTCCGCGTCGTGCGCCCGACTGCCGCGATGGTCGAGGACGCCGACATCGCCATCAGCAAGGGCAAGTTCGTCAAGGTAGCGCCGGGCATCCCGGCCGATGAGGCCAAGGCGGTGTACGACGGCAAAAAGCGCCTGGCATTTCCGGGCCTGGTCGACCCGCACATGCACACCGGCATCTACTCCCCGCTGGCCGAGGATGCCGTGACGGAAAGCCGCGCCGCGGCGCAGGGTGGCGTGACCACCAGCATCAATTACATGCGCACCGGCGGCTATTACCTGAACAAGGGCGGTCCCTACAGGAAATTTTTCCCCGAAGTGCTCGATATTTCCTCGGGCAGGTTCCATGTCGACTACGCCTATCACCTGGCGCCGATGAGCCGTCAGCACATCCGCGAGATTCCGATGCTGGTCGAGGATTTCGGGGTGACCTCGTTCAAGATCTTCATGTTCTACGGTGGCCACGGGCTGCACGGCCGCTCGCAGAACCAGCGCGAGTTCCTGATGATCGGCGAGGATGAGAAGTACGACATCGCGCATTTCGAGTTCGTGATGCGCGGCGTGCGCAAGGCGATGGAAAAGCACCCGGACAAGGCGCCGCACATCTCGTTGAGCCTGCACTGCGAGACGGCCGAGATCATGGCGGCCTACACGAAAATGGTGGAGGAGGAGGGCAAGCTGACGGGGCTGCATGCCTACAGCGCCGGGCGGCCGCCGCACTCCGAGGGCCTGGCGATCTTCATCGCCGCCTATCTCGCCAACGAGACCGATCTGCCGAACATCAACCTGCTGCACCTGACTTCGCGCAAGGCGGTGACGGCGGCGCTGCAGATGGCCGAGGTCTTTCCGCACATCAACTTCCGTCGCGAGGTCACCATCGGCCACCTGATGCTCGATACCGATGCGCCCTGCGGCCCGCTTGCCAAGGTCAACCCGCCGATCCGCCCGCGGCCTGACGTGGAATTCCTCTGGGAGGTGCTACTCGAGGGCGGGATCGACTGGGTATGCAGCGATCACGCCTGCTGCAAGCACGAGATGAAGGTGGACAAGAAGAAGCCGAAGGACATCTGGCTCGCGAAGTCAGGCTTCGGCGGCACGGAGTACCTGCTTGCGGCGCTGGTCAGCGAGGGCCGCAAGCGCGGCCTGTCCTGGAACCAGATGGCGAAGCTCACGAGCTACAACGTGGCGCGTCGTTTTGGCCTGCCCAGCAAGGGGGACATCGCCCCGGGACTCGATGCCGATCTCGCGCTGTTCGACCCGAATGAGACCTGGACGGTGCGCGCCGCGGATTCCGAGTCGCAGCAGGGCTACACGCCCTTTGAGGGCATGGAGCTCAGCGGCAAGGTGAGGACGACTTTCCTGCGCGGCAACGTGGTGTACGACAACGGCAGGGTGGTCGGCAAGGTGGCCGGGCAATACCTGAGGCGTCCCGTCTGAGCGGCTCTGTCAGTCCGCAGGTTTTTCAGCCACCGGTGCGTTCGTTTGGTCGTCCCAGGGTCGCGACCGGGAGAAGTCCGTGCGCCAACAGGTGATCGGCGATTGCCGCCGCGATCTGCCTGTGCCCTTGCGGCGACAGGTGGACGTACTCATCGATGAACATTGATTGCCCCAGCTTCGTATAAGCGGGAGTGGCGTCCAGCGCCGGCACGCCCCGGGTGGCAAAGAACGCCAGGAGGTCCTGTTGCGGGACGCGCTGATCCGCCGGTAACGAAAGCTGCGAGCTGTATGGATAGATGATTACCGCCATCGGGATACCAGCCTGGCTCGCCTCCTCATGGATCTCGGCCATTGTCGCCTTCATTTTCTGCCATGCGGTTTCCCGGACACGGGAATCCAGAAAAAGTTTTGGCGAATTCAGTGTCCGAACGTTGCCTCCAACCAGCTTGATGACTTTAGTAACCGCGTGCTTGAGCAGTGTCAGCAGGTATGAACTTTCCACCATGGTGCGGAGGTTCACGTCAGCCCAGCCGCTGACCTTCGTCTCGTTTTTCAGTGCAACTCCGTAGAGCTGCTTCACGGGATCGGAGTCGTTCAGGCACACATTCAGAACGATGACGTCCGGGGCAAGCCGGAGTCCGATCTCGCGCAGGGTGGCCAGTTCCTGGCGGGTGTTATACCCGGACACGCCGGTGTTGAGCACCTCGAAACGCAAGCCGGTCGCAGAGGCATTGAGCTGCTCCTGCAGCCGATAAGAAAAAGTTTCGTCCCAGTTCACCGAATTGCCGAAGGTGATCGAGTCACCGAGCATCAGCACGCGGAAAGTCCCCGCGGGTTTCTCCGCTGCAAATTCCCTGCCGCGAAAGCCGAGGGAATTCGTACCGACAGGCGGCGGCAGGTTCGGGACCATGCCATAGACGCGGTCCGAGCCGGGAATCTGCAGCAGCAATCGCGGGGAGTTCGCAAGGTTGCGGCCAAGCGCAAAATTGTCGATATAGACCCTCAGCGCAAACTCGGCAAGGGCGAGCGTCAGTAAGATCGAGAAAAGCCAGGCCAGGATCGTCAAGCCCCGCGTGGAACGCAGCGTGGCGGTCGTGCGAACCGCCGCAGGTGCCACATTGTCGGCTGTCTCGTTCATGTGCACAGATCCGGCCCAAGCCTGCCGGCATTGCATGGGTAGATAGATAAATCATGAAGCCGGGCAGTTCTGCGCCAGGTATCCCGCGCACGAAGGGTATTGTGGTTCAGCTCGCCGGCCAAAATCGTTTTAAGTATAGCACCGCCGTCCGCTGGGGCGCGGGGGTGGTCATGTCCTCGAAGCCGCGGTTACATAAGCATGCGGGGCGAGCGGGGAGGAGGACTGCCGGCGGCCGGGTTCAGCTATGGGCCAACCCCGCCCTGTCCGCCGTGTCGCTTTTCTAGCTGGCCTTGCCGCGCAGCTGAATGACGCCGGGAATGACGGTTGGCGCGGGCTCGGGAGCCGGACGGCCCGGCTTGGCGAAGGAGAGGCGCTCGTTCGAGCCCTTCACGCGCACCAGTTCGCTCAGCATGAGCAGGATACTCGTCGCGTAGCGCTGGGCGTCAGCCGGCGACAGCTTGCGCACGGAAGCATCGACCGGGTTCTCGCCACGAATGCCCTGGACCGCGTGCAATGCCTGGCGCAGCGATTCGAATTTCTGCCGGATGCTCTCAGGAACCTCGTCCTCGCGCAGGCTGTCGAGGTGCTCTTTGTAGGCACTCAAGAGGCGTTGCTTTACGGGTCCGTCACCCGTGAGGACGCGAACGGCGGAAAAGAATCGATCGGAAATCTGGCACATAGGACCCTCGTCAATTTCTTCTGCTTCGGGCGCCGGTCGGGTCCGCCGGGCGCCGTCACCGTTGGCACGCTTGTTGTTGTCAGGCCAGCGGTGGCCTGTCGTTGGCGTGCGTACAGGGACTTATCGATCGGCACTATAGTACGAAACCGGCCAAAAACAAGCAGTTCGAACTGAAATTGTGACCGGTCTCTGCATTTCCGCGGTTTCGGCCTTGCCGCAAGGCAAAAGGCCGGATTCCCTCGGGGAATCCGGCCTTTGTGCGTCGCTTGTGTCGGTTTTGTCTAGAACTTGTAGGTGGCTTCGACGCCGATCCGGCTCTGGCTGCCGGCATGGATGAACGATCCGCCGAACTCGGGCGCCGGGATGACCTCTTCCACGTACTCCTCGTCGAAGAAGTTCCTGGCGAAGGCGACCACGCTCCAGTTCTCGGCCTGCACGCCGATTCGGCCGTTGATGATCGTGTAAGCGTCACGCTGCGCGACCGTGTACTCGCCGGGCCCGAAGCCAAATCCGGTAAACAGCGTCGGACGGAACTGGCCCTGCACGGCATGAAACCAGGTATCGCCGACCATGCTCGCGTCGAGGCTGGCGACGAAATCAAGCGCCTCGGTCATCGGCCAGGTCATGCGCGCGCCCACGTTGCCGGTCCATTCGGGCGTATAGGGCGATTCGTTGCCGACCGTGTCCGGCCGTGCGCTGTTCTTCTTGATTTCGGTGTCGAGCCAGTTGCCCCCGGCATACACCTGCAGCCAGTCCGCCACGGCCCAGTCGAGGCCGATCTCGATGCCGTCGATATCCACGTCGTCGATGTTGGAGACCACGCGCAGCAGGCCGAACGGCCCGACGAAGAACTCGAAGAACTGCATGTCGTCCACGTCGGTGTGATAGTACGTCAGCTCGGCGCGCAGGCGGTTATCGAGAAAAGCGCCCTTGGCGCCGACCTCGTATGACCAGGATGTCTCTTCGTCGTAATCGTCGCGGATGTTTACCGGTGTGCAGGGCTGGGAGCCGTCGCCGCACACGTCGTTCGGCGCGACGACGCCGTTGTTGATGAAGCCATCGACCGTGGCTGCCGAACCCTGGTTGTTGAAGCCGCCGCTCTTGAAGCCCATGCCTGCGGTGGCGAATGCCGTGAGATTTTCGAGCACATCCCAGGTCAGCGAGAATTTCGGCTGCACCTGGTCGAAGTCTTCGCTGGCATCCGGGATGGACCCGGTTGCGCACAGGCCCGGGTTGATGGGATCCACGCCCGGCGTCGGATCCGAGCCGCCGATGAGCGGATCATCGGCGCATGTGTCGACGTAGGTGGTGGTGGCGCCCGCCGGCACCAGGTTGTGCACGTCGCGCTCCTCGCGGTCGTAGCGCAGCGCGAGCGACGCCTCGATGGTGTCGGTCAGGTCGTACGCCAGTTGACCAAACACGGCATAGACGTCCGTATCGAACTCATCGTGCACCAGCTGCTGCGTCGGGTTGCGCGCATCGCTTGTGTATAGCGACTCGATGATGCCGAAGCCCTCGTCGGCGCCGAGGTTGACGCCCACTTCGCGGTCGATGTTCAGGTAATAGATTCCCGCGAGCCAGCGCAGTTTCTGGTCACCCTTTGAGGCGAGGCGGACCTCGAAGGAGTAGTCCTCCTGGTTGCGCACCTGGTACTGCGTGCCGTCGCAGGCGGTCGGGGTGTAGGCGCCGAACAGCGAGCCGTTCGGGTCGAAGATCACCGCCACGGGGCTCGTCCCCACGAACTGCGGGGAGTTCAGCGGGAAGCCCGTCAGCGCTGCCGTGCTGTCGATGCAGCGCTGCTGTGTGTTAAAAAAACCGAATGCGCCACTGGTGCCGTCCGCGCCGAAACTGTTGTCGATATCGCTGTACAGGCCCCACGCGGTCAGGTCCGCCCAGCCGAGGTCATAGTCGAGCTTCGTGGAGATTTCCAGGGAATCCTGATCGTTGAAGGGTTTGATATTCGGGTAAAACTGGAAGTCGTGCTCGTTGACGTTCTCGTAAAACGTGGCCGGGGCGCCGAACTGCACCGGTACCGGCAGATGGAACACGGAGTTGAACGTGATCGAGCCCGCGTCAACTTCGCCGTAGCGGACCTTGGTGTCCAGGCTCATGGCCTCGCTTGGCTCCCACACCAGTCTGCCCGCAACATCCCAGTCCTCGAAATAGTCCACGCAATCATCGCAGCCGGGGTCGGGGTAGTACTCGGAGGGATAGGCGTTGCCCGTATCCTTGTTCTTGTAAAACCCGTCGGTGTCGCGGTAATTGCCGCTCAGGCTCCACTTCAGTGTCTCACCGAGCGGCCCACCGAGCAGCGCTGAGACGAGGTACGAGTCGTCCTCGGCGTAGCTGGCCTTTACATCGCCGGCGAATTCGTCGCCGGGCTGTGCGGTGGTGATCACGAACGCACCCGCGGCGGCGTTGCGGCCGTAGATGGCGCCCTGCGGGCCCTTGAAAGTCTCGACCTGCTTCAGGTTCGAGTACTCGCGGTTCAGTGCCGCGGGGTTAGTCATCAGGATGCCGTCGATGATCAGCGCGTAATTCGTCTCAGCATCCCGCGTGCCGTTGATGCCGCGGATGTTGACCTGGCTGTCGGCCACCTCGGCGGCATTGACGATGGATACGCCCGGCGTCAGCGCGATGAAGTCCCGTGCGCGCTGCACGCCCGAGGACTCGATGGCCTCCTCGGAAAGGACCGACACCGTTCCGGGCACGTCCTGCACCGATTCCTCGCGCTGCCGGACCGACACAATGATCTCTTCGACTTCCTGTGCCATCGCCAGGGGCGGAGCGATTACAGCACTGCCTGCTGCAAGAGTGGCGGCAACGGCCATGGAAATCGCGCTTGGAACCAAAGAGAATACGCAGCGGTTGAACATGTAGGTCTCCCTTGTGGGGTGAAGCGCCGGCTGGCGAGAGCGCCGACTGCGATGCCGGTGCCGTGCGCATCCCCGTGTCCGTCCCATAACAACCACTGCCGGTGCAACCAGAAGCGCGGCCAGTGGCGTAGATGTCCGCCGGGAAAGCTAATGCAGCCTCGGGCAACAGTCAATTCGCCATGATCGTGCTGTGCCTCATCGTGTTCGTCGGCATGGTCGGGTTCGGCATCATCCTGCCGCTGTTCCCGTTCTATGCCGAGCGCTTCGGCGCCACCCCGGAGGTCATTACCTGGACAATGTCGGCTTTTACCCTCGGTCAGTTCATTGCCGCGCCAATCTGGGGGCGCATGAGCGACGCCTTCGGGCGTCGGCCCGTGCTGATGCTCACCATGCTCGGACAGGCAGTCGGCTACGTCGCGCTCGCCTATGCCCATTCAGTGGAAATGGTCATCGCCAGCCGCGTGTGGGGCGGGCTGATGGCCGGCAATATCTCGGCGGCGTTCGCCTACGTGGCGGATATCACCACAGCGGAAAAGCGCGCCGCGGGTCTTGGCATGGTCGGTGCCGCGCTCGGGCTCGGGTTCACGTTTGGCCCGGCGATCGGTGGGTGGCTTGCTGGCGCAGAGCTGGCGTCGGCCAATTACGAATGGCCGGCGCTGTCATCCGCCGCGTTGAGCATGGTGGCCATGCTGGGAACGGTTTTCGTTCTGCCGGAGAGCCTGGCGGCAGCGCATCGCAAGCCGTTATGGGTTCGCACAGCGGATTCGCGGCCGCGCGCAGCGGCTCGCCTTGGCGGTGCGGATGCCGCGCGCGCCGCGCTGTGGAATCTGCTGATCGTGGGGTTCATCTTCTACGTCGCCATGTCGCTGATGGAATCGATATTCCCGTTGTGGGCGAATGACGTGCTGGCGATGGGGCCGCGCAACATAGGTATCGTGTTCTTCGGGCTCGGCATCACCCAGACGCTGGTGCAGGGCGGGCTGATGGGCCCTTTGACGAAGAAAGCCGGTGAACGCGCCGTTGCGATAGCCTCGGGATTCTTTTTCAGCATCGGGCTGGTGTTTTTCGCCCTCGCCGCGTCGATCTGGCAGGTGGTGCCCGGCGTGGTGCTGTTCGGTATCGGCATCGGCCTGTTCAATCCCAGCGTCTCGAGCCTGGTGTCGAAGACCGCTGCCGCCGACCAGCGTGGCGCCGTGATGGGCGTGTACCAGGCGGCCAGCGCGCTCGGGCGCGTGGTCGGCCCCGGAGTATCCGGCCTCGTCTATTCGAAGATCGGCATGGCGGCGCCGTTCGCCCTGGGTGCGGCGATAATGCTGCCGGTCATCGGCTTGCTGGCGATGCTGCGATTGGCCGGTGTCGACGGGCGCGCGCCCACAGCGGGTCGTTAGACAACAGGAGCGACAGGAGGAGAACATGGCCGTACAGACCATCGTGGTGACAGGCAGTACACGGGGCATCGGGCGCGGGCTGGCGGTCGAGTTCCTGAAGCGCGGCCATCAGGTCGTCATCAGCGGGCGCAGCCCGGACGCAGTCAGCCGCGCCGTGCAGGATCTCGGTGCCGGCAACTCGCTGCTGGGCCACACGTGCGACGTGCGCGAGCTGGCGTCGGTTCAGGCGCTGTGGGATGCAGCGGTTGGCCGCTTCGGGCGGGTGGACATGTGGATCAACAATGCCGCTATCGCCACCGATCGCCTGCGACTCGACGAACTGCCCGGCGACCAGATCGTGGCGACTATAGATACGAACCTGGCCGGCACGCTGTTCGGCTGCAAGGTTGCGCTGGCCGGCATGCTCAAACAGGGGTCGGGGCAGATCTATACCTTTGAGGGCTTTGGCAGCGATGGCATGACCTCGCCGGGTCTTGCGGTCTACGGTTCAACCAAGCGGGCGATTCGTTACCTGACCCAGGCGCTGGCCAAGGAATACCGCGACTCGCCGGTGCTGATCGGCTCGTTGAGCCCGGGTATCGTCGCGACGGATCTGCTGGTGTATTCGTCGAAGACCCGGGATCCCGGCGAGTGGCAGCGGGCCAAGCGGGTCATGAACATCCTCGGCGACACGGTCGAGACGGTCACTCCCTGGCTCGCCGAACAGGCGCTGGCCAATCAGAAGCAGGGTGCGCGGATTGCGTGGCTCACGCGCGGCAAGGCTTTGCGCCGATTCCTGACAGCACCGTTCATCAAGCGCGACCTGATCTCGGAACTCGAGGCACGTGGCGATCTCGTGGTGCGCTAGGCATGGCAGAATGATGTCCCGTCCGGGGTTGTTGCGAACGAGCCAGAATGTCCGAGAACAATGACAGCGGCGGAAAGGATTTCATCCGCCAGATCATCGCTGACGATATTGCCGCGGGCAAGCACGGGGGGCGGGTGGTGACGCGATTTCCGCCGGAGCCGAACGGCTACCTGCACATCGGTCACGCCAAGTCCATCTGCCTGAATTTCGGCGTGGCCGCGGAAAACGGCGGCACATGCTACCTGCGCCTTGACGATACCAACCCGGTCCGCGAGGACCAGGAGTACGTCGATGCCATCGTCGAGGCCGTGCACTGGCTCGGCTTCGACTGGGGCGGCCGACTCACGCACGCCTCGGACTACTTTCCGCAGATCCACGCCTGCGCCGTAAAGTTGATCGAGGCGGGCAAGGCCTATGTGGACGGCCTGAGTGCCGAACAGATTCGCGAGTACCGCGGCACGCTGACCGCGCCGGGGCGTAACAGCCCGGACCGCGATCGGCCGGTGGCGGAAAACCTGGATCTCTTCGAACGTATGCGCCGCGGCGAGTTCGCCGACGGCGAGTATGTGCTGCGGGCAAAGATCGACATGGCTTCGCCCAACATCAATCTGCGCGATCCGACTCTGTACCGCATTCGCAAGGCAACTCACCAGCGCACCGGTGACGCCTGGTGTATCTATCCGATGTACGATTTTGCCCACACGATTTCCGACGCGATCGAGGGCATCACGCACTCGCTGTGCACCCTCGAGTTCGAGGATCATCGTCCGCTCTACGAGTGGATCCTCGACCAGCTCGACCTGCCGCACCGCCCCCGCCAGTACGAATTCTCGCGCCTGAACCTCGCCTATACAGTGACCAGCAAGCGTAAACTTGCCGAGTTGATCGCACTGGGTCAGGTAGCCGGCTGGGACGACCCGCGCATGCCGACGATTTTCGGTATGCGCCGGCGTGGTTACACGCCCGAGGCGCTGCGTGAATTCTGCAGCCGCGTCGGCGTGACCAAAAAAGAACACCTGATCGAGATGGAGCAGCTCGACAGCTGCGTGCGCGATGACCTGAACGCGCGGGCGCCGCGCGCGATGGCGGTGCTCGACCCGGTGAAGGTGGTGTTGACGAATTATCCGGCCGATCGCGCGGAAACCATGACGGCGGCCAACCACCCGGAGCGGCCCGAGCTCGGCAGCCGGGAACTGCCCTTCGGGCGCGAGATCTGGATCGAGCGCGACGATTTCATGGAGGACCCGCCGAAGAACTTCTTCCGCCTGCGCCCCGGCGGTGAGGTGCGGCTGCGTTATGCGTACATCATCAAGTGCGAGAATGTGGTGAAAGATGCCGCTGGACGGGTCATGGAGATCCACTGCACCTACGACCCCGACACGCGCAGCGGCAGCGGGCCCGCCGCGGAACGCAAGGTCAAGGGCACGATTCATTGGGTGGCCGTCCGAAGTGCCGTTCAGGCCGAGGTGCGGCTCTACGACCGGCTGTTCACGGTCGAGCGCCCGGACGCCGACCCGTCGGGACGTGATTTCAAGGAATTTCTCAATCCGGGCTCGTTGGAGCTGCGCCGCGACTGTTTCCTCGAGCCCTCACTCGCCGACGTGCCCCCCGAGCATCGTGTGCAGTTCGAGCGGCTCGGCTATTTCGTTACTGACCGCGTGGACTCGAAACCGGGCCGGCCGGCCTTCAATCGCATCGTAACGCTGCGCGATACCTGGGCGAAGGTCGGCAAGACCGGCGGGTAGGCCGAGGCTCCGAGTACTGTCGCAGCCGCCTCGTTGCGGGCGGGCGCTCGTCCCGAAATCACAACCGGGTCGCCATACGTGGCGCCGGTAACCTGCGCGGCATTGCCCTGATTGCAGGCGATCTCGATCACACCGAAGGAATTCACGAGTGCGGCGAGCGCTCCAGGCGCTGCCTCGCCGTAGGTGCCGACCAGCGGGACGTGATGACCGCGGACTTCCACGGCAGGCGTGTCTAACCCGAGCAGCAGGCTCTCGTCGATGTTGCTGATGAGGTTGCCCCACGTATCGATGGCCGCGACCTGACCACGCACGGTGTTGGCGCTGACGACGGGGTCGGGGAGTGCCGGCGGTACGACATCTGTTGCGAGGGGTCCGATGTCCTCGATCCGTGCGCGCCGGCTGGCGATCGCCGCAGCCAGTGGTGCCATGATGTCGCGGCCGTGAAAGGTCCGGCTGGGCTCGGGCCAGCCCTGGCGAATGCGCCAACTCTCCGTGAGTTCATGCCAGCGGCCGCGCTCGCGCAATTCGGGAATCATCGTCAGCAGTCCATTGTCGGGCGCGATGAACACGTGGTCGTCGCATATCGCCGCCAGGATGCGACGCGAGGTTCCGACTCCAGGATCCACCACTGCGACGTGCACACTCCCGGGTGGGAACTGGTGCCACGCGCGTGACAGCCAGAAGCCGGCCTCGCCGATCTGGCCGGGATGGATACCGTGCGTCAGATCGACGAGGGTCGTCTCCGGCGCATGACGCAGAATGACTGCCTTCATCACGCCGACAAAGGGCCCGCGGTTGCCGAAATCGGTGGTCAGGGTGATCGTGCCCGGCATGCGCTTATTGCAGGAGGGTCTTCAGACCCGACATGGAATCGCGGCTAAAGCCGGTTACACGGTTTTCTCCGGCGCCGCGGGGCTCGAGGCCGGGGCGCCGCCGGCTGCGGAAGCCTTGCTCGTGCGCCGCGCTCGGCGCCGCTCCAGGCTGCGTGCCTGGATCATCAGGATGCTGGGCGTCAGCACCAGCGTCAGCACCGAGGCGAAGATCAGCCCGCCGATGATCACCGATGCCATCTGGGCCCACCACGCTGTGCCAGGCCCGCCGAAATAGACATTGCGGTCGAGCAGGTCGATGTTCAGGCGCATCGCCATCGGCAGCAGGCCCAGGATCATGGTCACCTTGGTGAGCAGCACCGGGCGCAGGCGCAACGCGCAGGTGCGCAGGATTGCTTCCTTCAGCTCCATGCCTGCGTCGCGCAGCCTGTTGTAGGTGTCGATCAGCACGATGTTGTTGTTGACGATGATCCCGGCGAGCGCGATCGTGCCGATGCCGCAATTGATCAGGCTGAAGGGCTGCCCCGTGACTATCAGGCCAAGCAGCACGCCGCCGGTGGAGAACAGCACCGCGGTCAACACCAACAGCGGCTGAAACAGGCTGTTGAATTCCGCCACCAGGATCATTGCGATTAGGCCGAGGCCGACGATGAACGCGCGGGCGAGGAAACTGGCGGTTTCCTGTTGATCGCGGGCACCGCCCTTGAAGCGGACCTCGACGCTCGGGTCGAGATTGAGGGTGGGCAGAGCCGCTTCTACCGCCGCGATTACGGGGCCGATCTGCGCGCCTTTCTCCAGGTCGGCCTGCACCAGCATCGTGCGCCGGGTGTCGGTGCGCATGATGGTGCGCGTGGCTTCGCCCGCCTCGCGCGTCACGAAGGTGCCGATCGGCACGTTGCCCGAGCGCGTCGGGATGCGCAGTTCGCCGAGCCGGTCGAGGCTGCGTTGATCGGCGGGAAAGCGCACGCGGATGTCGATTTCCTCGTCGGAGTCGTCGGGGCGAAATGCACCGAGCTTGATGCCGTTGGTTACGAGCTGGATGATGCTGCCGACCAGGCTGACGTCGGCGCCGAACCGTGCCGCCTCGGCGCGGTTGACCTGCAGGCGCCACTCGATGCCGGGCAGGGGGCGCGTGTCCTCCGGATTGAGGACACCGGGCGCCCTGGCGACCACCTCGCGGATCTTGTACACGGCATCTTTCAGCGCATCGAGCGACGGCGATGCGGCCTCTATCGTCACCGGCTTGCCCTGCATCGGGCCTTCACGCGGCAGTCGCGGCTCGATCACCAGGCCGGCAAAAGCCGCAGTGCGTTTCTGGATCTCGGCGATGATGTCCTTGGCCGGTGGCCTCGTGCGCCAATCATCGAACGTCAGGCGAATGGAGCCGATCTGGTCGGGCGCCGCACCGCGGTTGGCCGCGCCGGTACGCACGTACATCGACTTGACGCCCTTTACGCCGTAGACGCGTTCCTCGACCAGGCGCACCAGGCGGTCCTTCTCCCCTGTGGAGAGATCCCCGCGGGCGCGGATGTCGACGCTGCCGTGTTCGGGCTCGACCGAGGGGAACATCGACAAGCCGCGGCCGACAAAGGCATAGGCCACGTAGATGGCGAGCAGCAAGCTCGACAATCCGGCGACCGTGACCCAGGGCCGGTCGAGCGCCCGGCGCACGACCGCCAGGTAGCGCGCGGTCCAGCCGCCGATCGTATCGAGATCGCCGCTCTCGGCGGCGATCAGCCCATGACGCGTCGCTGCGTCGAAATGCCCGGACCGCCCGAAGATCGCACCGAGTGCCGGCACGAAGAACATCGCCATCACCAGCGAGGCGAACAGGGTATAGATCAGCACCACGGGGAGGAACTTCAGGAAATTGCCGATCAGCCCGGGCCAGAACACCAGCGGCAGGAACGCTACCATGGTGGCGGCGATCGACGAAAAAATCGGCCAGGCCATGCGCTTGGCGGCTTCGGCATAAGCGACGCTGCGGTCCAGCCCCTCGGCAATTTTCCGGTCGGCCAGCTCGACGACCACGATAGCGCCGTCGACCACCATGCCGACCGACATGATCAACCCGAAGAACACCACCATGTTGAGGGTCATGCCGGTCATCGACAGCAGGAGAAACGCCGCGCAGAACGAGGCAGGAATCGTGACTCCGGCGAGCAGTGCGTTTTGCAACCCGAGGATGCCGATGAGTACCAGGGTCACGAGGATCACCGCCGTGCCGACGTCGTTGACGAGCTGCGAAACGTTTTCCTGCACGTACACCGACTTGTCGCGGGAGTAGGTCAGCGTAATGCCGGGCGGCAGATCCCTGGTGACCGCGGCGACGACCTTCTTGACCTCGTCGACCGTGATCAGCATGTTCGAGCCGGTGCGTTGCACGACTTCCAGCGCGACCGCCGGCTCGCCGTTCAATCGGGCATGACTCTCAGCGTCCTTGAAGGTGCGGCGCACCGTGGCGATATCGCGGAAGTGCACGACGCGATCGTTCTCGACCTTCATGGGCAGGCTGAGCACGTCTTCCGGCGTTTCGATGACGCCCGGCACCTTCACGGCAAAACGCCCGGCCTCGGCCTGCAGGGCACCTGCCGCCACCAGCCGGTTGTTGCGCTGGACGAAATTCAGCACGTCGGCGGGGGACAGCCCGTAGCTCTCCATAGCCAGCGGATCGACGATGATTTCCAGCAGTTCCTCGCGGATGCCGACCAGGGCGACCTCGAGCACCCCCGAGACGCTCTCGATGCGATCCTTGAGCGTGCGGCTGATGCGGTTGAGGGTGCGCTCGGGAACCTGCCCGCCCAGGTTGATTACGAGCATCGGGTCGAAGCGGGAGAACTTGACCTCGGATACCCGCGGCTCTTCGGCATCGACTGGCAGCTTCGCCTTGGCCTGGTCGACCCGTGCCCGAACGTCCTGCAACGCCTGGTCGACGTCGACCTCGGGCTCGAATTCCAGCGTGACCGAGCCACGGTTCTCGCTCGCCGATCCGAGCATCTCCTTCACGCCCTCGAGATTGCGCAGTTCCTGCTCGATCGGGCGCACCAGCAGCCGTTCGGCATCCTCCGCGGCCACGCCTTCGAGAAATACTTCAACGTTGATGTAGGGGAACTCGATGTCGGGTTCCATCTCCTTCGGCATCGTCTTGTAGGTGACGGCGCCTGCACCGAGGATCACCAGCAGCGCCACCACCATGGCGCGGCTGCGGCGCACGCAGAGATCAATCAGCGCGTTCACTTCGGCTGCGCTCCCTGCGCCCGCTCGGCGGCGAGCGCTCTGTCCGGTTCGGCGAAAATGGGTTTGACTGCCTGCCCGGCGGAAACGTAGCCCTGCCCGACGGTAATGATGCTGGCGGTTGTCGGCAGCCCCGTGATCCAGACGCCGTCCGGTTCAGAGCGCGCGATTTCAACCGGCGTGAAGACGACGCGGTTGAGCGCATCCACGGTCTTGACGCCGACCTGTCCGTCAGCGGCAAGCGACAGCAGGGCGGGCGAAACCTTGTGCGCGAGCATCTCGCCAGCGGGGATCTGCATCTCCGCGGTTACGCCGGCGGGCAGGGCGCCGTCGCCGTTGGGGATCTCCAGCTCGACGGTGAAGGTGCGCGTCGATGCGTCGGCCACCGGGGCGAGATAACGCAGCCGGCCTTTGACGCTCTGTCCGGTGACCAGCTTTGCCGTGGCCTGGTTGTTGACCGCCACGTATTTCACGTCCTGCTCGGCAATGCTGCCGGTGACGATGAGCCGGGTGTTGTCGACGAATGTGGCGACAGGGTCGCCAGCGCGAACGAAATCGCCTTCCTCGACGGTGCGCTCCTGGAGGATGCCGTCGAACGGCGCGCGAATCACCATGTATTCGAGATCGAGCTCGGCACGCACCAGCTCGGCACGCGAGGTCTCGAGCTTGGCGAGTGTTTCAGCGATCTGGGTTTCGGAGACGTATCCCTGGGACTTCAGCTCGATCTGGCCCTCGTAGGCTACCTGATGCTGTGCGAGGCTGGCGCGCGCCTGGTCGAGGCGCGCCTGCCGGTCGCGCAGGTCAAGGCGCAGGATCGGCGTGCCGGCCCTGACGTACTTGCCGCGCGCGGTTTCGATGGCAACGATGCGGCCATTGGTCTCCGCCTTGATTTCCACCGTGCGCGCCGGGGCGGTGCGCCCATAAACGCTGATGAACCGCGTGACCGGCTCGGCGTCCTGGGTGCGTACCTGTACGCGAAGCAGATCGGTTTGCGGCTGCGCAGGGCCGTTGTTGCCGCTGTTCTCAGCGGCGCGTTCCGTGGCCCGCTGCAGTGTGCCGGAGGCGAGCCATGCCACGACCGCGGCGGTGATCAGCCCGGCTACCAGCCACGGGCGGGACGCAAGCATGTCGCCAATGTTCATATCAGGCTTTCGGCGTGAGTTCGATCGGGTGAGCTGTCTTTTCCGGTAGCGCGTATCGAGCGGCGTTGCGCACGGTCGAGCAGGTGCCGGTTGGCATCAATGTATTCAGCCGCCGCCTTGGCCACCGCTGCACCGAATCCGGCCACGAATCGCGCGCCGGGCTGGACACCCGGATCGCGCTTGCTCGCAAGCGCCTCGACCTGCGCCACTGCTTCGCGCAACTGCCGGAGGCGTTCGTCGAGCAGAGTGCGGAGCCGCTCCGGTTCGATGAGTTCCGCGAAATACACCGTTGCGAGAAACTCAGAGCGCAACTTGTGCTGCGGGTTTGCAGTGCGCAGCACGCGCAGAAATTCCTGGCGGCCAGCTTCGGTGATGCGATAGACCTTGCGGTCGGGCTTGCCTTCCTGCGGGAAAGCGCGGCAATTCACCAGCCCGGCATCGGCCAGTTCGGCCAGCGCCGGATAGATGGAACCGAAGCCCGCGGTGTAGAAATGCCGCAAGTCGGTTTCGAAGCGTTTCTTCAGGTCATAGCCGCAAGCCTCTCCATAGCAGAGCAGGCCGAGGCACAGCGATCGCACATCCATGGCGGGGTTCTCTTTGCTCATCGGGCTCGATCTATATCGGGTCGATAGTCTAAACGGCGGTTTCTCGCGACCGCTACCCGCCCGCGAGCCGGAACGCTAGCTGCCCGGCCTGCAATTCGTCGGGACGACCGGGGCAGATTGGCCTGGCGCTGCAGCCGGAGCCGGTCTTTTTCCCGGCGGGGTCCTGATGTAAGGCTTTGTAACCCTTTGTAACAATTTGTAACACAAGGGGTTTTGACCGTTTTTTTGGAGGCACCCGCGCCGTCGAAGCGCGGCGGTGTCGCAGAGTCACGAGGCTGCGGAGCTCAGCAACCTCCGCACTGTTTACGCCGGGCTGCGCCAATACGACCTGACGATCGCGCATTGTTCCGAGGCTCTCGGGAACGAGCCCGAATAGGGTATGCCCTGAACCACCGCGCTAATGCCTGTGCCGGCACAATGCAGGCGCGACCCGCCGGCCGCGACTTAATTGACCGGTCTGGAGTTACATCCGGATTCCGATACGTCGAAACGCGCTGCGGCATTGGTCGAGACGGCGGCCCGTCGCCGCAGGGCCTGGGCGACGACCGCGACCCGCTGACGTGATTGCCGCCCGGCGGCGCTTAGGTAATTCTGCTAATGCCAGTCGGGCCGCCGGCTGTTAGCATGCCGGGCCGCTTTTCCACGTTTCCCTGAGGAAGAATCATGCACGACAAAACTCTGACTCGCCGGAATTTCATTGGCCAGGTTGCGGTTGCCATTCCCGTCTCCGCCGTATTTCTCAGCCGCGACGCGTCTGCCCAGGCGAATCTGCCGCGCCTCGATCTGAACGATCCGGTCGCCAAAGCGCTCATGTACACGCACGACGCAGCGACGGTCGACAAGGCCAAGGCGCCAAACTACAAGCCCGGACAGACCTGCGCCAACTGCGTGCAGATCCAGGCTGGCACCGGCGAGTGGCGCGGTTGCACGGCGTTCCCCGGTAAGCTGGTGAACACCAAGGGGTGGTGCAGCGCCTGGGCCCAGAAGCCGGCCTGAGACCGGCGCCTCAATCAGATCATGTCAAGGTGGTCCGATGCGCGCCACCGCGTCGTGGCATCGGGCCACCCGCATGATGGAGCCAGACATGCCGGGCGCTGCGGGTCTCGCTGCCGCGCGCTGACTGAGTTGGTATAGCAGCGCCACAGTGCGATGTGGCCGAGCACGATATTGGCGAGCAGCGCCAGCGCATCGTCAGGCGGCCGGTTCGGGAAATGCTCCGGGAAACAACGGCGCGATCGGTACCAGATCGCCAGCGGCAATGTCTTCAGGGCCTTCGGGAATGACGGCCCAGCAATTTGCCCGCAGTAGCGGGGCAATACGGAATGACTCCTGCCCGGGCAGGACCTCGACCTGGAGGCGCGCCGCGCCGTCGACGGTTGCGCGTGCCTTGGCGAAGAACGTGAGGTTTGCGCGCTTGCGAACCGCGCCGTCGCAGCGCGCCAGCGGGCAGCGCTCGGCCGGCAGGCCCTGCAGAGCGCGTATCGCCGCCACTACAAAGAAGCGCATGCCCACCGCAACCGCCATCGGGTTGCCGGGAAGGCCGAACAGGTGCGGGCCGTTGGCCCACCGTGCGAAGAGCAGCGGTTTG
>CAYOFE010000019.1:0-30604 GCA_964403135.1 uncultured Chromatiaceae bacterium | reverse complement strand
ATGGCGGCGGCATCCAATGTCGCGGTGAAGTCCGCCGCATGCGATGGACTGCCTGCATTATGCGGTCGACGCGCTGGGCTTGTTATAGGCTCGAGGGCGCCTCGGCGTGAAGCAGAGGCGCGCGGCGCATGACAAGCGGACCTCGAGTACACGCATGAGTACACATTCACCGCGACGAATCGGAAGAGCCTTGATTCACAAGGCTCCGCTGCGGTTCACTCGCTTTTGCATCGCAATAAGCTCAGCGCCGCACAGGCTGCCACCCGGTCCGGTCGCATAATCGCCCGCCAGAAGATGTTATGCGACGCTTAGGTCGCATGAATATCGTTCGGCGGTTACATTCGGCACGGTCGCTGACCGTGTCGGAGCTATACGTGTTCGATGAGCGAAACCGCCAAAGACATTCTGAAGAAGGCGCTCTCGTTGGACGAAAGCGACCGGGCTGCACTCGCCGGAGATGTGATCGAAAGCCTTGAGGGCGAAGCGGACCCGGGCGCGGAGGCGGCTTGGGACGCGGAGATCAAGCGGCGAGTTGCCGAGCTTGACACCAAGTCCGTCGAGACGGTGCCTTGGTCGCAGGTCCGAGAACGCCTGTTCCGTGGTTTCGAGTGAACCGCGATGGCATCCGGAAGCCATTCTGGATGCCGAATTCCCGCGCAACTGGTATGCCGGGCGAAGCCTTTTTGCAGCGCGTGGTTTTCTGTTGGCGTTAGCGGCTGGCGTAACTCCCGCGGTCGAGGCCCCGCAACGCTGGCCCGTTCGCAATCACGGTTGTCGCCACTACGTCCTGCCATCCCGATATCCTTACACGCTGAGTTATCGGCTGGAGCCCGAGGTCAAGATTGTCCCTGTCGCTCACCAGCGGCAGCGGCCAGGCTATTGGGCTCATCGATAGCCGTCGAAGTGTCATACAGGGCATGAAACTCCATCTTGAGAAGGTCGGCACAGTTGGCGCCATTTTCGGGGCGCTTGGTGCCGCCCCTGCCTGCTGCCTGCCGCTTCTGACTGCTGTCGGCGCTTCCGTCGGCCTCGGCGCGTTGGCCCCCTACCAAGGTGCATTCGTTTATGTCCTTGAGGTTTTTGTTGCGCTGGCAGTCGTCGGCGCAGTCATGGGGTTCCGTACCCATCGTAAGTGGGGACCGCTCGTCGTGGCGATCGCAAGCGCGGCGGGCATCTTCTATACCTTCAACGTCGCGCTGTCTCAGCTGCTGGTTTTTTCCAGTCTCGGCGGTTTGGTGGCGGCTGCGGTCTGGAACACCGTCGAGGGTCGCAGGTGTGCTGCCTGCGCGCCGCAACCGCCGGTGCAGCGTCAGTCCACCATCGTCTGTCCGTCTTGCGGGCATCATCGCACCGAGACCATGCCGGCGGATTCATGCCTGTTCTTTTACGAGTGCACGGGTTGCAGGATCATGCTCCGGCCCAAGCCGGGAGACTGCTGTGTGTTTTGCAGTTACGGCTCGGTTAAGTGCCCGCCCAGGCAAGGCGAGGCATGTGCATGCTAACGGCGCAACCCATTAAGACGCGCCAGCGGACGTCAGGCGCCTGCACGATTCCCGCCCTTACTGCGCGACGCGATGAGGCACTCGATGCCTGTTTCTTCCTTCGAGACGCTCGAGCAGGTGCGCGAAATCACCGAAACGCCGATACGTGCACACAACGAATAGCGGCCCCACGACAGTCTCGGCCGGCTGTCACCGTTTAAGTTCATGCCGAGGCCAACACCACCGGCAGAGTCCGATTATCGGTCGTGTACTTGACGGGGGAGCTTACGTTCTGGCGCCGGCCACCAGGCCACTCAGCTCAAATCCACCGCATACGCCTTCAGGTCCGCCAGCTTCACGACCTCCAGCGCGCGCCGGTGCGTGGCGCGCAGAAACACGCGCGGGGCCTTGCCGGCTTCGAGCGCTTCCTGCCAGCGGGCGGCGCACAGGCACCAGCGGTCGCCGGGTTTGAGACCCGGAAATCCGGCCTCGGGCATGGGCGTGCTGAGATCGTTGCCGCGCGAGCGCGAGAACTCGAGAAACTCCGCGGTGACGACCACGCATACGGTGTGCGAGCCGAAGTCCTGCTCGTCGGTCTCGCAGCAGCCGCTGCGGTACCAGCCGGTCATCGGCCACGTGCTGCAGACGGCGAGCGGCTCGCCGAAGACGTTGATCTGCTGGTTGCCGTGCCCGCCATCCATGATCGAACTCCGCCGGCTGCTATTTCTTCAACGCCCGGAACTCCTCGGCGAAGCGGGCGCACAGCCCCCCCGCGAAGGCGGCTACCACCAGCCCGCTGGCGATGACGATGCCGATGGCCGCCACGACACCGATGAGCGCGCCGGCCGAGTCGAGCGTCATCCCGCCGCCCGACTGAGCGACGAAGTTGCGGGTGCCGAAGAACGCAAAGATCGTGGCCGGCACCAGGAAGCCGAGCGCCCCGCCCACCGACAGGATGATCGCCAGCGGCTTGCGCGCAAAAGGCCCGGCCACTTTCAGGACCACCGCCTTGCCGGCGCGATAACCGACCGTGATGCCGAGCGAGAGTCCGGCGGCGGTGGCGATGAGCACCGGGTCCATGAATCGGCCATCAGGGTTTGCGGAACCGCAGCGCGAACCGGTCCGTGTTGCCGGCCACGGACTTGCGGCCGACCTCGTAACGCAGCTCATCGTCGGGCGTGAAATGCAGCGCCGAGAAATCCTCCAGCACGAAGCCGGCCGCCTGCACTTCCTTGATGACCAGCACCGGGTCCATGCGCCGCCAGTTCTCCGCGGTTTCCGGTTCGTTGTGCCGGCGCGTGTGGTCGAGGATGCCGTAGTGGCCACCGGACTTCAGGGCATTGAACACGGCCTTGTTCAGATTGGCGCGCGCGCTGGCCGAGAAGTTGTGGTAGTTGCGGAAGGTGAGCACCACGTCCGCGTCCTTCACGCCGAGGTCGAATTCACCCAGGTCGAAAAAACCCATCTTACCGGCCACCGGGCTCATCTTCGCGTTGGTCGGCGCGACCTTGACCTTGGCGAGCGCAGGGGTGGACTTCAGCACCGGTTCGAGCCGCGTGGTGCCGAGCGCCACATAAAGTTCGCCTTTCTCGGCGACGACCGGGGCGATGATCTTCGTGTACCAGCCTCCCGCCGGCACCAGCTCGACCACGCGCATGTCGTCTTTCAGGCCGAAGAACTCCAGGGTCTGGCGCGGCTTGCGTTCCTGATCGCGCTCCTTCTCGGCGGCGGTGCGGATATCGCTGTTCATGGCTGCCGCGATCTTTTCGCCGATCGGCGAGAGCTTTTCGGGCATGAACTGCGCCTGCGTGGCGGCGCTCAGCCCGAGCAGGGTGACGGTGGCGAGGATCTTGCGCATGGCAGCACTCCCGGGTCTGGTTTTATCGATAAATGACGGATGATTAGAGTACTCAGAAAACGGGTTGGCAACACCTCGCCGGCCTCGGACGGCGTTGCGGCTGCCCCGGACGAGTCACAATAAATCCGCCTCGTCTCGGCCCGCTGCCGCCGCCTGGTGTTGCGCAGCGACGGGTTCACCCGGTCGAGATCAGTCTGGACCTGCTAGGGCGTGCGCTCGTAGACGATTTCGCGGCCCGTCACCGTGCCCGCGAAAGCCAGCTTGTTGCGTGTTGGCGTCAGTTCACAGCGAACGTTATGAACGCCATGGCCGAGTACCACCTCGATACGATCCGCGCGCTTGCCCAGCACCACGACATCGATGGTCTGTCCGCTTTCCGTGATGCGAACCGTGATGGTCTCGTTGCGCAAAATTCCCTCGACGTGCGCGGCAGTATAGGGGAACTGGCCCCTGCCGGGCGGCCGCGGTAGGATCAGGCACGAGCTGAGCAACCGCCATGAGCCGAAACAACTCTGCCACCAAGTGGCAAGCGTATGCGGTGTGGGACCCGCTGCAGCGCATTTTTCACTGGGTAAACGCGGGTTGCGTGTTCGCGCTGATGGCCATCGGCACTGCGCTACCTCGGCCACAATCCGCTGGGACGCATCATGGTGACCGTGCTGTTGCTGTTGATGATCGTGCAGGCGATTGCCGGTACTCGCCGGCACCGATGTTTACTACCCGCCGCTCGGTGCCTGGATCGCGGCCTGGGTGGCCGCGCCGGGCGTGGATCCGGCCACGCTGATCGCCGGCGACAAGACTTACGTCGACGCGGCCGCATGGGATGCGATGCGCGCCTTCCGCGGGCCGTTCATCGAGACTCATGAGACGGTGTTTTTCATTATTGTCGGCGCCGTACTGCTGCACGTCATCGGGGTCGTGGTGGCCGAGCTGCGGGAAGGCGGTTCCCTGATCTCCGCGATGTTCACCGGCCGCAAGCTCCTCGATCGCCCGCCGGCCGATCAGCCGTGAACCGGCTCAGGGATCGATCTCGATCTCCACGCGCCCCGGCTCGACGCGGAGCGTCGCGCCGAGCTGAGCGGCGGCTTCGCTGAGCGCTGCGCGCAGCAGCACTTTCGGGTCGGGGCCGTGCACTAGGCGGCGCAGCAGCCCCTCGCCCCTGGCATCGCCGATGGTGAGCGTGATGCGGATGCCGCGGCGTTTCGCGAGCAGCTTGCGGCCGTCCTCCAGCGTGACCCTGAAGGCCTTGAGATAGGCGTCCGCGTAGTTCACGCCCACCCCGCTGCCGTCGAGCTTGTTGGCGGGAAGAAAGGCGTCGGCCTGGGCCTCGTCGATCGCGATCGTGACTATCATGCGCGGGCCTGCCACTGGTCGAGAATGCTGCGAAACACGCGGATGTGGTCGGGCGTCGACCCGCAGCAGCCGCCGACGATGGCGGCGCCCGCATCGAGCAGTGCGGGCAGGCCGCGCGCCATTTCTTCCGGTGTCTCGCGATAGACGACCTTGAAATTCTCCAGCACCGGCGCGCCGGCATTCGGCTGCGCCATGATCGGCAGGCCGGATACCGCGCGATAACGCCGCACGATGTGGGCCGCCATGCGCATGTCCACGCCCGTGCCGCAGTTCAGCGCGAGGATGTCCACGCCCTGTCCGGCCATGAACTCCGCGGCCTGCTCGGGCGACACGCCCATCATGGTGCGCACGTCGTCCTCGTCGGCCATCTTGTCGAAGGCGATCGAGCCGATCACGGCTGGGGCACCGGCAGCTTTACTGGCGGCAATGGCGACCTCCAGCTCCTCGAGCGCGGTCTGGGTCTCGATGATGATGGCGTCCGCGCCCGCGGCGACCAGCGCCTGGGCCTGCTCGGCGAACGCGGCCTCGACGTTGGCGCGGGCGATTTCGCCGTACGGCTCCATCAGCCCGCCGAACGGGCCGATGTCGCCCAGCACGAACCCCGGTTTCGTGCCGAAGGCCTCGCGTGCGATCGTCACACCCGCCTGGTTGATCTCGGCGGTGCGTGCGGCCTCGTCGTGGCGCGCCAGCATGATGCGCGAGGCGCCGAAGGTGTTGGTGATCAGGCAGTCGGAGCCGGCCTCGACGTAGCGGCGCTGGATGGCGAGCACGCGATCCGGGTGATCGACGTTCCAGGCCTCGCCGCAACCGCCGGACTCGAGCCCGGCCTGTTGCAACTGCGTGCCCATGGCGCCATCGCCGAGCAGCACACGGCTGCGGAGTGCGGCAAGCAGCCGGCTCATGAGGCACCCCGGAACGCGGCGCGGCGAAATGCGCAGCGCGGCAGGTCGCAGGCGCGGCAGGCATCCGCCGGGGTCGCAGTCACGGCCCGGCACGTGATACCGGCGGTGGCCAGCATCGAGTTCTTCGGCTCCAGGCCGCCGGATTCGAGCAGGCGCATGGGCCCCAGCGCCTCCGCCGGGAATATCGCCTGCCAGAGCGCGCGCTGCTCGCCGAGATCCCAGGACCCGCAGCCGGGCGAGAGGGGCGGCGTAATCGTCTCGTCAGCGCCCGACGCTTCCCGGCACGCGCCGAGGGTCGCCGAAAAGATCAACTGCTCCACCACCGCCACGCCGAAGCGCTCCAGGAAATAGCCCTCGTCCGGTTTGCCATCCTGCCACAACTGCGTGCAGGCCTCGTCGATCTCGGGGCCCGCGCTGGCCGCAAGCCCAAGCACGGCGTGCGCTTCCCAGCGGCGCAGGCGATCGGCGAGCGCCCGGCCCGACAACCGGTGGCCGCCGTCGAGGCGCACGCTGTCGTCGCCGAGCTCGACGATGGCGTGGCGCGTCGCGTGCAGGAATGGCCGGCCATGCTGTGCATACCACTCGCGCGCCCATTGCGCGCGTTCGCCGAGCAGACCTTCGAGCGTGCGATGGCGCGGCAGGCCGAGCAGGCGCTGATAGTTGGCCGGATCGACGGCTGCGGCGACCTCGGCTGCGGCAGGTGCGCGCGGCGTGTCGCTCATGCTGGCGCGCTGCCAAACGGCTCGAACTGGCAGCCCTCGACGAACATGTCGAAAAAGCGCGGGTGCGCTTCGAGCCGCACGTGCTCGATGCCGCGCACGGTTGCTTCGAGGGCCGCGCGCTCGCTGCGCGACAGGAGCGCGATCGCGGCTCCCGCCAGCGCCGCGTTGCCCACCTTCACGAACCGCTCGTCCGGCAGGTCCGGTATCAAGCCGATGCGCCGGGCCGCATCGAGGTCGAGATGCGCCGAGAAGCCGCCGGCGAGATAGAACCGCGCGATGTGCTCCAGCGGCACGCCATAGGCATCGAGCAATATGCGCGTGCCGGCGGCATTCGCGCCCTTGGCCTGCGCCAGCTCGTTGATATCGGTCTCGGTGAGCGCGATGCGCCTTGCGGCATCGAGCACGAAGGCGTGATCCTCGGCGAGTCGCCCCTGCGCGTTCATCCGCCCGGTGCGACGCAACTCGGCGAGCAGATCCACCAGCCCGGAACCACAGATGCCGACCGGCTCGGCACCGGCAATCACCGTCGTAGTCAGCGTGCCGTCGTCTTCTAATTGCACCCGCTCAATCGCGCCATCGAGTGCCGGCATGCCGCAGCTGACGCCGCCGCCCTCGAAGGCCGGGCCAGCGGGGCATGAGGCAGCCATCAACCGTTCGCGGTTGCCAACGATGACCTCGGTGTTGGTGCCGATGTCCATCACCACGCCGATTTCATCGCGGGTGGCGAGGCTGACGGCCAGCAGCACCGCTGCGGCATCGGCACCGACGTGGCTGCCGATCAGCGGCAAGCCATAGACCCGGGCCTTGGGGTGGATCGGCAGTCGCAGCCGCTTGCCGGTTCGGGCGAGGCTGGTGGTTGTGGCGCTGCCGCTGCGAAACGCCGTCTCGGTGACCGAGCGATAGGGCAACTGGCCGACCGGTTGCACGTCCAGGCCAAAGAACAGGTCGCGCATGGTGGTGTTGCCGGCAATCACCACCTCGTAGATGGTCTGCGGGTCCACCGGCAGGGCTTCGATGGCGTGGGAGAGATAGCCGAGCAGCGTCCGTTGCAGGAGCTTGCCGCCATGCTCGCCGTCGTAATGAATGCGGGCCATCACGTCGGAGCCGCCGAAACGCTGCGGGTTCTCGAAGGACTGCGTGGCAATGGGCGCGCCACGCTCCAGGTCATAGAGCCGCACCGCGACGGTGGTGGTGCCGACATCCACCGCGAGCCCGTGCAGCGGCCCGGCGGTGGTGACAAGCGGCTTGCCGTCGAGCAAAACGTTCCCGCCCTCGCGCCTGACGGCCGGATCGGGCGCGCGGCTGTGCAGATCGAGATTGCGCGATTCGGTTTCGATGCGCAGCGCGCTCCGCCGCAGCGTGTGGCAGCGCACTTCGCCGCTGGCCCCGGCGACGAATCCGGTGCGGCAGGCGAGCCGGAAAGCGCCGTGCAGATGCTTTTCCTGCGGCGCAGGCGCGCTCAGCAGTTCCACGCCGCTCTCGATTTCGACCAGGCATTCGCGGCACTTGCCCTGCTTCATGCAGGAGGTCGGTACGTTCACGCCAACTGCCTCGGCGCAGTCGAACAGGCTCTGTACCGGGCGGCCCGTCGTGGTGCGCCCGTTGATCGTCACCCGCAGCGTCATGCCCCGGTCCGGTCGGCGATGCCGAGCAGATCCTTGAACAGCTGCACCGCGGTGGCGGCGTCGGCCGCATAGCCGTCCGCGCCGATTTGCCGCGCGTAATCCGCGGAGGTGGGCGCACCGCCGATGCAGATCTTGATGTGGCCGAGACCAGCGTCTCTGAACGCCTGCACTACGGTGCGCATGTAGATCATGGTGGTGGTGAGCAGGGCACTCATGCCGATCAGCTCGGCGTTGTGCTTCTTCGCCGCCTCGATGAAGCGTTCCGCCGAGGTGTCGGTACCCAGGTCCACGATGGTGAACCCGGCGCCTTCGGCCATCATGCCGACGAGGTTTTTGCCGATGTCGTGCAGGTCGCCTTTCACGGTGCCGAGCACGATGACCTTCGCGTCAGCGGCGTTAATGCTGGGGCGCGAAACGAGCAACGGCTTCAGCACCGCCATGCCGGCCTTCATCGCGCGGGCGGCAAGCAGCACCTCAGGCACGAAGATACGATTGTGCCGGAAATCCTCGCCGACCACGCGCATGCCGCGGATCAGGCCGTCCTCGAGAATGTCCATCGGCGCCAGGCCCTCAGACAGCGCCTGCTCGGTCATCTGTCTGACCTGCTCGTGCTTGCCTTCGAACAGGCACTGGTTCATCAGGGCGTAATCGATCACGGCGCTTCTCAGAACTTCGGCAGCACCACACCGGGCTCGTTGCAGGTGCGGCGGAACAGGTCCTGGATGTCGCGGTCCAGGGCCGCATCGAGCGGCGGCTCCTCGTAGCGGCCGAGGGTCTCGTCGATCATGTCCAGCGCGCGTCGGCGCCAGTCGCGCGATCCCTGCTCGGCCCACTGGTCCCAGTTGGTGCGGTCCACCATCGGGCCTGGCAGGTAGAGTTCGTCAGGCCAGTGGGCGAGCGTGTGGTCGGCGGTCAGCACGTGGCGCTCGCGCACCAGCTCGGCGATCAGCTCGCGCGTCGGCAGGTCCTCGCGGATCTCCACCGGGCGAATGAAGCGCCGGGCGTGCGCGACCACCTCGTCGTCGAAGACCAGCTTCTCCAGGCTGAAGCAGTTCACGTATTCGAGCATGCCCGGGCCCGACACGGAGTAAATGCCCGCCATGGCCGCAAGAAATGCGCCGACCCCGGTTTCCATGCCGGCCTGCGGGTCGTTGAACTTGGAATCCGACAGCGCCATGTAGGCCTGGCAGGGGAGCTTCAGATACTTGGCGACCTCGGCGTAGGCGCAGTACAACTGCAGCGCTTCGACCGCGGTCATCGGGTTGGTCATGAGCTGCATGTGAAACGCGGCCGGCGCACCGCCGAATATTACCGGCGTACCGGGCCGGGTGAGCTGCGCGATGGCAAGCCCCGAAAGCACCTCGGCGGTGTGCAGGACCAGCGCGCCGATGGTGGTCACGGGCGAGATCATGCCGAGCAGCAGCACCGGCACGATTTCGATCGGGATGCCGAGCTCGGCGCAATCCATGACGTTGCAGATCGGGTCCTCGCCCCAGCGCAATGGGGTGTTCGGGCAGCAGGTGAAAATCGCCATGGGCTTGTCGACGAGATCCTGCCGCGAGGCGCGGAAGCGTCCCATGATTTCGCCCATGCGCGGTACGCCGTAGGACGTGAACGCGCCCGAGACAATCGGTTTTCGGGAGTGTGCGAGCACCAGGTACAGCCGCCAGGCATCGGCGATGTCCTGTGGAATGTCCTTGGGGATGAACGCGGTGGACAGGTAGTCGAGGTGAGCGAGCCCGTCGGCGAGCTTCACGTACTCGACGAAGTCGGCTGTATTGGGCTCGCGCGCGGCCTGCGTGTGCCGGTCGAGGATGCGCAGCGCCGAGGACGCCGGCACGAAATGTACGTTGTCACCAGCCAGCGTGGCATGCGCGGCGCCGTCGCGGTTGTAGAGGGTGATTGAGGAGGGCGCGGTCTTCAGCGCGTGCTCGATGACCGCACGCGGGAAGCGCACGCGGTGCTCGTCGTCGCCGGCCAGGCCGACCGCCGACAGCCGCGCGAGCGCCTTCTCATCTTCGATGTGCACGCCAGTGGTGGCGAGCACTACCATGGCCTCGTCGACAATCCGGCCCGGCAACGCCGGTTCGAGCACGCTGATGTGCGGACGCATGTCCCGCTCCCCGAGGCGCGATGGTTCGCGCAGTCCGGCTACATTGTGAGCACGGCTGGCTGCCCCGTCCATCGCGGGTGCATGATGATCGCGGCTTGCGCCGCTCCCACAAGAAGCCCTCCCGCACCGGGACCGCTGTGCCGCCTGCTGTCCGTCCTGTGGGAGCGACGCCCGTCGCGACCTGACCATCGCGGCTTGCGCCGCTCCCACAAGAAGCGAATCAATCCCGCTTACTGCACCGCGAGAGCCGCCCGGGTCAGCGCACGATGCGTAGCTCGGGCTTTTGCGGCGAGCTGTCTTTGCGCGCCGGCGCGGCGCTCAGGCGCACGCGATTGCGCCCGCCGCGCTTGGCGGCATACAGCGCCTGGTCGGCCCGCGTCAGGAGCTCCGGGATGGTTTCACCGTGGCGATACTCGGCCACGCCGGCCGAGACGGTGACGCGGAATTTCTCGTCCACCAGGTGCAGGCCCACCGCCTCGCGAACCCGCTCGGCGCAGATCGCAGCGCCTTCCAGCCCGGTGCCGGGCAACACGGCGATGAACTCCTCGCCGCCCATGCGCCCGAGCGAGCGGCGGAAGCGCGTCGGATTGATCGCGTCCATGGAACGCAATGCGCGGCGCGCGCGGTTGGCAAATACCGCGAGCGCGCGGTCACCCACCAGGTGTCCGTGCTCGTCGTTCAGCGCCTTGAAGCGGTCCAGGTCGAAGATGCACACGCTGAAACTGCGGCCCGAGCGGTCGGCGCGGGCTTTCTCGCGCACCAGGGCTTCCATGATGTACTGGCGATTGAAGGACTTCGTGAGGTGATCGCGCTCGGCAGTGCGCGTGACGCGCTGCATTTCGTATTTCAGGCGGGCAACCTTGTCGGTCAGGTCGCGCCGCCCGGCCTCGATGCGCCGCGCATGCGTGGTGAGGAGCCCGAGGATGATCAGCACACCGAGGCACTGCAGGATCTCGCCCCACACCAGCGCGCCGTCCGCGCTCGACAGCGCGCGCACCGCTACGGCCAGCGCGTAGCTGCCGCCGGAGGCAAGCGCCAGCTGCTGCACGCGCTCGGCGCCGCTCTGGAATACGGCCAGGAACACCGCCGTCAGGTACATGCCAGGCAGCAGTTCTCCGTGTCCGTTGATCAGTACGGCATACACCGTCACCCAGGCGACGGCGAGCCCGCTGCGAGCCAGGCCGAATGCGGGGTCATCGTCGTCCTGCGTCGGCTTTGCAAGGAAGGCCAGCAGCCCGTTCGTGACGAGGATACCGGCGGCCATGATCGCGGCGGCGACCGTGTCGATGGTGCTGTGGCCGGCGAGGTGACTGACCCAGGCCAATCCGGTCCAGCCGGCATAGAAGCCAAGCGTCGGCAGCCAGTGCGCAAATTCCGGCCTCACCTGCGAAGGGGGCCCCGGATCGGCTTCGGCAGCATCATCGGGGGGTGTTGCAATGTTGTTCATGGCCTTTGTTGTTCTTTACTTAGTTATAGGCGCACCCGCGGGCCGAGCGGGCATCGTTGCAGCGCAGGGTTGCAGAGCCCCCTGCCATGGCGCTGTGACTGAGTTCGCAGGCCCCGGCGATTTTCAGGTTATGGTCAATGCCCGCACCCTGCCGCGCTAGAATGTCGCGCTGCGCGGGAACCGGTTCATGCACAAGCACAATCAATTCGACGTGATCGTGGTCGGGGGCGGGCATGCGGGCACCGAGGCCGCGGCTGCTGCCGCGCGCATGGGCGCGCGCACGCTGCTCGTCACGCACAACATCGAAACGGTCGGCCAGATGAGCTGCAATCCTGCCATTGGTGGCATCGGCAAGGGACATCTCACGCGGGAGATCGATGCGCTCGGCGGCGTGATGGCGCGCGCGGCGGACCGCGCCGGCATTCATTTCCGCACGCTCAATGCCAGCAAGGGCCCGGCGGTGCGCGCCACCCGCGCGCAGGCCGACCGGCTCTTATACAGGCAGGCCGTGCGGGTGCTGCTCGATGCCGAGCCGAATCTGCAACTGTTCCAGCAAAGCGTCGAGGCCCTGCTGCTCGACGGCGAGCGGGTGACGGGCGTGGAAACCGCATCGGGCGTGCGGTTTGCGGCGCGCGCGGTGGTGCTGACGGCCGGCACGTTCCTGCGCGGACGGATTCACGTCGGGCTGGAAAACCACACCGGCGGGCGCGCCGGCGATCCGGCTTCGATCGCGCTGGCCGACCACCTGCGCGAACTCGCTCCCCGTGTCGGCCGGCTGAAGACCGGCACGCCGCCGCGGCTCGATGCGCGCTCGGTGGATTTCAGCGTGATGCAGGTGCAGCCGGGCGACGAGCCGCGGCCGGTGTTCTCCTTCATCGGCCGGCGCGAAGAGCACCCGCGCCAGGTGCCCTGCCACATCACGCGCACCACCGAGGCCACGCATGCAATCATCCGCCGCGCGCTCGACCGCTCGCCGATGTTCACCGGCGCCATCGAAGGGCCGGGACCCCGATATTGCCCGTCCATCGAGGACAAGGTAGTGCGCTTTGCCGAGCGCAGCTCGCACCAGATCTTCGTCGAGCCGGAAGGCCTCACCAGCACCGAGCTCTATCCGAACGGTGTGTCGACCAGCCTGCCATACGACGTGCAGGAAGCGTTCATCCGCACTATCGCCGGTTTCGAAGCGGCGCGCATCACGCGGCCGGGCTACGCGATCGAGTACGACTTCTTCGATCCGCGCGACCTTCGGCCGACGCTGGAGACCCGTACCGTCGCGGGGCTTTATTTTGCCGGGCAGATCAACGGCACCACCGGCTACGAGGAGGCCGCAGCGCAGGGCCTGCTCGCCGGCATCAACGCTGCACTGGCGGCTCGCGGCCGGCCGGGCTGGTATCCCGGCCGCGAGCAGGCCTATCTCGGCGTGCTGGTGGATGACCTGATCACGCGTGGCGCGACCGAGCCCTATCGCATGTTCACCAGCCGTGCCGAGCACCGGCTGTTGCTGCGCGAGGACAACGCGGACCTGCGCCTCACGCCGATCGGCCGGGATCTCGGCCTGGTGGACGATCAGCGCTGGCGGCTGTTCGAAGCCAAGCGCGCGGCAGTGCGTGCCGAGACCGAGCGTCTGGCGAACCTCATCGTGCGCCCCGAGGCGCTCGACGGCGGCGCCGGGGTCGGTGTGCCGCTGCGCCGTGAGCAGCGTGCGCTGGATCTGTTGCGCCGGCCCGAGATCGACCATGCCCGCCTGACCGCCTTGCCGATGGTCGGACCGCGGCCCGCCGTGCCGGAGGAGACGCCCGAGCTGGCCGAGCAGATCGTCGCGCAGGTCGAGGTGCAGGTGCGTTACGACGGCTACCTGCAGCGGCAGGCCGAGGAAATCGAGCGCCAGCGCCGTTATGCGCAGACTCCGCTGCCGGATGATCTCGACTACGCGCACGTGCACGGGCTGTCGCACGAGATCCGCCAGAAGCTCGCGCAGCTGCGCCCGGTGACGCTGGCGCAGGCTTCGCGGATCTCCGGCATGACGCCGGCGGCCATCTCGTTGCTGCTGGTGCATTTGAAGAAGAAGCGGCTGCGCGGGGGATGAAAGACAGGCACTGTGGCGCGACGCCCATCGCGGCTTGCGCCGCTCCCACAGGCAGGTCCCCGCCTCTGCGGGAGCGAGGCCCGTCATGGCTCGCGCTCATCGCGGCTTGCGCCGCTCCCACACGCTGGTTTGAGGTGCTGGGCTCTGTCTTGTGGGAGCGACGCCAGTCGCGATTCTCATTGCTACTGCAGGTCGGGGCTCTGCTTCTGGCGGCCTGTTCGCCACCGCCGGAGACCACCACTCCCGCTGCCCCCGCGGTGCAGATCGGCGGCGCAACCGGCCAGGAGCTTGCCGATGTGCAGGTGCTGCGCAAGGGCAATGGCGCCGAACCGGAATCCCTCGACCCGCATCATGTCGAGAGCGTCACCGGCTCTAACATCATGCGCGACCTGTTCGAGGGGCTGACTCTGGAGGCTCCCGACGGCAGCATCGTACCTGGGACTGCCGAGCGCTGGGAGGTCAGCGCCGATGGTCGCATGTACACCTTTTATATACGCCCAGCCGCGCGCTGGAGTAACGGCGAGGCGCTCACAGCGCGCGATTTCGAGTTTGGCCTGCGCAGGAGCTGCGACCCGGCGACGCTCAATGAGTACTCCAGCATTCTCTATCCGATCGATAATGCTGAGGCGGTGATCACCGGGAAGCTGCCGCCCGAAGCGCTCGGCGTGCGAGCCATCGACGACCGCCGGCTCGAAATCCGCTTGTCTGGTCCGACCCCATATTTCCTGGGCCTGCTCACTCACGCCACCGCCTACCCGGTGCACCGCGCGTCGGTCGAGCGATTTGGCGAGGGTCACGCGCGTCCGGGTAAGCTCGTTTCGAACGGTGCGTACCGGCTGGCCGACTGGGTGGTGCAGTCGCACGTCAAGCTGCTGCGGAATCCTTATTACTGGGACGACGCCCGGACCACCATCAACGAGGTCTGGTATTACCCGATCGAGAACGACGATGCGGAGATCAGCCGCTACCGCGCCGACGAGCTCGACTGGACCGAGAGCGTGCCTTCGCGGCAGGTGAAATTTCTGCGGGAACGGCTGCCGAACGAGCTGATCATTTCGCCCTACCTGGGCTCGTACTATTTCGGATTCAACAACACCCGCCCGCCGTTCAAGGACAACCGGAAGCTGCGGCTGGCTCTGGCGCTGGCGGTCGATCGGGAAATCATCACCAGCCGCGTCACCGGCGCCGGAGAGATTCCCGCCTATGGCTGGGTGCCGCCCGTGGATAACTACACCGGCCAGCGCCCGGAGTGGGCCGACTGGACGCAGGAGCAGCGCAATAGCGAAGCGCAACGCCTGTACCGCGAGGCCGGCTACTCCGAGGACAAGCCGCTGACTGTGGATGTGCACTACAACACCGACCAGAACCACAAGCGCATCGCAGGGGCGCTGGCCGCGATGTGGAAACAGACGCTCGGCGTGCGTGCGCGGCTGCTGAACCAGGAATGGAAGGTGTTCCTCGAAACGCGCAAGCGGAAAGAGTTCACCCAGGTGTTCCGCTCGGGGTGGATCGGCGACTACAACGACGCCTACACTTTCGCCCAGCTCATGCACTCGCAGAACGGCCAGAACGATCCGGGCTATGCGAGCCCGGCGTACGATGCGTTGCTGGAGCAGGCGGCGGCGGAGGTGGACCTTGTGAGGCGCGCGGCACTGCTCGAGGCGGCGGAGCGCCAGCTGCTCGACGACGTTCCGCTGATTCCGATTTACTTCTACGTCTCGAAGCGGCTGGTGAAACCCTGGGTGGCGGGATATACGCCGAACATCATGGATCACCATCACAGCAAGGACGTGCGCATCCTCAAGCACTGACCATGTTGCGTTTCACCTTGCAAAGGCTCCTCACCGGCATCCCGACGCTGCTGATCCTGGTGGCGATTGCGTTTTTCATGATCCGCGCCGCGCCCGGCGGGCCGTTCGACACCGAACGGGTGCTGTCGCCGGATATCGAGGCGAACCTGCGCCGCGCCTATCACCTCGACGAACCGCTGTGGCAGCAGTTCGGCCGCTATCTCGGCAACCTGCTGCGAGGTGATTTCGGGCCGTCGTTCCAGTACCGCAACTACACGGTGACCGAGCTCATCGCGCAGGGCTTCCCGGTGTCGCTGCGCATCGGCGCGCTGGCGATGCTGCTTGCCGTCATCGTCGGGGTGGGCGCCGGCAGCTGGGCGGCGCTGCGCCAGAACCGCCGCGTGGATCACCTGGTGATGGCGGCGGCTATGACCGGGATCTCGGTGCCGAATTTCGTCATGGCGCCGCTGCTGGTGCTGGTGCTTGCGGTGTTCCTGAAGTGGCTGCCGGCCGGTGGGCTGGGCGCCGGGGAGTGGCAGTACCTGGTGCTGCCGGTGGTCACGCTGGCGTTGCCGCAGATTGCCTACATTTCCCGACTGACCCGCGGCAGCATGATCGAGGTGCTGCGAAGCGCATTCATTCGCACGGCGCGCGCACAGGGTCTGCCGATGCGCACCATCGTGCTGCGCCATGCGCTGAAACCGGCGCTGCTGCCGGTGGTGTCGTATCTTGGGCCGGCTACCGCCGCGATCGTCACCGGCTCGGTGGTCATCGAGCAGATCTTCGGCCTGCCGGGTATCGGCCGCTATTTCGTGCAGGCGGCGCTGAACCGCGATTACACGCTGGTGATGGGCGTGGTGGTTTTTTACGGCACGCTGATCCTGATCTGCAACTTCATCGTGGACCTGGTGTACGGGCTCCTCGATCCGCGCATTCGCCACCAGTCATGAGCGCCGGGCGCGCGCTACGCAGCGTGTGGTCGGATGCCTGGTCGGCGCTGCGCCAGAACCGGGCCGCCGTGGTATCGGCGGCGATACTCGGCGGACTTACGCTGCTGGTGCTGGTGATGCCATTGCTGCTGCCATTCACCTACGACCAGACCGACTGGGACAACATCTCGATGGCGCCGTCGCTGGCGAACGGGCATCTCTTCGGCACGGACTCGCTCGGCCGCGACCTGCTGGTGCGCACCCTCTGGGGCGGGCGTGTCTCGCTGATGGTGGCGCTGGTGGCGACCGCGGTGAGCCTGGTCATCGGCGTGACCTACGGCGCGGTGGCCGGTTACGTCGGCGGCCGCGTCGACGAGCTCATGATGCGGATCGTGGATATCCTCTATGCACTGCCGTTCATGTTCCTGGTGATCCTGCTGATGGTGCTGTTCGGGCGCAACATCGCGTTGATTTTCGTCGCCATCGGCGCCATCAACTGGCTCGACATGGCGCGCATCGTGCGCGGCCAGGCGCTCTCCCTGAAGAACCGCGAGTTCGTCGAGGCCGCGCGCGCCAGCGGCGTGCCTACCTGGCGCATCATTCGCCGCCACATCGTGCCGAACCTGCTGGGAGTGGTGGTGGTGTACGTGACGCTGACCATTCCGCACGTGATCCTGGTCGAGTCGTTCCTGAGCTTTCTCGGCCTCGGCGCGCAGGAGCCGATGACGTCCTGGGGCGCGCTGGTCAACGAGGGCGCGCAGGAGCTGGAAATGGCGCCGTGGATGCTGATCTTTCCCGCGGTGTTCCTCGCCACGACGCTGTTCTGCTTTAACTTCCTCGGCGACGGGCTGCGCGACGCGCTCGATCCGCGTGACCGGAGCGCCTCTTGAGCGCAATGCTGCTCGACGTCGCGGAGCTCGATGTCACTTTTGCCACGCCCGACGGGCCGGTGGCGGCGGTGCGCGGGCTGTCATTCACACTCGCCCGCGGCGAAACGCTCGGCATCGTCGGCGAGTCAGGCTCCGGCAAGAGCCAGGCGATGCTCGGCATGGTGGGGTTGCTCGCCTCGAACGGGCGCGCCAGCGGCAGCGCGCGGTTCGAAGGTCAGGAACTGATCGGGCGCAGCGACGCGCAGCTGAACCGGGTTCGCGGCGCGCGCATCGGCATGATTTTCCAGGACCCGATGACCTCGTTGAACCCGTATCTCACAATCGGCGCGCAGATGACTCTGGTGCTGCGCCGGCATCGCTCGATGAGCGCGCTCGGGGCGCGCCGGGAGAGCCAGGCGTTGCTCGAGTCGGTGCAGATTCCGGAATCGGCGCGGCGCCTGGCGATGTTCCCCCACGAGCTGTCGGGCGGCATGCGCCAGCGCGTGATGATCGCCATGGCACTCGCTTGTTGCCCGCAGCTGCTGATTGCCGATGAGCCGACCACCGCGCTCGACGTCACCGTGCAGGCGCAGATCCTGGAACTGATGAAGGCACTCCGCGGCCGCCTGGACACCGCGATCATCATGATCACGCATGACCTCTCAGTCGTGGCGGGCCTGGCCGACCGGATCCTGGTGATGCAGGGCGGGCAATGCGTGGAAAGCGGGCCGGTCGAGGACATCTTCTATAAGCCCCGCGAGCCTTACACGCAGCGGCTGCTGGCGGCGGTACCGCGGCTCGATCGCCCGGCGATCGCGCCGGTGGGAGCGGCGGCGAGTAAGGCTGGCACAGCGCCGCTGCTCGAAGCGCGTGAGCTCAAAGTGCATTTTCCGGTCGCGGCGCCCGGGCTGTTCGGCGCGAAGCGGCTGCTACGCGCGGTCGATGACGTGACGTTCGAGGTGGCGCCCGGCGAGATTCTCGGCGTGGTCGGCGAGTCGGGTTGCGGCAAGTCCACGCTCGGGCGCGCGGTGCTGCGCCTGGTCAAGGTCACCTCCGGCCACGTGGCGTTTCTCGGCCAGGACATCGCCGGCCTGCCGTCGCGGCAGCTCGACCCACTGCGCCGGAATTTCCAGATCGTGTTCCAGGATCCGCTCGCTTCGCTCGATCCGCGCATGACGGTGCGCGACATCGTCGCCGAGCCGCTGGAAGTGTTCGAGTCGGCGGTTTCGGACGCGCAACGCACGGAAAAAGTCGCCGCGATGCTTGGCCGCGTCGGGCTCGAGCCGGCCCACATGAACCGCTATCCGCACCAGTTCTCCGGCGGCCAGTGCCAGCGCATCGCCATCGCCCGCGCGCTGATCACCCGGCCGCGCCTGGTGGTGTGCGATGAGGCAGTGAGCGCGCTCGACGTGTCGGTGCGCGCGCAGATCATCGCCTTGCTGCTGCGGTTGCAGCGTGAACTCGGCCTGGCGCTGATCTTCATCGGCCACGACCTTGCGGTGATCCGCCAGGTCAGCCAGCGGGTGATGGTGATGTATCTCGGGCGGGTGATGGAAATGGGTCCGGCTGGCGAGCTGTTTGGCTCACCCCGGCACCCGTATACACGGGCGCTGATGGCCGCGGCGCCGATTCCCGATCCGCGCATCCAGCGCGCGCGCCCGCACGCCGCACTTCCCGGCGAGTTGCCGTCGCCGCTGTCACCGCCGTCAGGCTGCGTATTTCGTACCCGCTGCGCGCAATCGATCGGGCGCTGCGAACGCGAGGTGCCGCCGCTCGCCCCGCGCGGCGTCGCGCAGGTCGCCTGTCACCGGGCGGGGGAAATCTGACCCGGCCTGCTTACTTATATTGAGACTGCGGTTGTCAGCCGTGCCGCGCTCCCGTTAGAGTGGTGCGGCAGCGGTGGTCAGCAATGGCTCAGCCGGGAAACCGGCAGGCCCGGCGAGCAGGACAAATTCAGAAACGGCCGGCTGCGCAGGGAGAACAACATGACCCGTTACGCAACGCTGCCGGCCGCACTCGGGATCTTTGCCGCATCGGCGCCTGTGGGCGCTGGCGCCGCGACAGTGACCACCCTGAGCTCGGATTTCGAGCAGCCGGCCTTCGTCGCCGGCAATATCACCAACGACCCGAATGTCACCGGCCAGGGCGGGTGGGGCGGCTGGAACGCCGTGATCGAAGACGGCCAGCTGGTACGGGCCCGGGTTGTCGATGATCGTGCCTACAGCGGTACGCAGTCGCTGCGCACCACGTCGGACACCCGCGTAATTGCCAAGGCGCTGGATGCAGAAGGCACGGCACCGTACAACACCGATAGCACCGGCGAGTATCCCTTTCACAGCGGCGGGTTCTGCCTGTACCCGCTTTACGACTGGTGGGTGCAGACCCGGGTCTGGATTAATCCCGGCGGGTCGGCTCGCTTCACGCTCTTCAACGGCCTGGGTGGCTGCCCGGTGCTCGATATCGGCAATTTCGGCGCCGGCAATGACCCCGGCGAACCCTATGCGAACACCTGCCTTGCCAACTCTGGCGACCAGGTGAACCTCGGCCCGTCGGCTTACGGCCAGTGGCTGTTGCTGGAGATGGTCCACACGACCGATATGTTCACCCCCAACGGCTGGGCGATGGAATTTCGGATCACCGGCGACGGTATCAGCCGCACCATCCAGCTGGCCCCTTACTCCGGCCCCGGCTCCGGCAACCCCGCCTACGTGGGCCTGGCCGGCGACGCCTGGTGGGACGACGTGCGCGCCGGATACGGCGAGGCGCCAGCGCCACCGGTGCCGCTGCCGGGCGCCGCATGGCTGCTGGCCTCGTCCCTCGGCGTGCTGAGTTACATCAGGCGCCGTTACGCATAGCGCCAGCCCTGCGGGCTGCGCGCCGCGGCAGCCTACTGCAGATCGAACGTCGCGTTGACGCTCGCTTCGAACCGCAGGCTCCCGGTCGAGTAGGTTTCCGGGCCGCGGTCCATGGCTGCTTCGGCCATCGCCACGGCGCCCTTGAACATCGGCATGGGCCGCGGCGGTGGCATGGCGCCGCCGGCGGTGAGCTCGCGCAGCGGGCCGAGCTTCGCGCCCAGGGTCTCGGCGATGATGCGCGCGTTGGCCTCGGCATCCTGCGCGGCGGCGGCCAGCGCCTGGCGGTTCAGCTCGGCTCGCTTCGAGCTCTCGAGCTGCGACGGAGAAACATTGTTGACACCCGCGCGCACCGCCCCCTCGATCAGCTCGCCCAGCTTGTCGATGTCAGTCAGCTCGATCTCGAGCTGGCGCTGTACCTGGTAGCCGACCAGCACCTGCCGGCCGGTGGGCTGGTCCCAGCGGTACTCGGGATTGACGATGGCGCCGGTGGTACGGACTTTCTTAGCATCAATTCCGAGCTTGCGCGTCAGGTCGAGGGCGCGCTGGGTGATGGTGACGACTTCCTGCCGGGCGCGGTTCAGGTCCGCATCGGACTTCTGCACCGTCATCAGGACATGCGCCTTGTCGGGCTCCGCAATCACGCTGCCGATTCCGGTCACGGAAATTGTGCGAGGGCGCTCCTGCCCAGAGGCCGGGCTTGCGATCAGGCACAGGCTCGATGCAAGGATCAGCAGGTAACGGGACATACGCGGCGCTCCAAGGTTGTTCGATCAGTGGCCCGCCGCGCGGACCCGGGCCGATCGGCCCCGGCGGCAGGCTGGAATTCACCCGGCAGTCACACTAACATACCGCGGCCCTGCGGCGGTGCGCCGAAGATCCGCCTGATAATCCTGAGGAAAACTGCCATGAAGCGTCGATACGCGGTTAGCGCCGCATTGCTCACGTTCGCCAGTATTGGCGTCACCGCGGCTTTCGCGGCGGGCGATCCGGCCCGCGGCGCCGAGCTGGCGACCACGTGCATGGGCTGTCACGGCATTCCCGGCTATCGTAACGCCTATCCCTCGTACCGCGTGCCGAAGCTCGGCGGCCAGAAGGCCGATTACATCGTCATTGCTTTGCAGGGCTATCGTGCGGGCACGCGCCCTCATCCAACCATGAAGGCGCAGGCGTCGACGATGTCCGATCAGGACATGCAGGATCTTGCCGCGTACGTTGCCGGGCAGGGCGAGCCCAAGGCCGGCCCGGTGGTCGCCGGTGGCAAGGCTGCGGTGGGCAAGGAAAAAGCTGCGGTCTGCGCGGCCTGCCATGGCGAGGCGGGCATCAGCGCCGCGCCGACCTGGCCAAACCTCGCGGGCCAGCATCAGGATTACCTCGAGCAGGCCATCGCCGCCTACCGGGACAAGCACCGCCAGGACCCGGTGATGCAGGGGCAGGTCGGCGCATTGTCCGATGACGATATCCGCATTCTCGCCACGTACTTTGCCGCGCAGTCGGGCCTGTTCACGCCGGATGGCACGGTCGCGCGCCAGTAGGGGCCTTCAGGCACGCGGCCCGTGTCGAGGCTAAAGGCCCTCCTCCGGCCGTTCCTGCAGTCCTTCCCGGGGCCGCGGTCTATACTGCCGGCCGGTCCCGGGGTGCCGTGCAGTGTCCGCATCGCCAGCAGCAATCGAGACCCGCCTCGCTGAAGGACTGGCGCAGTTGGGCTTGCCGGCCGTGCCGGGGCCGTCCCGCCAGCTGCTGCGCTTTATCGAGCTGCTGCAGAAGTGGAACCGTGCGTACAACCTGACGGCGCTCGAGGAACCGGATGACATGGTGGTGCGCCACATACTCGATTCGCTTGCGTGCCGGCCGTTCCTGCACGGTGAATCCGTGCTCGATGTCGGCACCGGCGCCGGCCTTCCGGGCATTCCACTGGCGGCGTTCGACGACGCGCGGCACTTCACGTTGCTCGATTCCAGCGGCAAGAAGATTCGTTTCCTGCGCCAGGTACTCATGGATATCCCGCTCGGCAACGTGGAACTGGTGCAGTCGCGCGTCGAGGACTATCGTCCGGTGAACCTCTTCTCCACGGTTGTCTGCCGCGCCTTGAGTACGCTGGGCGAGTTTGCCCGGACCTGCGGGCGGCTGGCTGCGCCCGGCGGCCGACTGGTGGCGCTGAAGGGCCGCGCGCCGCGCGCCGAGCTTGCCGGTGTGCCGGCGCCCTGGCGGCCCGGTGAAGTGGCCGCGGTGCAGGTGCCGTTCCTGGGTGCCGAGCGTCACATCGTGGTGCTGGAGCGGGCCTCGTGATGGGCCGGGTGCTTGCCGTCACCAACCAGAAGGGTGGCGTGGGCAAGACCACCACCGCCGTGAATCTCACCGCCGCACTCGCCGGTCTCGAGCGGCGCGTCCTGCTGGTGGACCTCGATCCGCAGTCCAATGCGACCACCGGCTGCGGCGTGAACAAGCAGCAGCTGCAGGCCACGGCCTGCGAGGTGCTTCTCGGCGAGGTGCCGGCGGCCGAGGCAATCGTGGAAGTGCAGGAGGGGAAGTTCTCGCTGCTTCCGGCCAACGCCGATCTCACCGCCGCCGAGGTGCGGCTGCTGCAGGAAATCGGCCGCGAGATGCGCCTTCGCGCAGCGCTGGAGCCGGTGCGGGGACTGTATGACTACGTGCTGATCGACTGCCCGCCGGCGATCAACATGCTGACGCTGAACGCGCTGACGGCCGCCGACGGCGTGCTGATCCCGATCCAGTGCGAGTATTACGCGCTGGAGGGACTGTCGGCGCTGCTGGAGACCATCAAGCAGGTGCGCAACACCGTGAATCACCAGCTCAATATCGAGGGGCTGCTGCGCACCATGTACGACCCGCGCAACAAGCTGGCCGAGGAGGTCTCGGCGCAGCTCATCAAGCATTTCAAGGAAAAGGTTTACGAGGCGGTGATTCCGCGCAACGTGCGCCTCGCCGAGGCGCCGAGCTTCGGCCTGCCGGTGATCTACCACGACCGCGCCTCGCGCGGCGCGCAGGCGTACATCGCACTGGCGGAGGAGATGGTGCGGCGGGAGACCTCGCCCGCATAAGTGCACACCGCGGCTGAGCCAAGTCGCGCGCGACTCCGCGGCGATGCGCTCCAATTAAGCCACCGAATTACACCGCCAGCGGCCTTACGGCGAATGTACTCTTCGTGAGCCGGCCCATTAGCCGGCGTACGGCAGTGACTGCAGCACGCAAGCTGTCGCCGGCCCGCCTGTAGCGGGCCGGCATCCCAGCTTGCCCCGCTCGAATGGCCGGTTCGGCTCACTCAGAGCACATCGCTTGCGGCCGCTGACACGGCAGCGGGACTCGCGGTGATGTTCAGCCGGCAGGCTGCCCGGAGTGCTCGGGTAACCGCGGAGCGGCATCGAGGCCGAGTGCGGCCCGCCTGGTGGCTTACTGGTACCGCTTCGGGAAAACGCGGGCCGATTTTTTTAGTGCCGGGCAAACGGGACCGCCCGAAGGCCTGCTACATCCAGTCAATGCAGAAGACGTATCGCCGGCAGGCCGCTGGCGGTGCCATTCGGCGGCTTGGTTCGAGCGGATTGCCGAAAGCCCCCTCGCGCGGATTCCATCTCGCAGCGAGACGTACACATATTGTCGGGGGTCGGCGCTAGAATGCGCGGCGTCGGAGTGCATACATGAATTCCAAGCGCACAGGTCTGGGCCGAGGGCTGGACGCATTGCTGGGGAATGCCCCGGCAACACCCGTCGCCCCCATCCAGGCAGCGCGCGACGGCCTGCGGCAGATCCCGGTGGACCTGCTGGTGCGTGGCCCCTACCAGCCGCGCCAGGACATGCACCCGGAGTCTCTCGAAGACCTGGCCCGCTCGATCAAGTCGCAGGGGCTGGTGCAGCCGATCGTGGTGCGTCCGGTCGCCGGCACCGAGCCTGGCGGCGAGGCGCGTTACGAGATCATTGCCGGCGAGCGGCGCTGGCGGGCGGCGCAGTTGGCCGGATTGCAGACGATCCCCGCCGTAGTCCGGCAGATCCCCGATTCAGCGGTCATCGCCCAGGCACTGATCGAGAACATCCAGCGCGAGAACCTTAACCCCCTGGAGGAGGCCGGCGCGATCCAGCGGCTGCTGAATGAGTTCCAGCTCACCCACCAGGAAGCCGCCGACGCCATCGGCCGGTCGCGGGCGGCAGTCACCAACCTGCTGCGGTTGCTCGACCTCGGCGAGCACGCCCGGTCGCTGCTGCGCGAAGGCAAACTGGAAATGGGCCATGCCCGGGCGCTACTCGCCATCACGGACACCCGGATGCAGTCGGAAGTGGCCGCGCTGGTGGCGAAAAAGCAGCTGTCGGTCCGCGAGACCGAGCGGCTGGTGCGCCGGGTGCTGGAGGGTGGCGGCCCGGCCGGGGGCAAGTCCCGCGACGCCGAGCGGCTCGACCCGGACATTCGCCGCCTGCAGGACGAGCTGTCCGAACGGCTCGGGGCCCGGGTCGCCATCGCGCATACGCGCAAGGGGCGCGGCAAGCTGGTGGTTTCCTACAACAGCCTCGATGAGCTGGAAGGCATCATCGGCCATATCCAGTAGGCGCCGGGTTGAAACGCCGGGGCATCCTCTCTAAAATTCCGCGGCTTTGCGGCGCCGGGGCGCCGTGTGCGGCCACATACCGCCCGAGAGAGGCGCGACGTGGCTTTTTTTGTGAGCGCAGCAGGACGGCAACGGCCGTCCAATCAGGGGTCGGGGCAGTGGCTGGCCTGCAAAGCAAGGCTTTTCGCACTGTTCTTCGGTGGCAGGCACTGGCCACCGCGGCCCTGGCAGTGATCGCCGGCGGCGTTGCCGGTTACCACGGCGCGCTCTCAGCGGCACTCGGTGGACTGGTCAGCATCGCCGCAAGCCTGGCCTTTGTCGGGGTTGCGTCGATGAGCCGACCCGACAGCGCTGGCACCGTGATGGTCGGGGCGCTGCGGGCCGAGGGAGTGAAGATCCTGGTGATCGTGCTCCTGCTCTGGCTGGTGGTGGCAACCTACAAGAGCATCGCCATGATCGCGTTCGTTGGAACGTTCGTCGTCGCCACCGTGCTGTTCTCGGCGGCGGCGCTGGTTCACAAGGACTGATGGGAAATCTGGGAATTTTCGCCGATGGCCGCTGAAGCAACGCTTTCTCCGACGGAATACATCGGGCACCACCTCAAGTTTCTCGCCGAACCGGTTGGTCCGGGGGGGTTCTGGACCCTGCATATCGACACCCTGCTGACTTCGGTCATTCTCGGCGTCGTCTCGCTCGGCTTCTTTCGCTGGGTGGTGGCTGGCGCCACCGCCGGTGTGCCGAACAAGCGCCAGGCCTTCGTCGAGCTGCTGGTCGATTTCGTCGATGAGCAGGTCGCGGGCATCTTCCACGGCGAGCGCAAGAAATTTGTCGCGCCCGCGGCGCTGACGGTATTCGTCTGGGTGCTGCTGATGAACGCCATGGATTTCCTCCCGGTGGACTGGATGGCGAAGGGCCTCGAAGGCCTCGGCTTGCACGAGTTCCGGATCGTACCGACCGCCGACGTCAATACTACCTTTGCGCTGGCGCTGTCCGTCTGGCTGCTGATGATCTACTTCTCGATCTCGGTGAAGGGTTTCGGCGGCTGGATCCACGAGTTGTTCTGCGCGCCCTTCGGCGCCCACCCGCTGGTGTGGCCCGCCAATTTCATCTTCAACCTGATCGAGTACGTGTCCAAGCCGCTGTCCCACTCGCTGCGGCTGTTCGGCAACATGTACGCCGGCGAAATCATCTTCCTGCTGCTCTGGGTATGGGCCGCCACCGGCGTGGTCGGCACCTTCTTCGGCGCGGTGCTCGGGCTCGGCTGGGCGATCTTTCACATCCTGATCGTCGTGCTGCAGGCCTACATCTTCATGATGCTGACGATCGTTTACATCTCGATGGCTCATGAGAGCCACTGATCTCCACTCTCTCACTTTGGCAACACGTCTCTCGCAAGAAAGGTAACGACGATGGACAAGATCCAGTACCTCGCCATGATCCAGGCCTACACCGGCATCGGCATCGGCCTCATCATCGGTCTCGGCGCTGCCGGCGCCTGTATCGGCATCGGCATCATGGCCAGCCGCTTCCTGGAGGGTGCCGCTCGCCAGCCGGAGCTCGCCAACATGCTGCAGACCAAGGTGTTCCTGCTGCTTGGCCTGATCGACGCCTCGTTCATCATCGGGGTCGGCCTCGCGATGCTGTTCGCTTTCGGCAACCCGTTGCTGGCCGTCGTAACCAACGCCGGCTGACGAGCCGAGATCGATCGGCGGGCCGTGGCGCGCAGCGCGGCGGCCCGGAGAAGCATAGATGAACATCAATCTGACGCTGTTCGCCCAGGCGATCATGTTCGCGGCCTTCATCTGGTTCACGGTCCGGTTCATCTGGCCGTTCCTGACGCGGGCCGTGGAAGAACGCCAGGCGAAGATTGCCGACGGGCTGGCTGCCGCTGACAAGGGCGCGAAATCGCTCGAAGAAGCGCAGGCGCGTATCCAGGCCATGCTCGAAGAAGCCCGCGGCCAGGCGCGAGCGATCCTCGACCAGGCGCAGTCGCGCGCCAACGGTATCGTCGAGGAGGCCCGTGCCGCTGCCGACCAGGAACGCGAGCGGATACTCCAATCGGCGAAGTCCGAGGTGGAGCAGCAGATCAACAAGGCCCGCGACGAGCTGCGCGGCCAGGTGGCGGCCATTGCCGTTGCCGGCGCCGAGAAGATCCTGACCCGGGAAATCGACCCGCGGACGCACCAGGACCTGCTCGACAAGCTGGCGGCCCAGATCTAGGCGCAATCCATGTCCGAGCACGGCACCGTCGCAAGACCCTACGCCCAGGCTGCATTCGAGATCGCCCGTGAGGCAAACCAGCTCGCGGACTGGTCGAGGTTTCTGCAGCTCGCGGCGCTCATCGTCACCGAGCCGCAGGTGAACCGCCTGCTGTTCACGCCGGGCGCAAGGCTCGGCGAGCTCGCGGCGATGATCGCCGACATCTGCCGGGAGCAGCTCGGCGGCCCGGCACCGCTGCGCGACGCTGAGCGATCCACGGGTGCGAATTTTCTGCGCGTGCTGGCGGCGAACGGGCGGCTCGGCGTGTTGCCGGATATCGCCGCCCGCTTCGACGTGCTGAAGGCGCAGGCTGAGAATGTGCTCGACGTGACGCTGGCGAGCGCCGCGCCGATCAGCGACGAGCAGCAGGCGCGAATCGTCGCCTCGCTGCAAAAGCGCTTTGGCCGGCAGATCCGCCTGAACATCGCCATCGACCAGAACCTGCTTGGTGGGGCGCGCCTGCAGGTCGGCGACCGGGTCATCGACGGCTCGGTGCGCACCGGACTCGACAAATTGACAACGGCCCTGCGCGTGTAGCGCCGGGGCAGAGGAACGACACATGGCACTGAAGGCTTCGGAAATCAGCGAGCTGCTCAAGCAGCGCATCAGGAATTTCGAGAGCGCCGCCGAGGCGCGCGATGTCGGCACAGTCACCGCCGTGACCGACGGTATCTGCCGCATCCATGGCCTGGCCGACGCCAGGTACGGCGAGATGCTCGAATTTCCGAAGAACACCTTTGGCCTGGCGCTCAACCTCGAGCAGGACTCTGTCGGCGCCGTGGTGCTCGGCGACTACAAGCACATCTCGGAAGGCGACACTGTGAAGACCACGGGCCGCATTCTCGAGGTGCCGGTGGGCGAGGGCCTGCTCGGCCGCGTGGTCGATGCGCTCGGCAACCCGATCGACGGCAAGGGCCCGATCACGGCGGCCGGCACTTCCCCGATCGAGAAAGTCGCCCCGGGTGTGATTACCCGCCAGTCGGTGAGCCAGCCGGTGCAGACCGGGCTGAAGGCCATCGACGCGATGGTGCCGATCGGCCGGGGCCAGCGCGAGTTGATCATCGGCGACCGCCAGACCGGCAAGACCGCGGTGGCCATCGACACGATCATCAACCAGAAGGGCACTGGCGTTAAGTGCATCTACGTGGCGATTGGCCAGAAGGCCTCATCCATTGCCAATGTGGTGCGCAAGCTCGAGGAATTCGGCGCCATGGACCACACCATCGTCGTGGCGGCCTCCGCCGCCGTGTCGCCGGCGATGTGGTACATCGCTCCCTACTCGGGCTGCGCCATGGGCGAGTATTTCCGCGACAAGGGCGAAGACGCACTGATCATCTACGACGACCTGACCAAGCAGGCCTGGGCGTACCGCCAGGTGTCGTTGCTGCTGCGCCGCCCGCCGGGCCGCGAAGCCTACCCCGGCGACGTGTTTTACCTGCACTCGCGCCTGCTGGAGCGCGCCGCGCGCGTCAACCCGGAGTACGTCGAGAAGGTCACCGGCGGCAAGGTGAAGGGCAAGACCGGCTCGCTCACCGCGCTGCCGATCATCGAGACGCAGGCTGGTGACGTGTCAGCGTTCGTGCCGACCAACGTGATTTCGATCACCGACGGCCAGATCTACCTCGAAACCGATCTGTTCAACGCCGGCATCCGGCCCGCGATCAATGCCGGTCTGTCGGTGTCGCGCGTCGGTGGCGCCGCGCAGACCAAGGTCATCAAGAAGCTCGGCGGCGGCGTGCGCCTGGCGCTCGCCCAGTACCGCGAGCTCGCGGCGTTCGCGCAGTTCGCGTCCGACCTCGACGAGGCGACCCGCAAGCAGCTGGAGCGCGGCCAGCGCGTTACCGAACTGATGAAGCAGAAGCAGTACTCGCCGCTGCCGGTGGGGCTGATGGCGCTGTCGCTGTACGCCGTGAATGAGGGCTACATCGACGGCGTGCCGGCGAAGCAGGTGGTTGCTTATGAGACCGCGCTGCACGCCCATGCTCGCGAGAAGTTTGGCGCGCTGATCGACAGGATCAACCAGACGGGCGATTTCAACGACGAGATCGCCGCCGGCCTGAAGCAGATCTGCGAGGACTTCAAGACGAGCGGCGCGTATTGATTCGGGCATCGCGACACGCGTAGCTCCCACACGAGAACCGGTAGATGGCTGGCGCAAAAGAAATCCGCACCAAGATCAAGAGCGTGAAGAGCACGCAGAAGATCACCAAGGCTATGGAGAAGGTTGCGGCGAGCAAGCTGCGCCGCACGCAGACCCGCATGGCCGCGGCGCGCCCCTATGCCGAGAAGATGTATGGTGTCATTGCCAACCTGTACCGGGCCAATCCCGAGTACCGCCATCCATTCCTCGTGTCGCGCGACATCCAGCGCGTCGGCTACATCGTCATCACCACCGACCGCGGCCTCTGCGGTGGACTGAACGTCAACGAGTTTCGCCGTCTGATCCCGGAGCTGCGCCAATGGCAGGAGAAGGGTGTCGAAGCGGATCTGTGCCTGATCGGCGCGAAGGGCGTACAGTTCTTCCGCCGGCTCAAGGTGAATGTCGTGGCGGCGGCCACGCATCTCGGCGAGAACCCGCATGTGTCGGCGCTCACTGGCGCTATGACGGTAATGTTCGACGCCTACAAGGAAGGCCGCATTGACCGGCTGTTCCTGGTGCATAACCACTTCATCAACACCATGAGCCAGAAAGCGGAAATCACCACGCTGCTGCCGGCGGAAGCGCCGGTCAAGCCGCCTCTGCCGCCGTACTGGGACTACATTTACGAGCCGGAGGCGGTGGACCTGCTCGATGGCGTTCTGACGCGCTACATCGAGAGCCAGGTGTACCGTGCGGCGGTGGAGAACGTGGCCTGCGAGATGGCCGCAAAAATGGTGGCGATGAAGGCCGCCACGGACAACGCCGGCAAGCTGATCGACAAGCTGCAGCTCGAGTACAACAAGGCGCGCCAGGCGGGCATCACGCGCGAGATCGCCGAGATCGTCGGCGGCGCTGCGGCGGTGTAACGGTCTGAGAGGCATGATGTAGGAGCGACGCAAGTCGCGATTTTGGGAATTTCGGGCCCGTGTCGCGGCTTGTGCCGCTCTCACGCGGCCGCTGTTGAGGACACACAAATGAGTAACGGAAAAGTCGTTCAGGTCATCGGCGCCGTGGTGGACGTGGAGTTCCCGCGCGACGCCATTCCCAAGGTGTATGACGCGCTGAAGCTCGTCGACCAGGACCTGACGCTGGAGGTCCAGCAGCAGCTCGGCGACGGCGTGGTCCGTTCGATCGCGATGGGCGCCTCCGAAGGCTTGAAGCGCGGGCTGGCGGTCACCAACACCGGGAAGCCGATCTCCGTGCCCGTGGGCACGAAGACCCTCGGCCGCATCATGGACGTGCTCGGCACGCCCATCGACGAGGCCGGCCCGATCGGCACCACGGAATTCATGCCGATCCACCGTGCCGCGCCGAGCTACGAGGACCAGGCCAAGACCACCGAGCTGCTCGAGACCGGCATCAAGGTCATCGACCTGATCATGCCGATCGCCAAGGGCGGCAAGATCGGGCTGTTCGGCGGCGCGGGCGTGGGCAAGACCGTGACGCTCATGGAGCTCATCCGCAACATCGCGGTGGAGCACTCCGGCTACTCGGTATTCGCCGGTGTCGGCGAGCGCACCCGCGAGGGCAACGACTTCTTCCACGAGATGAAGGAGGGCGGCGTCATCGACAAGGTGGCGCTGGTGTACGGCCAGATGAACGAGCCGCCCGGCAATCGGCTG
>CAYOFE010000018.1:0-31347 GCA_964403135.1 uncultured Chromatiaceae bacterium | reverse complement strand
AGCTGGGAAGGCTGGTTCTGGGGCGCGATGCACCACTGGGGTAACAGTCTGCGGCTCGGCTGTCCCGAGTTCTACGGCACGGTCGAGGACTGCCTGAAAGAGGCGGAGATGATGGTGTTCTGGTCGAGCGACCCCGACGCCAGCTACGGCTTCGAAGGCATGCAGCGGCGAGCCTGGGCGCAGGAACTCGGCATCAAGATGGTGCACATCGATCCTTTCATGAACCATACCGCCGCCCACCTGGGCGGCAAGTGGATCTCGCCGAAGCCTGGCACAGATGCCGCGCTTGCGCAGGCGCTCTGCCATGTGTGGATCACGGAGGGCCTTTACGACAAGGACTTCGTGGCCAGGCGCAGCACCGGATTCGACGAATGGAAGGCCTACATCCTCGGCGAGAGCGACGGCACGCCGAAGACGCCCGAGTGGCAGGAGTCGGAAACCGGCGTGCCAGCTCGCGACGTGCGCGCGCTCGCCCGGGAGTGGGGCACAAAGAAAACCTATCTCGGCGCCGGCGGCTGGGGCGTTGGCGTCGGGGGAGCATGCCGCAGCCCGATGGGCGTGCAGTGGGCACGCATGATGGCGATCCTCGGCGCCATGCAGGGTTTCGGCCGGCCAGGCGTCAACTTCGGCAACCTGCAATACGGCGCACCGCTCGACTTCAATTTCTATTTTCCCGGCTACGCCGAGGGCAGCTTCTCCGGCGACCTGCAGTACAGCGCGAATGCGGCGAACAATTACCAGCGCATGCCGCACATCGTGACCATGAGCTCGGTCCGGCAGGGGATTCCGCGCATGTGGTTCCCCGAGGCGATCATGCAGGGCCGGGCGATGGGGTATCTCACCGACGTCGCCTCGGTGCAGGGCCAGTTCTTCCCGGTGCACTATCCCTCGCCCGGCCACGTGCCGGTCGAGATGCTCTACAAGTACGGCAGCGCCTCGTTCGGCACGATGGTGGAATCGAACCGCTGGGTGCGAATGTACCAGCACGAGAACCTGAAGTTCGTCGTTAACCAGTCGGTCTGGTGGGAGGGCGAGACGCCTTACTCGGACGTTATCCTGCCCGCCTGCACGGTGTTCGAAAGATGGGATATCGGCGAGTGGTACAACGTCGGCGCCGGCTACGTGCACCACATGTTCTCGATGAACAATCACCGCGTCATTTCGCTGCAGCACAAGTGCATCGAGCCGCTCGGTGAGTCGAAGTCCGACTACGATATCTTTCTGGCCATCTCGGAACGGCTGGGGCTCGGGTCAGTTTACTCGGAAGGCGGCACCACGGAACTGGATTGGTGCAAGCGTGTGTTCGATTCCTCCGACATGGCGAAGCACATCACGTGGCGGCGGTTTCTGAAGAAGGGGTATTTTGTGGTGCCCTCCGACCCGGAGCCGGCGCGCGCGCCGCTCGCCAACCGCTGGTTCTACGAGGGCCGCAAGAAGGACACGCCCGAACCCTATCCGCTGCCGTCCGACTACGTAAACGGTTTTGGCGAGGGACTGCAGACGCCCTCGGGCAAGTTCGAGTTCGTCGCCACGACGCTGAAACGCATTGATGACCCGGATCGCCCGCCGCTCAACCAGTACATGCCGGTGTACGAGGATCCGAAACGGGACAAGGAGCTGGCGGAATTCCCTCTGCAATTACTCACCCCGCACTCCCGCTATCCGTTCCACGTCATGGGCGATGACGAGGGCAGCAGCGTACGTGACATCCGCGAGCACCGTGTATTCAAGGATGGTCATTACTATCTGGTGGCCCGCATCAACCGGCAGGACGCCGAGGCGCGAGGCATCAAGGACGACGACCTGATCCGGCTGTGGAACCATCGCGGCTCGGTGGTCTGTGCGGCACAGGTGACGGATCGCCTGCGGCCAGGCGTAGTCAGTGCCTCGACCGCCTCCGCTGAATACCGGCCGGTGGGCGAGCCGGGCAAGTCCACTGACCTCGGTGGCTGCGTGAATATGCTCAACCCAAGCAAGTCAATCACGAGGAAGTCCCACGGCATCAAGCCGAACTCGACCCTGATCCAGGTAGAGAAGTGGACCGGTGTCGATACCTGGAAACCCGCGGAGGTTGCGTGATGGCTGCGAAGTGGAACATGATCGTAGACGTGGCGCGCTGCGATAACTGCCGCGTCTGTTTCCTGGCGGTGAAGGACGAGTATGCCGGAAACGACTTCCCGGGCTATGCGGCTGCGCAGCCTGCCCAGGGACAAAACTGGCTCGACATCCGCAGAAAGGAGCGCGGCAGCTACCCGCTGGTCGAGGCGCACTTCATGCCGGTGATGTGCAATCACTGCGACGATGCGCCCTGCATGAAGGCGGCAAAGAACGGCGCGGTGCGCAAGCGCGATGATGGCATCGTCATCATCGACCCGGAAAAATCACAAGGGCAGAGGGAGATCGTCGATGCCTGTCCCTATGGCGCGATCTCCTGGAACGAGGAGAAGCAGATTCCGCAGGCGTGGATCTTCGACGCGCACCTGCTGGATTCGGGGTGGACGAAAACCCGCGCCGAGCAGGCCTGCCCGAGCGGCGTGTTTCGCGGAATCAAGGTCGAAGACGGCGAAATGCAGCGGATCAGGGCCGAAGAAGGGCTGGAGGTCCTGAAGCCGGAGCTCAACACCCGGCCGCGTGTCTATTACAAGAACCTGCACCTGATGACCCGGTGCTTCGTCGGCGGCTCGGTGGTGAAGCATGTCAATGGCGTCGAAGAGTGTGCCGCTGGTGCCGAGGTGGTGCTCAAAAAAGACGGCCGCGAACTCGGCCGGGCCACGACCGACGCCTTCGGTGAGTGGAAGATCGACAGGCTCGAACCGGGCAGCCGTGGCTTCCAACTCGAAGTCACCGGCTCAGGCGGGCGTTTCTCGATGCAGTTCGACCTCGGTGCGGAGAGCCGCTATCTCGGGGTCATGAAGCTGGCCTAGGCGTACGCAGGCGGTATGCGGTCTGTCACCCCGGCGGCCGCATCAGCATCCACAGCACCAGGTAGATGACGATGCCCGGCAGGATCACGCTGGCCGCCGTGGTCAGCATAAAGAACAGCCGCACGAAGTCCGGTTCGACGCCGTAGTAATCGGCGACGCCCGCGCAGACGCCGGCGATTACCCGGTTCCGCGATCGCCGCAGTGGTCGTTCCTTTCCGCTCATTCGTCGGAGTCGTCGTCGGTGGCCTGGTCGTTGCACCGGCCCTGGCCGGCGAGTCCTTCAATGATCCGGCTCTAGGGGGTGCGCAGTAGCCCATTGCGGGCGGTCTCGAGCGCGCTTGCCATCGTCGAGCGCTCCGCGGCCGTGGTGTCGCGCTTCTCGCAGTCGCCGTCGGCGAGAAGTGGAGCAGTTACGAGGAACATTGCGAGGCCGGCTATGACGGCCCGGATCTTGTGCGTCCTATTCATGACCGGTCTCCCTTACCTCACTGCACAGTCAACAGCCGCTCGACGTCGGCTGCAATCGCGGTTGCGGCGAAAAACTCCGGGTTTGCGCCGGCCAGCAGCTGGGCCGGGTGAGTGAAGACGAAATCGCGGAAATCGTCTGCGGTGATACGTTCTTCCTCCACCAGCTCCCAAGCCTCGCGCAGCACCATGCGCATGTCCGGAACGTCCCAGTGTCCTATGTCCGAGGAGAATATGGCCTTCAGCCGCACGCCCGCCGGCATGGACTTGTGGTCGAAAGCCGTGAAGTTCATGCGGTCACCGGCCTCGCAGCCGAAGAACCAGCGTGAGGAAAACTGCTCGCGCAACTCGGCAAGGCTGCCGATCCCCGTCGCCGCGAAGTCGTCGATCGCGGGCTCGGCAGCTCCGCGTACAGCCGTGGCCGAGTCGAGATGGCCTTCGAGCCAGGGTCCGCCATACTGCGCCGCAAGCTGGCGGAGCAGCGCCTGGTCTATGCGCGCCGGATCGAACTGCAGCACGGCGTTTCCCGCACGTTTCTGCCAGCGTTCCTCGAGGTCGGCGAGCAGCATCGCCGCCCATGCGACGCCACATTCGAGGAAAGCGAAATTCAGCTGTGGAAAGCGCTGGCGCACCCCGCCGAAGAACAATGCCTTGGCGAATGCGTGGGCGGCATCCGCGAAGTGGCCGGTCTGGTTGTACATGTAATTGCTGATCGAGGTGCGCATGCCGATGCCCTGGCTGATGGCGTGCGAGGTGAACGGCACCTTCAGCTCGATGCAGCGCCGAAAAAGCGGGTCGTAGTCGTACAGGCTGTCAAGCGCGAGGTTGTCCACCCAGAAGGCGTATGGGGCAAGCTCAGGGTTGCGCGCCGCAACGGCTTCGACCGGGCGGCGCACCAGGTTGGCGAACATCGGCACCTTCAGCCCAAGTTCGCCAATCGAAAAGTCCAGTTCCCGGATGGCTTCGGCCGGCGTATGGCAGGGAATCACCGCCGCCGGCGTCAGGCGATCCTCGCAGCCGGCGAACATCTCCTTCATCATCAGGTTCTGCGCCCGGCACGCGGCCTGGCGTACCTCGTCCTCGGGAATGTCGGGCAGCAGGAAGCCGATCGTCGGGTACACGACCGCGTAGTCGATGCCCATCTCCGGCAGCCGCTCGCGCATCAGTCGCGGCAGCATTGCCGTGGCCCGATCAAGCGTGTTTTCCGCGGGTGCCGCCCAGAAGGCTGGCCGCATGCGGTGGTGAAAGCGCCGTTCCTTGGGCGTCAGGTCGTACCAGCCACGGGCGTTCTGACGGCGAAACCCGGCCCAGGTCCGCTCCGACATCTGCGGGCCGCCGACCTGCCTGATGAAATCGAACAGCACGGGAAAGGTTTCAATCATATGCCCGTCGGCATCGATGACCGGATGCTTCAATCGCGCCCGGACCTCAGCGGACGGTGGTCGGCTCTGCGTGCTTATCTTCTAATCGTGACGCATTCGCGGGAAATTGTCGCGGGGCAATCACTTGTCTGCGTTGTGCGGCAATCATCCTAAGTATTTGTCCGTATAGGTCGTTATAGGCAGCGTCGGGATACTGACCTCAAGTATCCAAGCGAGCTTTGCGCTCATGTCGATCCCAGGGATGGAACCCGCGGGCCCGCCAGCCACAACGATGTCGAGCCAGTTCGTCCCTGCCGACTACACGATACTCGTCGTCGAGAGCGACCAGCGCGCACGCGCGGATCTCGCCGCGTTGCTCGCACGCGTGGGTTATCAGACACGCGTTTTCGCATCGGCCGAAGCGTTACTCGAAACGATCGACGCGTGCCCGGCCCGTGCCTGCATACTGGCCGAGATCGAGCTACCGGGAATGACGGCGCTCGAACTGACTGCACGCCTGCGTGAACGTAGCTGCTCCGTGCCCGTGATCATCCTTACACGGTTGAGCGATGTGGCCACCGCCGTCAAGGCGATGCGCAGCACCGTGGCCGATTACCTGGTCAAGCCCTACGTAGAGCGCGACCTGGTGAACCGGCTGCGCTCGGTGCTGTCCCGCCAGCGGACGACCACTCACTAGCCACCCGCTTGCCTTGCCGGCCAGCATCTGCCGGCGCTAAAACTACCGTCTGGATCAGGCCGACTGCTGGAGAGCGCCGGAGACATGGCGGAGTCCGCGGTATTTCTGCCGCCCGCAGGCTGGGTGAGCATATTTCGCGCCGCGCATCGGCGCCCCTGCGAGGACCGCGCGCTGGTGCTGGGTGCGATGCAGATCGAGCATCGCGTGATCGAGTTGCCGGACGGCTGCCACCTGCTGGTGCCGCAGGCCATATCGGGCGCCGCGCGCGAGCAACTGCGGATGTACGAAGTCGAGAATCCACCGCGCGCGGCGGCGGTTTGGCCTGGTGCGCCTCCGGCGCGCGGGGTGCCGGGGATCCTCACGTACGTCGCCGTCATTGGGCTGATGTTCGCCGTGCAGCACGGCTACCTGTGGGGGATGAACTGGAGCGCAGCCGGCGAGGTCGTGGCGGGACGCATTCGCAACGGCGAGTGGTGGCGCGCGGTGACTGCCCTGACCCTGCATGCCGATGGCGGGCACGTCGCGGGCAACATGGTTTTCGGTGCCTTCTTCGGCTATCTCGCCGGCCAGTACCTCGGTTCAGGCATCGCCTGGTTCGCCGTACTGGGCGCCGCCGCCGCGGGCAACGTCGCCAATGCCTGGCTGCAGTTGCCCGCGCATCGCAGCCTCGGCGCATCCACGGCGGTGTTCGCTGCCCTTGGGCTGGTGGCTGCACATATCTGGACGATCAGCCGCCGTTTCGACCTGAGCTGGGCGCGCCGCTGGGCGCCGGTCGTAGGCGCCGTGGCCTTGCTGGCTTATACGGGCACCGGAGATGAACGGACCGATATCGTCGCGCATCTGGCCGGCTTCGTTGCCGGCGCCGTGGCAGGTGCGGCGCTCGGCGTGCCGAAGCCGGAGACCACGTCGCGATCAAGCCGACAACTGCTCGCCGGAATGCTGTGTCTGCTGCTGGTGGCCACCAGTTGGTGGCGGGCGCTGACGGCGCTGCCTTGAGAGCCAGCGAAGGCCCCAGTATTCTCGCTGCAGGCGGAAGGGGAGCGGGCATGCCGCAAGTCGCAGCAGCACCATGGCCGAGCCCGGCCAGGGCGTGGTACGCCGTCGCCGTGCTGGTGCTGGCGGTGGTCTTTTCGTTTCTCGACCGCATCATCATTGCGTTGCTGGTGGAGCCGCTGCGGATCGATCTCGGTCTCAGCGACACGCAGCTCGGCCTGTTGCAGGGCCTGGCCTTTGCGGTCTTTTACGCTCTGGTCGGGCTGCCGATCGGCCGCTGGTCGGATCGGTACAGCCGGCGCGGCATCATCGCCGTCGGCATCTTTCTCTGGAGCGTCATGACCGCCGTCTGCGGCCTGGCGCGGAATTTCTGGGAGCTGTTCTGGGCCCGCGTGGGTGTCGGTGTCGGCGAGGCCGCGCTCGGTCCCGCAGCCTTCTCGATCATTTCCGATCTTTTTCCGCGGCAGAAACTTGGCCGCGCGCTCGGCGTCTATCAGGCCGGCGCATTTCTCGGTGCGGGCATCGCGCTCCTGCTCGGCGGCATAGTTATCCAGGCAGTATCCAGGTCCGGCGCGCTGCAGCTGCTATTAGTCGGCGATGTGCGGCCCTGGCAGGCGGTGCTCTTCGCGGTCGGCCTGCCCGGGGTGCTGGTCGCTGCACTGATGTGGACCGTCGCCGAGCCGATCCGCCGCGGCAAATTGGCGGGACACGCGGATGTGATTCCGCTCGGCGAGGCATTCCGCTATGGCCTGCAGCGCTGGCGCGTGTACGGCAGCCTGTTCGTTGGTTTCGCATTGTTGTCCGTACCGATCACGACCATTCTGACCTGGGTGCCCGCTTATTTCGGCCGCGTGTTGAAATTTCCGCCTCCTCAGGTGGGCATGACGCTGGGCACCATGCTGGTGGTACTTTCGCCGGCTGGAGTCTATGTCGGCGGCTGGTTCGCGGATCTGCTGCAGCAGCGCGGCCATCGCGACGCGACGTATCGCGTGGGGATGCTGGCGGCGGCGCTGCTCGCTCCGGTCAGCTACTTCGCCACGACGGCCACGGATGCACAGGCGGCCACCTGGTGGTTCGCGCCATTCGTGTTTTTCGCGAGCCTGGGACTGGCGATGGCACCGGCCGCGCTGCAGGTGGTAACGCCCAATCAATTACGCGCACAGGTGTCGGCGACCTGGATGCTGTTCCTGAACATCATCACCGCCGGCATCGGACCCACTGCCGTCGGCATCATTACCGACCAGGTCTTTGCCGACCCGATGGCGGTCGGAAAGTCCATCGCGCTGGTCAACGTCGTGAGCGTGCCGCTGGCGGCATGGGCTCTGGCGATCGGGCTGAGGCATTTTCGCGACGCGGTGCCGCAGCTGCCCCCTGCGGCATGATGCGGCAACGGCCGCCCGCCCGCTGCCGCTGACGACAGGATAGTTGACGGGGGTATCGGCGTTCGCTACTAGAGAAGCAGTGCGCCAGCAAACGCCAAGGCCGGCTGGGGCGCCGGCTGCACAGGGGGGTTCGATGATTGCCAATTGCCGCCGACCATCGACTGTTTCCGGCGTGGTGCTCGCCAGCCTGACGATGGCCTGGCCGCTCGGCGGCCGGGCGCAGATCGAGGAGATCACGGTCACTGCCCGCAAGCGCGAGGAAAGCCTGCAGGAGGTGCCGTTGTCGGTCTCGGCTTTCAGCGGCGAGCAGCTTCAGCAGCAGGGCCTTGGCAGCGATTTCGACGTGGCGGATTTCACCGTCAACTTCAATACCCTGGCGCAGACCGGCCGCGACACGGACCGGCCGGTAATCCGCGGCATGGCCGCACCGCCGAGCCGTGGTGATGCCAACGCATCGTATTTCATTGATGGCATATTCGTAGCAGGCAGCATTGCCGCGGCGACGACCGGGGCCGTGGACCGCGTGGAGATCCTGCGCGGGCCCCAGTCCACGCAGTTCGGCCGGGCGACTTTCGCGGGTGCGGTCAATTACGTGACCAGGAGCCCCGGCAACGCACTCAAGGGGCAGATCAATACCAAGGCGGGTACCCACGACGACTACGTGGTCGGCGGCTGGGTCACCGGGCCCATCATCGAGGACAAGCTGCTGTTCCTGGTTTCGGGCAACTGGTCCAGCTACGGCGGGCAGTGGCACAACAATCTGCAGCCGGACTCTGCGATCACCTCGACGCCGAGCGGCCTCATCGACCCCACCAATGCATACCTGGTGAATCCGCCACAGCAGGGCGACCACAGCCGGCTGGGCGCGGAGGAGACCACTGACGCGCTGTTCAAGCTGAACTGGGTGCCGGTGGAGGGCACGACCTTCAGCTTCAAGTACGGTTACACCGAGGGTGACGACTCTCATTTTCCGTCGCTGGTGGCGCCGGGTGACCTGCGCCAGCAGCTGAATTGCTGGCTGCCGCCGACGCTGCCGAGCCAGGGCGGACCCGTTGGACCCATCACATCCGGTGGCGCGTTTTGCGGCACGTTTGACCCCACCGGCTGGGAAAATCGCATCAACCTGCCCGACATGCGCGAAGGCGTGACGACCACGACGGGCTATTACGCACCGCCGGTCGAGCCCGGTACGCGCCGGACCCAGAATCGCTACCTGCTCGACTACACGCAGGAACTCGGTGACTGGACGCTGATCGCGCGGGGTGCCTACAACGAAGACGATTTCAACCAGGGCTTCGATCTCGATCATCAGCAGGTGCGCGCCCTGTTCGGTCTTTTCGAGTTCCATCTCGACCGGTACACGGAAGACACCGCCGCCGAAATCCGCCTGCAGACGCCGCAGGACGGTCCGGTACGCGCCCAGCTGGGTTTGTACTGGTTTGATACCAGCCGCGAGACGCGCACCCGCAGTTTTACCGGGATCGGCCCGTTCCTGAATCCGCAGAGCCCGGTCTTTCCGCCGGCCACGCAACGCGATGTGCGCAATACCGCTGTTTTCGGCGGTCTCGACTGGGACCTTGCCGAGCAGTGGACACTCAGCCTCGAAGCCCGTTACGGGCAGGACGATCTCGATCTGACGGGCGGCAACGGCGAGTCCGACAGCGATTCCTTCGATGCCTTCACGCCGCGGATCACGTTGCGCTACCAGCCCACCGACGATCTGAATTTGTATGCGTTGGCAGCGAAGGGCAACAAGCCCGGCGATTTCAATACGGAGTATTTCCGCGGCGACATCTGTGCTGCGGCGACCCAGCGCGAGGCCGCCCTTGGCAATACTGTGGTGAAGGAAGAAGAGCAGTGGACCTATGAATTCGGCGCCAAGAGCATCTGGCTCGACCGCCGTCTGCAGGTCAATCTCGCTGCTTACTACATCGACTGGACCAACCAGAGCCTGTTCACTACAGTCACGTTCGACAACTGCGGCACGGCTTTCACCACCACGGTGCTGCGCAATGCGGGTCAGTCGGAGGTCATCGGCGGCGAGCTGGAGACGACATTCGTGCTGAACGACAGGCTGACGCTGATCGCGAACTACGGTTATGCAGATGCCGAGTTTGTCGAGGGGTGCGACACCTTGCTGGCCACCGTCACCGGAGTGGGGCTGGCTCCCGATCCGGAACAGCGGGGTAAATTGACGCCATGCCCGGCGAGTAATCCGCAGAACAATCTGTCTGGAAAAACCATCCCGAGCGCGCCGGAGCACAACGCCGTCCTCGGTGCGATCGTCACTTCACCCATCAACGACGAACTGACGTTGACACTGCGATCCGACGTCGTGCTGGAGAGCGAGCGCGAGAGCCAACCGGGCAACTTCGGCCATATACCGAATCGGACACTGGTCAACCTGCGTGCGGGCGTATCGAACGCGCAGTGGACGGTCACCGCCTACGTGCGCAACCTCATGGACGACGATACCCCGCTTGCGGCGCTGAATTTCCTCGATTTCGCCAATTCGCCGATCACGACCGGCCTGGACAATGTGTCGGGCACCAGCGACGACGTGTACGCGAATATCTGGTCCCTCAACCCGCAGCGGGGGCGCGACTGGGGTGTGGAGATCCAATACAGCTTCGGATCGTACTGACCGCGCCGGATTTCGGCCGGCGCTCACGGCCGTGCTGTCGAGCGTGCTGATGGGCGTGCTGGCCGGTTGTACGTCAGGCAGCGTGGCCGATCCGGCGCCGAAGAGGTTTGGCATCGGGACGGGCGTGACCGCGACCGAGATCGCGCGCCTCGATATCGACGTCATGCCAGACGGCACGGGACTGCCCGCCGGTGGCGGTACTGCGCGCGATGGCGAACCGGTTTACGCTGCGCGCTGCGCTGGTTGTCATGGCGCGATGGGTGCGGAAGGCCCCAATGATCGCCTTGCGGACCGGGCACAGGGCGCCGGCTGGCCATTTGCCGAGGATCCGGCCGCCAGGCGCACCATCGGCAACTACTGGCCATACGCCACCACGTTGTTCGATTACATCCGCCGCGCCATGCCCGCCGACCGGCCGGGCAGCCTCACCGACGAGGAAGTCTACGGTCTGACGGCTTACGTCCTGTACCTGAACGGTATCGCAGGCCGCGATGACAGGATCGATGCGCAATCGCTTCCGCGCGTGCAGATGCCGGCGCGCGAGCGTTTCGTCAACGACCAGCGCCGTGGTGGAACGGAGATCCGTTGAGCGACGATTATCGTGAACTGGTATCACGCCGCCGCCTGCTGGCAGCCGCCGGGGGCGTGGCGATCGTACCTGTCGCCGGCGGCTGGATGCAGGTGGCCGGGTCGGCCGTGGGTGTCGCACCGGCATCGGCAACCGCACCGGGAACGCCGGCAGGTGCGCTCGGTGCGCGCGCGCCGGGCGAGGCGCCGGCCCGCCGTGCCTTCGGCCCGGTGAGTTTCACGCCGCTGCAAGATCTGCATGGCACCATCACGCCCTCGGACCTGCACTTCGAGCGCCACCATGCCGGCATTCCGGCCATCGATGCCGCGGGGCACGAGCTGGTGGTGCATGGCATGGTGGATCGGCCGCTGAAATTTAGCGTTGCGGATCTGAAGCGATTTCCGGCCACGACCCGCATCTGCTTCATCGAATGCTCAGGTAACCTGAATATCCGCGCCGGTGAGCAGACCACCCCGCAGATGCTCGCCGGACTCACCAGCCAGAGCGAGTGGACCGGCGTGCGCCTGTCGACGATCTTTCGCGAGGTGGGCGTCAGCGCGAAGGCCCGCTGGTTTCTCGCCGAGGGCGCGGACGCGGCGCTGATGTCGCGGAGTATCCCCGTCGAGAAGGGCTTCGAAGACGCCTTGCTCGCCTATGCGCAAAATGGCGAGGCGCTGCGCCCGGCGCAGGGCTATCCATTGCGACTGCTGCTGCCGGGATGGGAAGGCAATACCAGCGTCAAGTGGCTGAGGCGTATCGAGCTGGCGGACCGCCCGTTCATGACGCGTGAGGAAACCTCGAAGTACACCGAGCCGCTGAAAGACGGCACCGTGCGCCAGTTCAGCTTCGTGATGGATGCCCGGTCGGTGATCACGTTCCCGGCTTATCCGGTCACGCTGCAGCCTGGCTGGGTGGAGATTCGCGGACTGGCCTGGAGCGGCCGGGGCCGGGTACGGGCTGTGGAAGTGACGACCGACGGCGGGCGCAGTTGGCGGCTGGCCGAACTGCAGGAGCCGGTGCTGCCGCAGGCGCACACACGATTCACCGCGCACTGGAACTGGGATGGCAAGCCGGCTGAAATTGCCAGCCGTGCGGTGGACGAAACCGGTTACCGCCAGCCGGATCGCGAGCAACTGATCGCCGCACGCGGCCGCGGCGCGGTGCCGTATCACCTGAATCCGGTCACCGCCTGGCGCATAGCGCCGGGCGGCCAGGTCACCTATCGCACAGAAACCTGGTGAAATACCCGGCCGACGTCGTCGGCGACGGCGGACTGTGAACCACGCCACAGTCCGGCAGCGGCGTTTTGCATAAAAAGAACATCATACCGTTCTTGCGGCACCGTGCATGAGCGCAGTGTTCTGGATCATCAGTGTGATCGTTGTGCTGGCGCTGGCAGTTTTCCGTGTGCTGCGCCGACCCCAGCAGGCTGCCGGCGAACCGCAGGAGTTGCCCGCCGTGGCGCCACCGTCGCCGGTACCGCAGCGCGCACCGGCGAAGCGCGAGTCGTTTCATGCCGTCAGCATCCGCTACGGCCTCGAGTCCTGCGAGGCGGCGGTTCGCATCGCAGGGCAGCGCTTCCTCGCCGGCCAGGCCCCGGCGCTGCCGCTCCCGGACTGCGACCGATCGCAGTGCAAATGCCGATATGTTCATCATGCCGACCGCCGTGAGCCGCATGACCGGCGCAATCCCTGGTCCAGGCATGCGGGCTTCGATCCGCGCAGGGGAGTCGTCGAGCGCCGCTCTGGCGCCAACCGCCGCCAACGGCCATGGCGCCGACCTCGCCAGCCCTGAGCGCGCTGCGTGGCCGGCCGCCGGCCACGCCACCGCTGCCGACGGTCAGGCGGCGCCGGCGATGTTGCCGATGGTCTCGACCTGCGCCGGCGTCGGTCCCCAGCTTGCCGCCGCGACGTTCGCCGCGATCTGCGCGGGCTTCGTGACGCCGGCGATGACACTTGCCACGTGCGGCTGGGCGGCCAGCCAGCCGATGGCCAGATCGAGTAGCGTGTGACCGATCGAGTCGCCGAAGGCCTGCAGCTTCTCCACGACCGCCCAGCGCTGGTCCGAGACGAAGGCGCCGCCACCGCCCCATTTGCCGAAGCGCGTGTCGGCGGGTGGCGTGACGCCCTTGCGGTACTTGCCGCTCAGCAGCCCGCTCTCCAGCGGGAAGTAGGGTAGCACCGAAACCTGGGTTGCCACTGCTACCGGCACGAGGTCTTTTTCGATATCGCGCCTGAGCAGGCTATACCAATTCTGCGCCGTGCAATAGCGGTGCAGCCCGCCGGCGCGCGCGAGTTGCCCGGCTTCGGTCAGTTGCGCGCCGCTGTAATTCGAGCAGCCGATGTGCCGGACCTTGCCCTGCTGGAGCAGATCTTCCAGTGCCCGCAACGTCTCCTCCTGCGGCGTGCCAGCATCCGGAAAGTGATGCTGGTAAAGGTCGATGTAGTCGGTGCCGAGCCGCTGCAGGCTGCCTTCCACCGCGCTCATGATGTAGTCGCGCGACCCGCCTTTTTCAGCGGCTCCGCCGCGCCCGCCGGTTTTTGCGCCGAACTTGGTGGCGACGATCACCGACTTGCGGCGCGCGCCGAGCGCCTTGCCAAGCAGCGCTTCGGATTTGCCGTGCGGTCCACCGTAGATATCGGCGGTATCGAAAAAGTTCACACCGGCCGCGATCGCCGCATCGACGATGGCGTCAGTGGCGGCCTGGTCGCACATCATCCCGAAGTTCATGCAGCCGAGGCCGACCGAGCTGACCTTGAGGCCGGAGTGGCCGAGCAGTTTCAATTCCATCGTGCTGATTCTCCCTGGCGAGGCCACCCCGCTGCGAATCGCTCGGGATGGCCCCCTCGCTAAATCTCGCTGCGCCGTCCCTGGCTCCGCTCAAAGCGTCTCGGCCTCGCTTTCGCTGTCCATGCGTCGCTCGGCCTCGACGCCGCTCGGGAGCTGCCGGAGCTCTTGCATCGGCTCATTGCGTAAGTCTTCACCAGAAATGCGTCCAGCGCGATTTTTCCTGGAACAGCCGGAACGCATCGCGCTTGTCCTTCGGCAGGTAGTGGAGGTACAGGCTCGCATCGTAACGCTCTCGATACTGGTCGAGAACCGGCTTGTAGAGCTTCAGGTGCAGGTCCGGTATGCGGTGTCGCGCGCGGAACTCGGCCATCGGAATGCGTGCGGTGATCTTGGTTTCGAAGGCGCCGGCCTTGGCGAGTTCCACGCCGCGTGGCGCGAAGATGGCCGAGCGGCCGGGGCCGCCGAACGCGGTGTCCTCGAAAAAGCCGGGATTGCGCCCGTGCGTGCTCACCGAGTTGTTTGCAATCAGCGTGTATACGCTGTTGTGATACGAGGTCAGCCGCATGTCGTCGTACTCGAAGCCGCCGGTGGCGACACGGCACATGATCTCGGCGCCCTTGAAGGCCATGCAGCGGAAAAGTTCCGGCTCGAACTGCACGGCCGACATCGCGATATTGCCGATGTCGGTGCGCTCCACCGGGATCACCGCATCGATGCCGTACATTTCCACGAAACGGTCGTAGACGTCGTAGATCACCGAGGTGTATTGCTCGGAGCCGGGGAACATGCCGCGCACGTTGCGCTGTTTCCAGTGCTTCACCACGCTGCCGTCGGGCTTCACCATCACCATCAGGTGCAGGATGTGGCCGGGCCAGTCTGTCTCGTCCCTGGCATAGGTGCCGAAGACGATGTAGCAATTGTATTGCTTCGCTTTTTTCACGACCTCGTCGATCTCGGGGCCAGGCACGTCGAGCGACAGCCGGTAGTGCTGCTCGCGAGTCCATTCCGAGAACCCCGTGATCGGGAATTCGTGGAACAGCAGCAGGTCGCTGCGTCCGCCGTAGCCCTGCGCAATATCAATGCACTCGAGGAAATAATCGAGGTTGCGCCTGATGTCCGGCGCGGGATTTGCGCCGTTGACGCCCTGCACGCGGGTCTGGACCACGGTGGCCGTGATCACCTCCTGGCGCAGCTTCACGGTCGGATAGGTGCCGTCGGCGCGGACCATGGGTTCGTGCGGTGTTGTCATTGCCTGCTCCTCGGTGCGGATTCAATAGCCGACGCGGCCGATTGACATTATCATGTTTGCATGATGATAAGACATTTGTCCCCACGGTGGCCTGCGGCGCATCGTCGCGGGCCGTTTGCCCCCTAGCAGGCGCACGAGGTCCGCGATGTCAGCAACCGGCCGCGAACTCATCGACCGCTCGGTCAAGAGCCCACGCTACATCCAGGTCTATTCGACCGTGCGGGACTGGATCTACCAGGGCAGCTACAAGCCGGGCGGTCGGCTGCCGACCGAGGAAGAACTCTGCCGCATGTTCGATGTCTCGCGCATCACCACCCGCAAAGCGGTCGACATGCTGGTTGGCGAGGGGCTGGTGCTGCGCCAGCCGGGCCGGGGCACCTTCGTGGTGGAAGACCTCGCTGATGCGCCGGTGGTCGGCGAAATGGACCAGCTGCTGCGCAAGGTGGAGCGACTCGGGAAGAAGACCGTAGTGGGCGATGCCGAGATCGCCGAGGTGGAGGCCGACGCGGAAACGCAGCGCGACCTCGACCTGTTACCAGGCGCCAAGGTGCAACGCGCCTCGCACACCCGGCTCATGGACAAGCAGCCGATCGGCTACGTCGTCACGTATGTACCCTCGACGCTCAAGGTGCGGTTTGATCTCAAAGAGCTCAACGAGAGCCCGATGCTGACGCTGCTGGAGCGCAAGGGCGTGGATATCGCCTCGCTCGACCAGGTGATCAGCGCCACGCTCGCCGATGCACGTCTGGCATCGCTCCTCAGCGTGACGGTCGGCGCGCCACTGATACACATCCGGCTGGTGGTGTTCGATAGCCATCGGCAGCCCGTAGAGCGCATGCTCGCATGGTATCGCGGCGATCACTATCACCATCATGTGCACCTGACGAGGAAGGGGCGATGAGGCGCATGCGAACATTAACGTGCCCGCGGGCGATTGCTGCAATCGTGGCTCTGGCTGCGACCACTGGCGCCGCCGGCGCGGTTACCCTGAATCGGGCATCGTCGGCGGAGCCCGGCACGCTGGATCCGCACGTCGCCACCGGCAATACCGCTGCGCCGATCCTCTACGATCTGTTTGTCGGGCTCACTACGTTCGATGTCAACGGCAAGCTGATCCCGGGCGCGGCGGAGTCCTGGACGGTGAGCCCTGACGGTCTGACGTACACGTTCAGGTTGCGTGCGGGCCTGAAATGGTCGGACGGCTCGCCGCTCGACAGCGCCGATTTCCGCTACGCGGTGCGTCGCGTGGTGACGCCGGCTACGGCGTCGCGGTTCGCGTCGTTTTTTTATCCCGTGAAAAACGCCCGTAAGGCGCTGAAGGGCGAGGTACCGCCGGAGCAGGTGGGGGTGGAGACGCCTGACGCGCGCACGGTCGTCTATCGCCTGGAATATCCCGCGCCGTATTTCCTGCAGCTGCTCGGCTCCAACGTCGCAAGTCCCGTACCGCGGCAGCAGGTCGAGAAGCTCGGCCGGCAGTGGACCCGGCCCGGCACCATGCTCAGCAACGGCCCGTACCGGCTGGTCGAGTGGGTGCCCAACGACCACGTGACACTGCAGAAGAACCCGCATTTCTACGACGCGGCCGGCGTGCGCGTGGACACCGTGAAGTGGTATCCCACCGAGAATCAGGCCACCAGCCTGAAGAGATACCTCGCGGGTGAGGTTGACATCCTGCTCAACTTCCCGACCGACCAGTTGCCGTCATTGAAGAACAGCGTGCCGAACGAGATCAGGATCTGGCCCGGCCTGATGCTGAATTACCTGGTGCTGAACAACAGGCGGCCGCCATTCAATGACGCGCGGGTGCGCACGGCACTTGCGATCAGCATCGATCGCGAAGGCATCGTCGAGAAAATCGTCACGCCGGGTTCGCTGGCGGCCTATGGCGTAACGCCGGCTGCGGTTACGGGTTATCAGCCGCCGGTACCTGACTACGCCAGGCTCGGCCGTCAGCAGCGACTGGCCGAGGCACGCCGGCTCATGCAGGCGGCCGGATACGGACCTGCGAAACCGCTGGCCTTCGACCTCAAGTACGCGACACTGGAGGAGAATCGCCGGCTGGCCGTTGCGCTGGCCGCCATGTGGCAGGCGATCGGCGTGCAGGCGACGCCGATGAACCTGGAACTCAACGCGGTGAACAAGGCTGCGCGTACCGGGGACTTCGCGATGCTTTCCTACAGCTGGTTTGCGCCGGCGGACGATGCCTACACATTCCTCGGGCTTGCCGAGACTGGCAACCCGAACAACTACTCGGGCTACAGCAATCCGGCTTATGACCGGCTGCTCAGTGAGGCCAATGCGGTCATGGATCCGGTCAGGCGGGCTGGACTGCTCAGCCAGGCCGAGGCGAGTATGCTCGCCGATCACCCGATCATTCCGGTGTTCTTCTACGTGCGGCGATTCCTCGTGAAACCCTACGTGCAGGGCTTCGAGCCGAATCCGCGCGGGCTGAACCTCAGCCGCTGGATCTCCGTGTCAAAATAGCCCGGGCATCGTGACGATGGCGGGCGCCTGATGCCGGCATCGTGGAAAACGCGCCGAGAGGGGAGCTCCGCGGATGGCTTATTTCACGCGATACCAGTGGACGGTGCTGTTCGCCGCCTGGCTCGGCTGGGGCTTCGACGTCTTCGACGGGCTGCTGTTCAACTATGTCGCGCCGAACGCCGTGCCGACGCTGCTCGGGCTGCCGATCGGGTCGCCGCAGGCGAAGCAGGCGACGCTGTTCTGGACCGGGCTCCTGACCTCCATTTTGCTGCTCGGCTGGGCCGCGGGCGGCGTCCTGTTCGGCCTGGTGTGCGACCGGATCGGGCGCACCCGCACGTTGATGCTGACGATGCTGCTGTATGCGGTCGGAACAGCCGCCTGCGCATTCGCCCCCAATATCTGGTGGCTGGTGTTCTTCCGGGTGATCGCTTCGCTCGGCATTGGCGGTGAGTGGGCAGCGGGCGCCGCGATGGTGGCTGAGACCGTGCCCGAGGAAAAACGCGTCGAGGCCGGCGCGTTGCTCTACACCGCGGCGCCGATGGGGTTGTTCCTGGCCACGTTCGTCAACATGCAGGTAGCCGGCGACTGGTTCGTGGACCAGCCGGAAATGTCCTGGCGCTACGTGTTTCTGTTCGGACTCCTGCCGGCGGGCGCCGCTTTCCTGGTGCGCTTGTTCGTCAAGGAGCCCGAGCGCTGGCAGGCCGTTGGCGATCACAGCCGCGTGCGTATCGCGGAACTGTTCGGCCCGGAGTTACGCCGCTACACCGTGTCTGGTTTCCTGATGGCGCTGACGGCTTTGCTGACCTGGTGGAGCTGCAATGCCTTCATACCGGTCGTTGCCAGCGGCCTGGCACGCACACAGGCCGAGTTGCAGCGCCTCGATGTGCCGGCAACACAGCTGATGGTCGAGCAGTGGAAGACGCTGGCGACGACCTGGTTCAACCTCGGTGGACTGATCGGCACGCTGCTCACGGTGCCGGCGGCAAAATACCTCGGCCGCAAGGCGATGTTCTCGATGTACTGGGTTGCCTCTGCGCTGGCGATCTTTGCCACGTTCGGACTGGAACTGCCACCCGCGGTGCGCCTGTACCTGTATTTCGCGATCGGGCTTTCGGTGTTCGGTGTGTTTGGCAGCTTCACTTACTACCTGCCTGAGCTTTTCCCGACGCGCGTGCGCGGCACCGGGGCCGGCTTCTGCTACAACATCGGTCGGGTGTTTGCCGCCGCAGGGCCGTTCCTGGTCGGGTCGATCGCGGCGCAAGGCACTGCCGCAGCCGTGGACGTGCTGTTCTACGTGGGCTTCATACCGCTGCTGGGGCTCGCCTTCATGCCGTGGGTGATCGAGACCCGCGGCCGCTCATTGCGCGACTGATGACACGACGAGCGCCTGCGCGCAGAATTAGCCTCGGCATCGTGGAGGTGCGCTGATGTTCATCAACTTCTGGTATCCGGCTGGGCTCATTACGGAGATTGGCGAGGCGCCTGTCAGGCGACGGATGCTCGCGCACGACTTCGTGCTGTGGCGCGACAAGGCAGGACAGGTGCACTGCCTTTCCAATACGTGCTGCCACCGCGGCGGCTCGCTCGCCGGTGGCCGCATCATGGATGGCGAAGTGCAATGCCCATACCACGGCTGGCGGTTCGCCGGCGATGGCCGCTGCACGAAGATTCCGTCGCTCGGGACCAATGCCAAGGTGCCTGGCCGGGTCCGCGTGGATTCGTATCCGGTGGTGGAGAAGTACGGGCTGGTATTTGCGTTTCTTGGTGATCTGCCGGAACACGAGCGCTGCCCGATCATGGACATCCCGGAGTACCGGGGCGCGCAGCCGGATAAGGGCTGGCGTGCGACCATCCAGCACTTCGACTGGGACTTTGACTACCAGCGCTCGATGGAAAACGGCATCGATGGCGCGCACAACGAGTACGTGCACCCCACGCATGGCTACTCGGGCGATCGCGAAGATATACGTATCGCAGTGGAGAACTACCAGTGGGTGGATACCGAGTGGGACACGGGGTTTTTCAGCACGCGCCGCGCGCCGCCGCTGGCCGAGGCGAAGATGCGCGAGGCATCGGGCCGGTACGGCGACGGTGTCATCCATAGTGGTACCGGGCACCATGGCGTGGCACAGATCTGGACGCTCATCCACCCAACCGAGACGATGAGCATTCACCAGTACCTGTTCGAAACGCCCATCGAGGAAGGCCGCACGAGCCTTTACCTCGTGAACCTGCGCAATTTCCTGCTCGATCCGGCCGACGACGAGCGCATGATGGCTCGCAACCAGGTCGTCGCATTGCAGGATCGTGACGTGCTTTACGAGGTGCACCCGGTCATGACCCCAAGGTCCCGCACGAAAGAGTTCTTCACACCGGCCGACCAGGCGATCGCGAAATACCGCGACAAGCTGCAGACCTGGGAGGACCGCGGCTGGCGCATTGACATGGACGAGGTCAACCGCAACCGCCGCAAGGTGGCTTACGCGATTCCGTGCCCGGCGCGCCGCGAGCACAAGGGCTGGATCCTGGATGCGGTGCCGTTGCGGCCGGCTCACGCCGAAGCGCGGGCCATCGCGAAGTAGGCCTACTCCCGCCAGCGGTGGCAGGCGACCTGCCGGCCGTCGCCGGCGGTTTCCAGTGCCGGGCGTTGGCTGATGCAGACCGGCACGGCTTTCGGGCAGCGCGTATTGAACACGCAGCCTGAGGGCGGATCGATGGGCGAGGGCAGTTCGCCCTCGAGCGGGCTGGCTTCTGCAACCGGGTGATCCGGGTCGGGCCCCGGCACGGCGGCGATCAGCGCCTGGCTGTAGGGATGCAGCGGCGCGCGGAACAGCTCCTCGCGCCGCGCCATCTCGATCATGTGGCCAAGATACATCACCATGACGCGCTGGCACATGTAGCGCACGATCGCGAGGTCGTGGCTGATGAAGATCAGCGACACCCCGGTCTCGCGCTGCAGATTGCGCAGCAGGTTGCAGATCTGCGCCTGGATCGAGACGTCGAGCGCACTGACCGGCTCGTCGCAGACGATGACCTTCGGCGCGACGATCATCGCCCGTGCAATGCTGACGCGCTGGCACTGGCCGCCGCTGAACTCATTCGGGTAGCGGCGCGTCATATCGGGCCGCAGCCCGACGCGCTCGAACATCGCGTCAACGGCGCGATCGCGCTCCGCCTTCGACATTTCCGGGTGATGCACGCGCAGCGGCTCGGCGACGATCTCGCCGACCGTCATGCGCGGGTTCAGGCTCGACAGCGGGTCCTGGAAGATGATCTGCAGGTCCTTGCGCACGCCGCGCAGCTCGTCGGGACCGAGCGCGCAGAGGTTGCGGCCTTGCCAGACCACTTTGCCGGACGCCGGGCGCACGAGTTGCAGCACCGCCTTGCCAAGCGATGACTTGCCGCACCCGGTCTCGCCGACCACGCCGAGCGTTTCGCCGGCGCCGAGCTCGAAACTTACGTCCTCGACGGCACGCAGCGTGAGCCGCTTGCGGCGCAGGATGCCGCCGCCCAGCAACGGGTAGTGCACACAAAGATTTTCGACCCTGAGCAAAGGCTGCATTGCTCAGGCTCCTGCCGGCTCGGCGAGGTGGCAGGCGGCGAGACGGCCCGGTGCGATCGACCGCAGTTCAGGCACTTCCTGCCGGCAACGCTCGACGGCGTGCACGCAGCGCGCCGCGAACGGGCATCCGGGCGGCAGATGCTCGAGGTCCGGCGGCTGACCGGGGATCGCGGGCAGGTCCACTGCGGGATCGCCTGAAAGCGTCGGTACCGAGCGCAGCAGGCCCTGCGTGTAGGGATGGCGCGGATCGTGGAAGATCGCGCGCACCGGGCCCGACTCCACGGCCCGCCCGGCGTACATGATCATCACCCGGTCGCAGATGCCGGCCACCACCGCGAGATCGTGGGTGATGAGCACGACGGCTGCGTTGGTGTGCTTTTTCAGGCCCATCAGCAGCCGCAGCACCTGGGCCTGCACTGTCACGTCGAGGGCCGTCGTTGGCTCGTCGGCGATGATGACTTCGGGCTGGCACAGCATGGCCAGCGCAATCATCGCGCGCTGGCGCATCCCGCCAGACAGCTCGAATGGATAACTGTCGCAGCGCCGTGCCGCATCGGGTATGCGCACGATCTGCAGCGCCTCGAGCGCTCGCTGGCGGGCAGCGGAGCGGTCCATGCCGCGGTGGCGGATCAGCACCTCGGTGAGCTGTTCACCGATACGCATGGTCGGGGTCAACCCCGACAACGCATCCTGGAAAATCATCGCGATGCGATTGCCGCGCAGCCGGTCGAGCATTGCTCGCGGTGCGCCGAGCAGTTCCTGGCCGTCGAACCGCACGGAGCCAGCAGCCTGGCCATTCGGCGCGAGCAATCCCAGCATGGCGAGGAAGGTCTGGCTCTTGCCGGAACCGGATTCCCCGACCACGCCGAGGCACTCGCCCCTGTCCAGCGAGAACGACAGGCCGGCGACAGCCGTGACCTGGCCGCTGTCGGTGCGAAAGCGTACCGCGAGGTTCTCGCAGTTCAGGATCGGTGGCATCGGGTCAGCGGTTCTGCGGGTCGAGCGCGTCGCGCAGCCCGTCGCCGATGAAGTTGAAACAGAACATCGTGGCGCCGAGAAACGTCGCCGGGAAAAAGATCAGCCAGGGTGCCGTGTCGAGCTGCCCGGCGCCCTGCGAGATCAGCAGGCCCCAGCTCGTCAACGGCTCCTGCACGCCGAGCCCGATGAACGAGAGATAGCTTTCGACCACGATGTTGATCGGGATCAGCAGTGTGACATAGACGATGACCGGCCCCAGTACGTTCGGGATGATGTAGCGGCGCAGGATCGCGCCGCGCGTCAAGCCGATCGCGACCGCCGATTCCACGTACTCCTTGGTCTTCACGCTGAGGGTCTGGCCGCGCACGATGCGCGACATGGTCAGCCACTCCACGCAGCCGATTGCGACGAACACCAGGAAAATGTTCCGGCCGAAAACCGTCACCAGGATGATGATGAAAAACAGCAGCGGCATGGCGTAGAGCACGTCCACGAAGCGCATCATCAGGTTGTCGGTGCGCCCGCCGGCAAAGCCGGCCACGGCCCCGTAGGTCACGCCGATCGACAGCGCCACCAGCGTGGTAAGGAGCCCGATGGTCAGCGAGACCCTCCCGCCGTAAAACACGCGCACGAACAGGTCGCGCCCATTCGCGTCCGTGCCGAACCAGTGCCAGTTCTCCATGGTCGGCCCTGTCAGGATTTGCTCCCAGTTGGCGTCTTCGATGCTGTGCGGCCAGAATGCCGGCACCAGTATCGAGGCGAGCGTGATTACGGCCAGCACGACGATGCTCATCATGGCGGCGCGGTTGCGCCGGAAGCGCCGGGCGGCCTGCCGCCACAGCGACTGCGATGCTTCGCCGCGCGCGGCCGCAACGATCGCCTGGGATTGTAGAATGCCGGGGTCCGGTACGTTCACTGGTAGCCCTTGCGAATGCGCGGATCGAGCGCCGCATAGGCGAGATCCGCCAGCAGGTTCAGCATGGTGATAAAAGTCGCGTAGACCAGCACAATACCCATCACCAGCGGGTAGTCGCGGTTTAAGGCGCCCTGCACGAAATACCGGCCGACCCCGGGCAGATTGAAGATCAGCTCGATCACCAGCGATCCCGTCATGATGCCGGCGATCGCCGGTCCGAGGTAACCGACCAGGGGAATCACCGCGGTGGGCAGCACGTGGCGCAGCACCACGCGCGACTCGGGCATGCCCTTGGCGCGTGCGGTGCGTACAAAATTCGACCGCAGCACCTCGAGCATACCGCCGCGCATCAGGCGCGCAATGATGGCGATCTGCGGCAGAGCGATAGCTGTCACCGGCAATACCATGTTCGCCAGTGCGCCGTCGTTCCAGCCCGCTACCGGCAGCAGTTTCAAGTACAGGCCGAACACCAGCGCCAGGATCGGCGCTGTAACGAAGCTTGGCATGGCGATCCCGGTCATGGCGAGTGCCATCACCGCGTGATCCAGAAAACGGTTCTGCTGCAATGCCGCCATGATGCCGGCGAGGCCGCCCAGCAGCACCGCGACCGCCATGGCTGTCAGGCCCAGCCGCATGCTGATAGGCAGGCCGATGCCGATCAGTTCCGTGACACCAAAATCCTTGTAAACAAGCGATGGGCCGAAGTCGCCCTGCATCGCGCGTGTTAAGTACAGCCAGTACTGCGTAGTGAGTGGCTTGTCGAGGTCGTAGGCCGCGCGGATGTTTTCGAGCACCTCGGGCTCAAGGTCCGCCTCCCGGTCGAATGGCCCGCCGGGGGCCGAGCGCATCAGGAAAAACGCCGCCGTAGCGATGATGAACAGCGTCGGGATCGCGATGCTTAGCCGCTGCAGCGTGAATCGAATCATAGGACGGTGCCGGACACCGGGTTCGCAGTTATCGTCCGTTCGGAGTGTGCTGGCAGCGCATCGAATTCACAAGCAGCCGGGCGGTGGCAAGATGCCGCGCTCAGTCGGCCGGATCTCGCGTCGCGAATGCGTCGCGATCGCGCATATGCCTGCCGATGCGCGTGGCCAGCAGCATGGCGGGCAGCATGGCCAAGGCGCCGATGATGAACGGCGCGTTCATGCCGATCTGGCCGAACAGCGTGCCTGACATCGCCTGGCCGAAAAATCGTGCCAGCGCACTCGACGACTGGTAGATGCCTAATACCACGCCACGCTCGGATTCTCCCGCGCGCTTTGACAGCAGTGTCTGCATGCTGGTCTGGAACAGGGCGATGCCCAGCGACTGCGCGGTCACGACCACGAACAGGACCGTCAGGCTTCCAGTCAGGCTAAGGCCGGCCCAGGCTACAAAAAACATCGCGACCGCAGCCTTGACCAGCGTCAGTTCGCCATAACGGTTCGTCAGCCAGCCCATGCCAAGGAACTGGATGCCGCTGATGAGCGCACCGCCGTAGCCCAGTACCGTGCCGAGTTCGCGTGCATTCAGCCCCAGCCGGTAATGGCTCCAGAGCGGGAAGATCGATTCGCGCACGGCCATGAAGGTGATGACGAGCAGCGCCAGGCACAGCATCATCGTCACCACCGGGCGGCGCGCAATGCGGTGGATATCGCGAATCGCGCTGGCACGGTCGGCGCCGGCCTGCCCCTTGTGTGCCTCGCGGCTAACCGGTTCGGGGAGGAATGCGGCGATCGCCAGGAACGCCGCGAAGGAAAACGCCGCCGCACCGATCGCCGGCCGCACCAGGTTGGCATCGGCCATGGTCTCACCGCCGGCGAGCAGGCCGCCGATGGCCGGACCCACCGCAAAGCCGAGCCCGAACGCTGCGGAGATTTTGCCCATGGCGCCGGCGCGCTTTTCCGGCGTGGTGATGTCGGCGATATACGCGTACGCGGTTGACAGGTTTGCCGAGGTAATACCGCTCAGGGCGCGCGCCAGCGCCAGCAGCAGGAGGGAGTCGGCGAAGCCCATGAGCAGGTACGCCCCGGCATGGCCGAGCATGCTGACCAGGAGCACCGGCCGGCGGCCACGGCGATCGCTCATCGCGCCCCAGAAGGGCATGGCGAGCGATTGGCACAGCGGATGCAGCGCTATGATCAGCGTAATCAGCTCAGGACGGGCGCCGAGCCGCTCGGCGAAGAACGGTACCAGCGGGATGACGATGCCAAACCCCACCAGGTCGATGAAAACGACGGCGAAAAGAACGGGAAAGGCAAACCGTGGCGTTGCAGCGGACCGCATAGCCCGAATTACTTTATCATATTGTTATGATAATATGCAGACCGTGGATCCGGCCGGTTTGAGCCCGTCGCGCCGCTCGCGTTGCCATGACCACCCAGGCTGAGCCCGAGCCCGCGTCTCTGCCCGACGCCTGCATCACACGCAGGGCTGTCCTCATCGCGAGCGGCGGATTTGCCGCCGGATTGTGCCTTGGCATCGAATCGCCGTTAGCCGCGCCGGCAGCGGCAGGGCGGTTCGGGCCAGCGCAGCTCTCCGCGTATCTCGAAATCGGCGCCGACAACGAGATACACATCGTCACGCCGGATCTGGAAATCGGCCAAGGCATCTACACCTCACTGCCGCTGATCCTTGCCGATGAACTCGGTGCCGACTGGGAGCGCGTGAAAGTGCGGCAGTCGTGGGCGGATGAACATTTCATCAATCCGATGAAAGGCATCCAGGCCACCGGCCGCAGCATGAGCGTGCGCGGTCAGTACGAACTGCTGCGCAAGCTCGGTGCCACTGCGCGCACGATGCTCTGCGAAGCGGCGGCGCGGCACTGGGGCGTGGCTGCCGCGGAATGCACCACGGAGCGGAGTTACGTCGTGCATCGTTCCGGCAAGCGCCGGCTTGCGTTCGGAGCGCTGGTCGCCGCGGCATCTGAGCTGCCCGTTCCGGAAAACCCCGCCTTGAGGCCCGATGGCGAGCTCGCGCATCTCGGCCGCGACGTGCCGCGCAAGGACGTGCCGGACAAAGTGACCGGGGCCGCCGTTTTCGGCGTCGACGTCAAATTGCCGGGCATGTTGGTGGCCACGGTGAAGGCCAGCCCGGTGTTCGGCGCCTCGATCGAGGAGTTGAACGATGCTCGGGCAAAAGCGCTGCCCGGCGTGCGCGCGGTTGTGCGCCTGCCAGGTGCCGTGGCGGCAGTGGCGGACAACTGGTGGCAGGCCTGGAACGCCGTCCGCGCGGTGGACGTGCGATTTGCCAGCGGGCCGAACGATGCGGTTTCCTCGGCGGAACTTGATCGGGCGCTGCAGGCGTCGCTCGAGGCGCCTGGCGTGGTCGGCACGGAGCGTGGCGATGTGCAGCCGGCTTCCGGCGCTCGACAACTCGAAGCCGACTATGCCGTGCCGTACCTGGCCCACGCCACGATGGAGCCGATGAACTGCACGGCGCGGATGACGGAACAGGGCTGTGAGCTGTGGGCGCCTTCGCAGGGCCCGATTCGCCTGCGCGATGAAGTGGCGCAGGCGCTGGGTCTGCCGAAAGACAAAGTGCACGTCTATCGCACGTTCGGCGGCGGCGGATTCGGGCGGCGCTGGCAGCCGGATTTCGGCATCCAGGCCGCGCTGATTGCCCGCGAACTGCCCGGTCGGCCGGTGAAACTCATCTGGAGCCGCGGCGAGGACATGCAGCAGGATTTCTATCGCCCCGCTGCGCGCCTGCGCGCCACCGCCTCGATCGATGCGGCCGGCAAGCTGGCCACACTCGATCTGAAGCTTGCCTGCGCTTCGATCTGGGAGTGGGGCAAACCCGGGCGATTGCAGGGCAAGGCCGATCCGCTCGCGATCGGCGGTTTGTCGGATACGCCGTACGCGTTTCCCGCCTATCGCGTGCGCTGGGTCTCGACACCCACCCATGTGCCGGTCGGCGTGTGGCGCTCGGTGGCACATTCGCACAACGGCTTTTTCCTCGAGTGCGTGCTCGACGAGATCGCGGCGGCTGCCGGTCGCGATCCGCTCGAGTTGCGGCTGGAACTGCTTAGCTGGCATCCACGCCTGCAGAAGCTCCTGCGCCTGGTGGCGGAGCGCGCCGGCTGGGGCAGGCCGTTGCCGAAGGGTGAGGGGCTTGGCATGGCATTCATGGAGGACCAGGGTTCTGCGGTTGCGCAGGTGGCACACGTACGCATCGTGGACGGGCGACTGCGCGTGCTCAAGGTCTGCTGCGCCATTGATTGCGGCAAGGCATTGCAGCCGCAGATGATCGCAATGCAGATGGAAAGCGGGATCATTTTCGGTCTGACCGCCGCGTTTCACGGCGAGATACGCATTGCCGCGGGTGGCGTGCGCGAGAGCAATTTCCATGACTACCGGCTGCTCACACTTGCGGAGACGCCTGAGATCGTCGTGGATGTCGTCGAAGGCGGTCTTCCGCTCGGCGGCGTCGGTGAGCCCGGGGTGCCGCCGATTGCCCCGGCGGTGGCGAATGCCATCTACGCCGCCACGGGGCAGCGCATCCGCTCGCTGCCGCTGTCGCGGCATGGCCTGGTATGACCAGCATGCGGATCCCGGTTTCGATCGGTGTGGTACTGCTGCTCGCCGCATGCCGTTCGGCGGATCTGCATCCCGGCGCGGAATTTCGTGACTGCGCGCATTGCATGCCGATGATCGTGGTACCGGCGGGGCGGTTTCGTATGGGCTTCGATGGCGGCGAAGAGGGACGTCCCGATGGGCCGGTGCGCGACGTGACGATTCGACGCGACTTTGCACTCGGCAAATACGAGGTGACGCAGGCAGAGTTCGCGCGTTTCGTCAGCGACACCCGCCGCGAGATGCGCGGCGGCTGCCAGGTGTGGCAGGGCGCCTGGGTAAGTCCCGCCGAAGCCGACTGGACCAATCCGGGATACGGGCGGCTGCCGTTCGACGACGAACCCGTGGTCTGCGTATCCTGGCACGACGCGCAGGCCTACGCGCAATGGTTCTCCCGACGTACAGGCCAGCGCTATCGCCTGCCCACTGAGGCGGAATGGGAGTACGCGGCTCGCGCCGGCACGACGACGGATTATTTCTGGGGCGCCGGCGAGGGCGACACACCTTGCCGCTATGCCAACGTCTATGACCGGTCGGGCCAGGCGAAGAACCAGTTCGCGTGGGCGCCCTTCGACTGCGACGACAATTTCGGGCAGGCCGCGCCCGTCGGATCATTCGCGCCAAACGGGTTCGGGCTGTACGACATGCTCGGCAACGTCTGGGAGTGGACCGCAGACTGTTACCAGGCGCCATACCCGGCGGCACCCGTCGATGGCAGCGCCGTGGATTCGCCGGTGGCGTGCGAGAAACGCGTGGCGCGTGGCGGCAGCTGGATCACGCGCCCGAGCCGGCAGCGCGCGACGTTCCGGGGACGCGATCCCGCGGACGCGCTGTATTCGTTTTTTGGCTTTCGCCTGGCGCGCGACCTGTGATCGTAAGAGAAAAAACTTCATTTTCAAGGCGTAACCTGCTGAAAGCATTGGCAGCGACGTCTGCCGTTCCGGTGCTATCTCGCTGCGGCAAGCCGCCGGAACTGGCTGAGGTGCTGATACTCGGCGCCGGCATTTCCGGTCTTTACGCCGCGTGGCTGTTGCAGCAGCAGGGTATCGATGCGCTGGTGGTCGAGGCCAGCGATCGCATCGGCGGACGGCTGCTTACGCTTGATCATCTCAAGGGCAAGCCCGAGGCCGGCGGGCAGTCGCTCGATGCGATGTATGCACGCACGCTGGCGCTCGCCGCCGAGCTCGGGGTCGGCACCTATCCGCGCAAGTCCTTCGCCCCGGGGTTTGCGCTGCACGTGAACGGCGAACTGATCGCTTCCGACAAGTGGGCTGACGCCGGGGCCAATCGCCTGCAGGGCGAGGAGCGCGCGGTGCTGCCGCATCAGCTGGCCGATTTTTATCTCGATCGTGTCAGCCCGTTGGCCAATCTGGATGACTGGCTCGACCCGCGCTTCGGCGACCTCGACAGCCGTTCGCTGGCTGACGAGCTTGGCCGCGCCGGCGCATCGCCGGAGGCGCTGCGGCTCATCGAGATTCTTTACGACGGCCGCGGCATCGATAACGTCTCGGCGCTGTTCGCCTGCCGCAAGCGCCTCGTGGCCAAGATGGGTGGTGGGCGGTTTTTCCGCATCCGTGGCGGCAGCGCACGGTTGCCTGAAGCGATCACCGCGCGGCTGCGCCGCGAAGTGCATACACGCCGTGCCGTGCGCGAAATCAACCTCGATGCGCAAGGCGTGGAGTGCCTATGCGCCGACGGGCGCCGTTATCGCGGCCGCTTTGCGCTGGTGTCGATTCCATTTTCGGTGTTGCGCCGGATCGTCGTACGGCCGCAGCCGCCGCCGGAGCAATGGAAGATCATCGACTCTCTTCCGTATAACCGGATCACGCAGGTGAAGCTCGCATTTCGCAGCCGCTTCTGGGAGCAGGACGGCCTGCCACCGGCGATGATCACCGACCAGGTGTTCGAGAAGGTGTTTGCCGTGCCGGCCGAAGACGGTGAGCTCCATGAGCTGAACTGCTGGATCGACGGCCAGCGCGCGGCAAAGCTCGACGACAAGGAGAGCGATCCGCTGGGACGCATGGTGATCAAGGAGATCGCCGCCGCGCGGCCCGCCGCTGCGGGTCAGCTCGAGGTGCTCGATGTCACGTCGTGGGGCCGCAATGCCTATTCCCTCGGTGCGTATCACTTCTGGGGTCCGGGTCAGTTCAGCCGCTTCGGCGCGGTCGCGCGCCAGCCCTGGGGCCCGGTGCACTGGATCGGCGAGCATATGGCGGTGTTGCAGCAGGGCATCGAAGGCGCCATGGAATCCGCCGAGCGCGAGGTCCTCGCGCTGCTGCAGCGGATGGGCGGCGCGGCGGCCGCATAGCCCGCGGTCTTTGGCAGTGCAATAATCCACGGTCCAGAGCCACCGAGCGGGAAACAACGGAGATGGCCGTGCGAGCGGACAAGCTGACTGGCGTGGCACCGAAGCCGATTACGACCGGTGCCGAGTACATTGAAAGCCTGCGGGGCCGGAACCTCGCCGTCTGGCTGTTCGGCGAGCGCGTGGCCGAACCCGTCGATCACCCCCTGATCCGGCCCTCTATCAACGCTGTGGCCGAAACCTATGATCTCGCCGTGCGCAACCCTGAGCTCGGGACGGCGCACTCGCCCTACACCGGCGAGCGCGTCAATCGCTTCCTGCACATCGCAACGAGTGCCGAGGACCTGGTGATGCAGAACAAGATGCAGCGGCGGCTCGGGCAGCTGACCGGCACCTGCTTCCAGCGCTGTGTCGGCATGGACGCATTCAATGCGCTGCACTCGGTCACCTACGAGATCGACGAGCGCTTCGGCACGCCTTACCACCGGCGGTTCAGCGAGTTCGTCGCGCGCATGCAGCGGCAGGGGCTGGTGATCGGCGGGGCGATGACCGACGTGAAGGGCGATCGCGGCAAAGCGCCGCACCAGCAGGCCGATCCGGACCTGTTCGTTCATGTCACGCGCCGCTCGACGGACGGCATCTGGATCCGTGGCGCGAAGGCGCACCAGACCGGCTGCATCAACTCGCACTGGCTGATCGTGATGCCGACCATGCGGCTCGGTGCCGGGGACAAGGACTACGCGGTGGTGGGCGCGATCCCGGTGGAGGCGCCCGGCATCACCTACATCTACGGCCGCCAGTCCTGCGACACGCGCAGCATGGAGGGCGAGATCGACGCGGGTAACCGCAACTTCTCCGGCCAGGAAGCGATGATCGTCTTCGACGACGTGTTCATCCCCAACGATCACGTATTCATGGATGGCGAGTATGAATTCGCCGCCATGCTGGTGGAGCGATTCACCTGCTATCACCGGCGCAGCTACGTGTGCAAGACCGGCGTGGGCGACGTGCTGATTGGGGCGGCGGCTACGATCGCCGACTACAACGGCGTGGAAAACGCTTCGCACATCCGCGACAAGCTCGTCGAGATGACCCACCTGAACGAGACCATCTACGGCACGGGCATCGCGGCGAGCTACCAGGCGGTGCCGATGAAGTCGGGCGTGTACCTGAACGATGACATGTTGGCCAACGTCTGCAAACACCACGTCACGAAGCTGCCCTACGAGATCGGGCGGCTGGCGCAGGACCTGGCCGGCGGCCTGATGGTGACCCTGCCGTCCGAGCAGGAGCTGAATCATCCGGAGCTCGGCCAGATCATCCGCAAGTATCTGAAGGGCCGTGCGGAGATTTCCACCGAGGACCGCATGCGCATTCTGCGCCTGATCGAGAACATGACGCTGGGGCGCAATGCGGTGGGCTATCTCACCGAGTCCATGCACGGCGCCGGCTCGCCCCAGGCGCAGCGCATCCAGA
>CAYOFE010000017.1:0-32020 GCA_964403135.1 uncultured Chromatiaceae bacterium | reverse complement strand
GCGGCGCGTGCAGCGCGCTTCCCGCCAGAGCGAGTGCGCAGCAGATGCCGATAGGTGTGAACCACGTCGGCGTTGCTGGCAAGCGCATCGACGGCCGTGGCGCCGGCCGCCGTGCAGACTTCGCTGATGCGACCATTGCGCGTGCGCAGTTCATCCACCGGGCTGTCGAGGCGCAGCTCCCCGCCCAGGTCCTGGAACAGGCGGGCCATGGCCTGAACCAGGGCCCCGGTGCCACCGCGCGGAAACCGCACGCCCCAGCGTCGCTCCAGCGCATGGATCAGCGCATAAATCGAGGAGACGGCGAACGGATTGCCGCCGATCAGCAGCGGCTGAAAGCTGAATGCCTGGCGCAATTGCGGATCGCGGATGTAATCCGACACCACGCCGTAAACGCTGCGATAGCTCTGCAGCCGCAGCAGTTGCGGTGCCACGCGCAGCATGCTCCACCAGCTTAAGAACGGCACGTGGCCAAGCTGCAGATAACCAGCGTCGAACACGCGCTCGGAAAAATCCAGGAAGCGCCGGTAGCCGTCGACATCCTCAGGGCTGAATCGCGCGATCTGCGCGATCACCTGCTCAATGTCGGCGGAATACTCGAACTGCCGGCCGTCCTCCCATGACAGTCGATAGAAAGGCTCGACCGGCAGCAACTCCACGTAGTCACCCATGGCGCGCCGGCCGAGCGTGAACAGCTCTTCGATGACACCCGGCGCAGTGATGACCGTCGGGCCGGCGTCGAAAGTGAAGCCCGCGTCGCGATAGACGTACGCTCGACCGCCCGGGCGATCGCGTTTCTCGAAGAGAATGGTGCGCGCCCCGGCGGCCTGCAGGCGGATTGCCAGGGCGAGGCCGCCGAAGCCCGCGCCGATCACCGCCACCGTGGGCGCGGTCACGATGACCCTCCAGGCGCGGCCGATGGTCCCGGCCGCGGGAGCGGCGAGCGATTCACCAGCGCACGCAGCGCCCGGTGCACGGCTACCGGCGGCCGGCCGGTCAGCACCCGGTACACATCGACGGGCCGGAGAGCCCCGGCATAGAAGCGGGCGATCGAGGCCTCGGGCAGCCGATAGAAATGCTCGAGCACGCGGTAACGCTCGCCGGGAAGCGCGGCATCGAACAGCATCCTGTTCAACAACCTGAAGATGCGCTGCTCGCGCCAGTGCTCCCGGGCACGCGCTTCGATGAACGCCGCTACCGGCGCGCTTTGCAGTTGCGCGGCGCTCGCGATGGCATCGGCCAGCCGCACCGCCTCTGGCAGGGAAAAGCCCGTGGTGTGATGAAACAACATCGCACGCAGGCCGGCGCGGGGCGGCCCGGCATTCACCGAGCGCCAGAACGCCTCGCTGTCCCCATCGAGCACGATCGGCAGAATGCCGGTCTCCTCGCGCTCGACCGCGATAATTTCCCAGCCCTGCGAGCTGGCGTAATCGCGGATCGCGCCACGCAACACATCGGGCGCAAGCTCAGCCGTATCGCTGTAATAGGTGTCCTCAATCAGCAGGCGGCGCTCACCGAACGGCAGAACATAAACGAAACGATACCCGTCACGTTGCGCCACCGTCGCATCCATCAGGATCGGCGCGGCAAGCCGATGCGGATCCCGGAGCAAGACGACCTGGCCGAGGAATTTCTGGTAGCGCAGGTCGAACGGGCCGCCCGGCTGAAAGCCGCGACCATCGATCACCAGTGGCGCAGCGAGAAACTGCCCGTCCTGGAGCCGGGCACCGTCCGCGCCGACCTCGCGCACCGCCACGCCCAGGCGCAACTCCAGGCCCGGCACCGCGCTGACCACCCGGTGCAGCCGATCGCTGCTGATCGAGCAATAGCCGCCGGACAGCTTGCGGCGATACCCCGGGAAACGCACTTCGTGATTCGGCCAGCGGCGTTCGATCAGCGCAGCGATCCATGCCTGCTGGCCAGCGCTCAGATCCGACTCGTGGAACGACCAGGTGTGATTGCCGCCGAGCGCGGGCGCCTGCTCGACGACCGTCACCCGGCATTGCGGCCGCACGGCGCACAGCCGCCACGCGATCAGGCTGTTCGCCAGACCTCCGCCAACCAGCAGCACATCGGTGCTCAAGCACGCTCTCCGGCCCTGCCGCGTCGCCAAACTGCCCCGGCCGTTTCGCGACGTGTCGGCGTTCAGATTCACACCCCGCCCGCGTAGCTGATGCGCCAGATCAGGTCGCCGCCGTCGTCGGAGACGAGCAGCGATCCGTCCGGCAATTCCGCCACATCCACCGGACGCCCGTACACTTCGCCGCGATCGAGACTGGCAACGAAGCCACCGAGAAACGGCTCGATGGATCCGGAAGGCTGACCGTCGCGAAACGGCACGAACACTACGTCGAATCCCTCGAACCGCGCACGACCACCGCCACCGCGGCGCGCGACAAAAACGCCGGCGCGGTAGCGCCCGGGAAACATACTGCCACGATAGAAATGCAGGCCGAGCGGCACCGTGTGCGCGCCGAGCGCAAGATCAGGCACCCTCGCCCGCTGTTTCGCCTGCTCGACCCCGCGCGGGTCGAGCCGTGCGTGCGTCGGGTCGGCATAACCGCCGAAGTACACCCACGGCCACCCGTAGAACGCGCCTTCGAGCACGCGCGTCAGGTAATCCGGCGGCACGTCCTCGCCAAGCCCGTCGCGCTCGTTGACCGTCGCCCAGAGCTGCCCGGTCGCCGGATCGTGTTCGAGGCCCACGGGGTTGCGTAACCCGGTCGCGTAGAGCCTGCGCTCGCGCCCATCGGGGCGCATGGCCCAGATCGCGGCGCGATCAGCGCCGTCCGTGCCGCCTTCGTTGATATTGGTACCCGAGCCCACCGCCAGAAATATCGTGCGCCCATCGGGGGCGGCGGCGATATTTCGCGTCCAGTGGTTGTTGGGCTCGCGGGCCGGAAGGTCGGCGATCTTCTCGGCTGCGCCCTCGGGCCGCGCGGCACCCGGCCGATAGCGGAAACGCAGCAGCGAATCGGTGTTCGCGACGTAAAACCAGTCGCCCAGCACCAGCATGCCGTAGGGCTGCCGCAGACCGCTGAGAAACTCGTGCCGCTCGCTGCCGCCGGGCCGCGAACGCAGCATCACGATGGTGTTGGCGGAAGGCCCGAACACGCCCTGCCGGGTGAGCGCCTCGACCACTGCCGGCGGCAGGCCCGCCAAGCGCTCGGTGCGCGCCTGGGCCACCAGCACGGCGCCGTCGGGCAAGACGCACAACGACCGCGGGCCATCGAGCCCGGCTGCGAATCGCTCGACGCGAAAACCTGCCGGTACGACCGGTGCCCCGCCTGCGGGCCAGGGCACCAGCTTCGGCATGCGAAATACCGCCGCGCCCGGCGGCGGCAACTTCGGTATCGGTGGATTCTCCAGGTCGGCGGATTGCGCGCTCGCCGCAAAAGCCATAACGAGCGCCAGGCCGCTGGTGATCCACGTCCGTCCCATGGCGGCATGATACAGCGCGCCACCGATCATCCGAACGAACGGAGCGCCATCAGCGCGCCTCACCCACATGGGCGAGGCGCGCGATCTGCTACTTCACCTGGATCTCGATCGGCTTAGGCTTGCGCACTTCGGTCTTCGGCAAGTGCACCTTCAGCACGCCGTCGCGAGATTCGGCGTAGATCTTCGACTCGTCCACGTCGGAGGGCAGCGTGAAGCTGCGTGCGAAGCTGCCGTAGAACGACTCCACGCGATGCTGCTTTTCGCTGTCATCGCTGCGCTGGTAACGGCGCTCGCCGCGGATAGTGATCACGCCGTCGTCGACCGTCACCTCGACGTCCTTCTTTTCCACCTCGGGCAACTCCGCCTTGATTAGGTACTCGCGGTCGGTCTCGGAAATATTGGCGACCGGGCGCCATTCGATGACTTCGCCTTGACGCGCCTCGCCGGCCGGCGAGGCGCGGCCGAACAGCCGGCTATAGCGATTGACAAAATCGTCCAACTCCCGAAACGGGCTCCAGTTCACGATAGTCATAGGTATGTTCCTTCCTGGTTCGGCAAAAACGCGATGGAACGACCCGCGCCGCTCCGCCTTGCGACCTTAATGGGGACAACCGGGTATTTTTCAATTGCCGGCTGGCGGCTTGACGGCAAGCACATCGCACTCGAGCCGGTCGAGGACGCTCTCGGCGGTACTGCCAACCAGGATTTGCCGCAGGCGGCTTCGCGACACCGCCCCCATCACCACCAGGTCGCAACGCCGGCGCAGAGCCACCTCGACGATCAACTCCCTAGAGTCGCCGGCTTCAAGATGGACCTGGGCGGGTGGAATACCGTGGCGCGAGGCAAGGGCGCGCAGCGCTTCGCGATGACCTTCAAGTGACTTGCCGGGGCGAGCCAGCAACGAGCCGAGGCCGGTTCCCGGCGCGGCCAGCGGCAGGTACTCCGGCGCCATGTAGCAATGCAACAAATGCAGCTCAGCCCCGGCAGGCGCGCCCATCTTCCGCGCCCAGCCGATCAGCGCCTCGTCGAGCACCGCCGGCTTGTCTTTTGCGTGCATCGGATCGACCGGCACCAGGATCTGCCGATAGCACTCGCCGGCGGTGCGAACCAGCAGGACCGGGCACGGTGCCCTGCGCACCAGTTGCCAGTCTGCATTGGCCAGCCCAGACCGCGCCTCCGCCGATTGCTGAAACGTGCCGGCCACGATCAGGTCTGCACCAAAAGCCCGCGCCTCGGCGGCCACACCGTCGTGAACCGGGTAAGACCACAACGCCCGCACGGATACCTCCGGGATGGCCGGATCGCCGAACGTCGTGGCCAACCGCTCGAGCGCGTCGCGGCGCGCGGCGAGCAGTGCATCGCGCGCAGCACGGCGTTCAGCCGAATCGGGCCTGCCCTCACCGGCCAGGTGAGGATCGTAAACGCTGGCGCACAAGCGCACGGCCGCGGACGAATGTCGCGCAATCGCGAGCGCCCGGCTGAGAAGCCGCCCGGCGCGCTGCTCGGCACCGATGGCGATCAGGATGCGCTTCACGTGCTGCCCGCCGCCAGGTGTGTTGCGCCTCAACCCCGCGCGCGAACTTCGGCCAGCGCTCTTTCCAGCGCCTCGATCAGGTCATCGGCATCCTCGAGACCGACCGACAGGCGTACCAGGCCGTCCGTGATGCCGACCCGGCGCCGCTCGGCCTCCTCGACGTCAGCATGGGTCATGGTGACCGGGTGGGTGATCAGCGACTCCACCGAGCCGAGGTTCTCGGCCAGGCTCCACACCTTGATGTTGTCCATCAGCGCCTTGCCGGCCCGCACGCCGCCTTTGACCTCGAACCACAGCATCGCGCCGAAACCCGAGGCCTGGCGCGCGGCGAGCTCACGCTGCGGAAATGACTCCAGCCCCGGGTAACGCACCTGCGCCACCAGCGGATGCGATTCCAGAAACCGCGCGATCGCCATGGCGTTGGCTGACTGGCGCTCCAGCCGCACCGACAGCGTCTTGCAGCCCTGCAGCGTCAGCCACGCCCCAAGCGGTGCCATGATGACGCCGGTGGCGTTCTGGATGAAACGCAGCGCCTGGTCCTGTTCCCCGGTGCGCGCGACCACCGCACCGCCCACTGTGGCGTTGTGGCCATCGAAGTACTTGGTCGTGCTGTGCACCACCAGGTCGGCACCGAGTTCCAGCGGACGCTGGTAAAACGGCGTGAGAAACGTGTTGTCGACGGCATGCGTGATACCCGCGCCGCGCGCGATTTCCGAGATCGCCGCGATGTCGGTAATCTTCAGCGTCGGATTGGCCGGTGTCTCGGTGAGAATGAGCCGGGTGTTGTTGCGAATCGCTTTACGCACCGCATCGGGATTCGCGGTATCGGCGAACGTGAACTGCACGCCGAAGCGGCTGAAGATCTTCGTCGACAGGCGATAGGTACCGCCGTAGGCGACGTCCGAAACGATGGCATGATCGCCGGCATTGAGAAACGCCAGATAGACAGCCTGGATGGCGGCCATGCCCGTGCCGTAACAGGTGCAGTCAGCGCCGCCTTCGAGGTCGGCCAGTTTTTTTTCCAGCGCCCGCACCGTCGGGTTACCGGAGCGCGAGTACGAATAACCCTTCGCCAGGTACTGGTCCACCGACTCCTGGACGTACGTGGTGGTCTGATAGATCGGCGTGAGAATCGACCCGGTAACCGGGTCAGGCTCGACACCGCTGTGGATCTGTCGCGTGGTAAAGCGCATATTCCGCTGTTCTCCTGACAGTGACCCCGGCAGCGGGTGCATCGTTCGGTGTCTGCTGCTGCGATCTCGGCCGCCGTTCAGCCCGCACCCGTGGTACCGGGGCGGGCAGTTTAGCAGGCCGCCTCCCCGGATGATGCCCGATCGGCGCGGTTGCACCACCCGCCGGCTTTCAGGATCATGGCTGGCACAACCCACGGAGCAGACTCCCATGTCCGATTCCGCCTGGCAGGTATTCGACGTCGCCGATCTGAAAAAGCGGGTCGCCGGTCATGAGCCGCGTTTCCTGGAGTTCCTGCGCGTAGCCAAGTTGTGGTGCGCGATCTACCGGCTGCCGGCCGGCGCCCGCGACATGCAGGCGCCTCACCTGGAGGACGAGATCTACATCGTCATCGAGGGCCGTGCAAAACTGCACATCGGCGGCCGCAAGCAGGAGGTCCGCCCGGGAATCGTGCTGTTCATCCAGGCCAACGTCGAACACAGCTTCTGCGACATCGAGGAAGACCTCGCTTTACTTGCGGTCTTCAGCGCGCCGGAAAAGCCCTGGAAGGCCTGACCGCGAACGCATGAGGTTCGCAGCGTTCCTGCTGGGCGCGGCACTTTTCGGCCGGGCAGCAGCCGGCGACTTCGTTGGCCTCGATCCCGCTGCGGCGCTGCCGCAACCGGCACGACAGGGTGTGGCGCGAATCCATGCGCAGGCGCTGCGCGAACATATTGCGTGGCTTGCGGCGCCGGAGCGGGAAGGTCGCGGGGCCGGCAGCCGCGGGCTCGCTGCGGCCACCGAGTACGTGGCTGCGCAGCTGCGCAGCGCCGGCATCCGCCCGATGCCCGGTGCGGCCCCGGTGCAACCGATGTCGGCCTTGCTGCATGCGGCGCCTCTGCGCCAGGTTCGTGAGGCAGGAGGCAGCATCACGCTCTTCTTGCCGGGCAGCGCCGAGACGGCGCGCGCGGGTGTTGCGGCCGTGTTGCCACACACACTGCCGACCACGATCGAGGCGCCGCTGGTGTTTGCCGGCTTCGGCATCCGCGAACCGGCGCTGGAACACGATGATTTCGCCAGCCTCGACGTGCGCGGCAGAATCGTCGTGTTCGTCGGCGACCTGCCACGGCAACCACAGTGGCAGACGGCGGAACTGCACAGTCGGTACGCGGCACCGCGTCCCGACGACCGCTACGAATACCGACTCGATCTGCTGGAGCAGCTCGGCGCGCTGGCCGCGGTCGCGATCGAACCAAATCTGCCGGCGCGCCTGCGCGACGGCCGCGAACCGCTGGAAGCCTATCTCCTGCCAGCGGCCGATGCCCCGCCATCGGCCGTACTGCCCCTGGCGCGCCTCACGCCGGACGCCGCCCGGCACGTCCTCGCGCTGGCCCGGTTCGATCCGGCACGCCCGCGGCAATATCGTGCCTTGCCCGGCGGATCGTCGCGGGCACGCATTGACGTCACGGGCACGGTCCATCCCGTTATTGCCAGTACGCTGATTGGCTACCTGCCGGGCAGCGATCCCAAACTCCGCGCTGAGGCGGTGATGCTTGGCGCGCACCTCGATCACCTCGGCATGCACCGCGGCCGGCTGCATCCCGGCGCCGATGACAACGCGTCCGGAGTTGCGGCATTGATCGAGATGGCGCACGCCTTCGGCGCGGGCCCCCGGCGGCCGCGGCGCAGCCTGGTGTTTGCGTTCTGGGCCGCCGAGGAACCGGGCCAGCTCGATTCCGCCCACTATGCGCGAAACCCGCTGTGGCCAATCGACCGGACCACCGCATACATCAATCTGGACATGATCGCGCACCCGTGGAGCCGCGCGGAGATCGAGCAACTGGTGCGCACCAGGAGTCCGCCCGGTGCTGCGCAATTCCTGGCGCAGGCCACGCCGGAGAATTTCGCCGAGACGGGTCTGGCCGAAGCGGCGCCGTGGCTCGGCGCGGCACTGGCCAATGCTGCGCGCGGCACCGGCATGACCCTGCACCTGGATCGCACCGACGGCAGGAACGGCGGCAGCGACTACCGCGCCTTCGCGCGACAGGGCGTGCCGTTCATCCGCTTCTTCGGCAACTTCTTTCCCGGCTACCACGAGCCCGAGGACACGCTGGAGAATCTCGACCCCGCGCAGGTGCAGCGCATGGCGCGGCTTGTATTTGCCACCGCGTGGCTGATTGCCGACGCGCCGCCGGCGAAGAACTGACGCCGCCGTCGCCTACTCGTTGGCGTAGATTGCCGTCTGCGCTGCACAGCCCTCGGCGACCCAGCCGCGGTACATGCCGGGGGAGTTCAGCGCAAATGCCACGCGCCCGCGCCGGTCGATCGCGATCACGCCGCCGTCGCCGCCCAGGCGGGCCACCTCGCCAATCGTCGCATTGGCGGCCGCCTGCACCGATTGGCGCTTCCAGGCGATGCGATCGCAGATCTGCCGTGCCACCGAGGCACGAATGAAGAACTCACCCCAACCCGTGGCGGATACCGCGCAGATGCCGTTGGCTGCATAGGTGCCGGCGCCGATTACCGGTGAATCGCCGATACGGCCCCAGCGCTTGCCGGTCATGCCGCCGGTCGAGGTGGCGGCGGCGAGGTTACCCTGCCGGTCGAGTGCAACCGCCCCGACAGTGCTGAAACGCCAGGCACGCACGTCCACGATTCCCGCCTGTCGCTCGCGTTGCCATGTCAGGAACTGCTGCCACCGCTCCTCGGTGCGGAAGTACTCCGGCTCGACCTGCTCCAGCCCGTGGTCGCGCGAGAAGGCATCCGCGCCATCGCGCGCCAGCATCACGTGCGGCGAGCGCTCCATCACGGCGCGAGCGAGGCTGATCGGGTTCTTGGTGCGTGTCGCGCCTGCGACGGCCCCGGCGGCAAGTGTGCGGCCATCCATGATGGAGGCGTCGAGTTCGTGGCGGCCCTCCGCCGTGAAGACCGCGCCACGGCCGGCGTTGAACAGCGGATCGTCCTCCAGCGCACGCACCGCAGCTTCGACGGCGTCCAGGCTGTTGCCGCCGGCCTGCAGGATTCTCGCACCCGCATCCAGCGCCACGCCGAGCGCCGCGCGATAGGCTGCCTCGTTCTCCGGCGTCAGCTGTCCCTTCTCGATGACGCCCGCGCCGCCATGCACGGCGAGCGACCAGCGCGGCGCGGCCAGCGCGGAAAGGGACATCAGCAGCACGCCAAGCGCGACGATCGCGCCGCGTGCGCCGGAACTGACCCAGGACATAGGACGCCCCCTCCTTGCGATACACAATCGCCCGGCATGTCAGCGCCGGAAATGCGGCAGCACTTCACGGCCGAGAAGGTCGAGCGCCTCATCGAAATCCGGCCCGAGCGGGTGCCCGAAAGCCACGTGAGTGACGCCGGCCGCAGCCATCGCCTCGATCTGCGGAATGATGTCGTCGGGCGTGCCGGTCACTGAGCACTTGCGCACCGCGAGATCCGACACGTAGCCCGCACCGCGCGCGAAATCGCCGACCGAGGCGGCCTCTCTCACCTTGCCGATCTCCTCGGCTGGGATGCCCGCGACCTCCGTCATCGGATGCAGGTACGGCAGGTACACCGCCAGCACGCGGCGCGCCGCGGCCCGGGCGCGCTCACGATCCGCGGAAACCGCGCAGAGCGGCCCGGCGATGATCTCCACGTCTGCCGGATCACGGCCAGTGCGCCGCGCGCCGATTGCCACGTTCTCGCGCAGGATCTTCACGTAGTCCGGGTTCCACAGCCCGTCGGACTTCACGCCGGCGGCGATCTCGCCGGCGAGCTGGCACATTTTCGGTCCCCAGGTGCCGATGAATATCGGGATCTCGGACCGCAGCGGCCTGAAGCGGAAAAAAAGCTCCCCGGTCGCGGTGAAGCATTTGCCATGGAATGGTGCGCGATCACCCGCCAGCAGGCGGCGGATGATCTGGATCGCCTCGCGGACCATGGTTACCGGCCGCTCCTGCTTCTCGATGCCGAGCAGTTCCCAGAACGCCCCGCGCGCGATGCCGCACACGGCGCGGCCGTTGGTCAGCTCGTCAAGCTCGGCGAGGTTGCCGGCGTGGTAGCAGGGATGCACGATCTGCGGCGTGATGATGCCCGGGCCGATGGCGATGCGCTCGGTGTGCTCCCCCATCAGCGTGAGGATCGGCCAGGTCGGCTTGAACATCAGGTCGTCGTAGACGTGGATTTCGTCGAAGCCGTAGCGCTCGATCTTCTGCGCCTTTTCGATGTAGCTGCGAATCGGGTAGCTGCCCTGCAGGCCGATGCTGAATTTGAGTGCCATACCTTACCCCCCTCACCGACAGTCGATGTCCATCGTCAGCGGCGCCGCTGCGGGAGCGGCGCACGCCGCGAACCCCGCGCCTAGAACTGCTCCTCCGGCATCGACAGCAGCACGTCGCACCCAGCCTCGATGGCGCGCCGATGGGCGAGCGCTACGGGCATGATCTGCCCGGCATAGAAACGCGCAGTGCCGATCTTCGCCTCGTAGAAACCGGCGTCGGCAGGTTGTTCGGCCAGCCGCGCCTGGGCAACCGCGGCAGCGCGCGCCAGCTGCCAGCCGCCGCAGACGACGCCCATCAGCATCAGCACGTGGTATGAAACAGCGCCCGGCACGCCGGGCTGCCGGGCATGGTTGGCCGCAAGCCACTGGCCGGCGACGGCCAGTGACTCGCAACCCTCGCGCAGAGCGGCGCGGATTTCCGTCAGCGCGTCGTGGCGTCCGAGCTCGGCGTCGGTTGCCTCGATATCCGCAATCAGCGCCTTGAGGGCCGCCCCGCCGTCGCGCAGGATCTTTCGTCCGACGAGATCGGCGGCCTGGATGCCGGTGGTGCCCTCGTAGATGGTGGTGATGCGGGCATCGCGGTAGTGCTGCGCGGCGCCGGTCTCTTCCACGTAGCCCATCCCGCCATGAACCTGCAGCGCGAGCGAGGTCAACTGCTGGGCCGTCTCGGTGCACCAGCCCTTGATCACCGGCGTCATCAGGTCGAGGCGGGCCTGGTGCATGGCGCGCTTGGCCGGATCGGGCGCGCGGTGCGCCAGGTCGAGCGCCGCCGCCGTGACATAGGTGACGCTGCGCATGGCCTCGATCTGCGCCTTCATCGTCAGCAGCATGCGCCGCACGTCGGGGTGATGGATGATGGTCGCGCGGCCAGCGACGCCCGGTGCCCGGCCTTGCACACGCTCACGCGCGTAGGCGCGGGCCTGCTGATAAGCGCGCTCGGCGATCGCCACCCCTTCCAGTCCCACGGAGAGCCTGGCGTGGTTCATCATGGTGAACATGCTCGCCATGCCGTTGTGCGGGCTGCCAACCAGGTAACCAATCGCGCCTTCGAAGGCCATCACGCAGGTCGGGCTACCGTGGATACCGAGCTTGTGCTCGACCGAAACGGCCTGCACCGCATTGCGCTCGCCCGGCGTGCCATCGGCCTTCAGCAGAAACTTCGGCACCAGGAACAGCGAAAGGCCCTTCGTGCCCGGCGGCGCATCCGGCAGCCGCGCCAGCACCAGGTGCACCACGTTGCCGGTCATGTCGTGGTCGCCCCAGGTGATAAAGATCTTCTGGCCGGTGATCCGGTAGTGATCGCCCTCGGGCACCGCCTGGGTGCGCACGGCGGCGAGGTCGGAGCCCGCCTGCGGCTCGGTGAGGTTCATCGTGCCGGTGACCTGCCCGGCAACCATCGCCGGCAGGAACCGGTCGCGCAATGCGGCGTCGCCGTGGTCCTGGATCGCGCGCACGGCGCCATACGTCAGCAGCGGGCACAGTGACCAGGCGAGGTTCGCCGACTGAAACATTTCGTCGACCGCCACGCCCACGACGTACGGCAGCCCCTGCCCGCCGAATTCCGGATCGAGCGCGAGCCCCGCCCAGCCGCCTGCGGTAAATTGGCGGTAGGCCTCGATGAATTCCGGCGGCACCCGCACCTGGCCGTCTTCCACGCGCGTGCCGACCGCATCGCCGATGCGATTCGTCGGCGCGATCACTTCGAAGGCCAGCTGTGCCGCCTCCCCCAGAATGGCTTCCACGACGTCCGCGGTGGCATCCCCGAAACCCGGTAGCTTGCTGACGGCTTCCAGGCCGGCAAGCTCCCGCAGCACGAACATCATTTCCTTGACTGGCGCGTGGTAGTCGGACATGAAAAACGGGCTCCCCAGGCTGAACCCCGCCGCCGCAGTTGCCGCGGGGGCCGGTATTCTAGCAATAGCCCCGGTGAAGCGACCGGCCTACCGTGCGAAGGCGCCTCGGCATTGGCCCCGGCTCCGCCCTCGAACGGGAAGAGCGGAACGTCGAGTTCATCGTACGCCGCGGCGGGCGCAGCACTTCGGCGGATATCCACGCAGGGATTTTCGGCGCACAACGTACGGTAAGGACATCGCCGGCCAGCGCCAGGGCTGGCGTGCGGAAATACATCCGCCGCCGTCATGCGCGCGATGGACACTCACGTTACCGTCCGGTGATTGCCCGCGATAACCCGCACCAGACGGCTGCTGCCGAAGCGTTCATCGCGAACGGCGCCAGGGTGTCGAATCTTGTCCAGACCGAAACGGTGTGGGTGCCGGATGCGGGCTATTGGCGATCAGCCGCTCAGATTGCCACGCGATCCAGATGCGGCTCAATCACGCGACCCTCTCGATCCAGGATCCCGAGGTCGTCTCGCTCGTGCTGCAGAAGTTTCGCCAGCGCCCGGCGCTCGGCTTCTCCGACTGCCTTGTGCACGAGATTGCCCGCAAAGCGGCGCATCTGCCGCTGGGAACGTTTGACCGGCGGCTGGGACGGCTGGAGGATGTTTAGCGCCTGTAGGTGAACGGGGGCGCTAACCTTTGGTTGCTTATGAGAAACAAAACGGCTCGGAGTTTTCGCTCCGACCCCGTCTCCAGGCTCCCTCTCGTCGCGCTGTGTTACGCCGTCACCTTACGTCGGACCACGCCCGGAAGTCCGAGCGCGCTGGCGAGCCGCGTCTCGGCGGTCGTGAAATTGAAGCGGCCCTGCAGATCCGTGGTACCGGAGGCGTAGAGACCGCAGCTGATGATAGCCTGCTCGAACGCCGCACTGCCGACGACGATCCGGGCCTCGCTAATCAGAAGCGCGACCGGGCGGTGCAGTCGATTGAGCAACTGCAGGCAGCCCTGGAGGCACATGTCGCTGTGGTGCAGGCGTTGCTCGACGTCCGCGGTCCGGCACAGGTGCGGAATGAGCGCGCTGAATCGATCCATGTGGCGTTATTGAGCATGGCCTTCGCAACGAGGGAAGGTTAGCAGCAGAAATGCCGCTAGACCGGCGCCGGCGGACACACGGCAGCCCAGGTAGTAACGCGTGCCGGCCCCGGTTCGTTCCAGCCAGTCGTAGTAACTGTTGCCATCCATCTCGTTTTCGCGGATGTGCTGATTGTCACGGAGTAGAGCGCCCTCGGGGCGCCCCAGCGCATGGGCAAGCCGTGGGCTGTCGCGAATATTCCCGCGCCTTTAATCTTCGACAAGCCGATCGGGAATTCCGACATGCACGCAACGCTGCACCTCAAGGCGCGCGTTGAGCCAGAAAACAATGGCTCCTGAGGAGTCTACAAAGGCGGCCATGGCGGCAAGAGCGGTCGGCCTAGAGAGGGCCATCGAGCGCACCCGGGTAGAGCCGCCCACAGAGACTACGGCCTCCTCGCGAATCACGGCCTATCGCCAACGGCCGCTGCCCCTTCAGCAACCGACTCCCTGTCGCCGACACTGCAGTTGGAACCGCGGCGGGTCTTGTGCGTCAAGCCTCCGCCGGCAGGCCGCTGACCGCAAAGTTCTTCTGCGCGGAATCCGGCCTACCGTGTCAAGAGATTGCCCCCCGATTTTTGTGATGACCCAAATGGGTGAAACCGGCATACGTAGTTGTACGTACACGCACAGAACCTGAGATGCATTTCCGTGCTGATCGCGCCGATTCACAGCTCGCGGTCCGGACGACCGACCGGGCACACTACGGCTGCCCGTGCCCGCTGTCCTTGACATACAGCCATACTAACAATATGGTTTTCCATATATATGAAAACTACGCTTAACATTGACGACTCCGTCATGGCACGGCTTCGTCGTGAGGCGGCACGGCGTAACTGCACGCTATCGGAGCTCGTGGAAACTGCGCTGCGCCTGCTGCTGCAGACCCGCCGCGATCAGCCCGAGCTGCCGCCTCTGCCGAGCTTCAGCAGCCGCGGACACCTGGTGGACGTTGCCGACCGCGAGGCGCTCTACCAGGCTATGGAACGCTGGTAGTGTTCGTCATTGACACCAACGTGCTCGTCTATGCCGCCGACCGCGATTCTCGATTCCACGGGCCATCGCGGCAGCAGCTCGAGACTGCGCGGCGCGGTTCAGACGCCTGGTACCTCACGTGGAACATCTGCTACGAGTTCCTGCGCGTGGTGACGCACCCGCAGGTGTTGCGCCAGCCCTGGACCATCGGCTCTGCGTGGGATTTTCTGGAGGCGCTCTTCGCCTCACCCTCGCTCGGCATTCTGCAGGCCACCGAGCGCCATGCGAGCGTGGCTGCGGCGGTCATCCACGAACTGCCGCACCTCGCGGGAAACCTCTTGCATGATGCACATACCGCTATGCTCATGCGCGAGCACGGCATTCGCAGGATCTACACGCGCGACACGGATTTTCACCGGTTCGCGTTTCTGGAACCCATAGATCCCGCGGCGGGATAGCGGGCAGCGCTGTCAGCGGCAGTCGTCGCCGCTGAAGCCGCTCCTACAGGACCGCCCGGGGTCGCGACTGAAGTCGCTCCTACAGAACCCGCAGGTACCACTCGTAGTCGAGATGGCTGACCTGCGCGTGATACTGCTCCGACTCGGTGCGCCGCGCCTGGCCGTACACCTTGCAGAAGCGCTCGCCGAGGTAATCCGGAAGAACTCGCCCCCTTGCCAGCGCACTCAGCGCTGCCTCCCAGCGGTTGGGCAGCAGCTTGCCACGACGAATCGCCTCGCCTTCCGGAATCATGCGCGGCGGCTCGATCTTTTTTTCCATGCCGTAATGCATGCCGGCCAGGATTGCCGCCGTGACGAGATAGGGATTGGCATCGGCGCCGGCCACGCGGTGCTCGATGCGCAGGTTCCTCGCATCCGACGCCGGTATGCGGATTGCCACGTTGCGGTGATTGAGCCCCCAGTTCGGATACACCGGCGCAAACGCTCCCGGCCGCAGCCGCCGGTAGGAATTGGCGTTCGGGCAGAACAGCGCCATCGACTCGGGCATTGCAGCGAGCAGACCGCCGACCGCATGCCGGAGGTCTGGTGAGAACGGCTCACCTGCGGTGACCGGCGCGAAAACGTTGCGCCCATCCCGATCGTACACACTGACGTGCACGTGCGTCCCGGAACCCGAGAACTCCGTGAAGGGCTTCGCCATGAAGGTCGCCGCCACACCGTGACGGCGCGCCACGCCGCGAATCGCCCGGCGCAGCAGCACGGCATGATCGCAGGCGCGCATCGGGTCATCGACGTGATGCAGATTGATCTCGAACTGCCCCGGCGCGCACTCCGAGATCGCGGTGCTCGCCGGCAGGTTCTGCAACTGGCAGGCGGCATCGAGTTCATGCAGGAACGCGTCGAGTTCGTGCAGGTCCTCGACGTTGAACAGCTGCGGCCCGGTGTGCACGGCCTGGGTGCCGGGAATTCGGCCGATCTTCAGCTCCGGCAGCGGCTGCTCGCTGTCGGCGATCAGGTAGAACTCCATCTCGACCGCGACCACGACCTTCAGGCCGTGTTCCTCGAAGCGCTTATTGACCGACGCGAGCACGTGGCGACTATCGGCGAACCATGGCTTTCCGTCAGGCGTATACATGCCGATCAGGCACTGCGCGACCGGCTGCTCCACCCATGGCGCCATTGCCAACGTACCGGGCACGGGCCGGCTGACCATGTCCGGATCGCCGTCGTCGGTGCCGATCACCAGGCCGTCGATATTGCGGCCACGCATATCGAGCAGATGCAGAGAACCGGGAAGGTTCAGACCGCGCCCCCAGAGTGCCGCCGCCTCGTCGAGCGCGATGCGCTTGCCGCGCACGATTCCGTTCACGTCGACGAGCAGCACTTCGAGGTAGCGCACCTGCGGGTGCCGTTGCACGAGCTGGCGCAGTTCGTCGGGCAGATCATTTCGCATAACGTACTCGTCGCGCCCGCGTTGCGGACCGCACAATGGGTGTATCCCAGCTTACATCGGTACGGCCCCCTGCTACCATGCGCCACAGCATGAACCCGGCCGGATCCTACATACTCACCATCGTCTGCCCGGATACCACGGGCATAGTAGCGGCCGTGGCCGGGTATCTCGCCGGGCAGGGCCACTTCATCGACGAGTCATCGCATTTCGGCGATGCCGGGGCGCAACGGTTTTTCATGCGCACGCGCTTCACGCCAGCGCCCGTTTCGTTCTCGCGCGGCACGTTCGCGACGGGCTTCGAGCCGATCGCGCGCAGATTCCACATGGACTGGCAGCTCCACGATATTCAGGTTCTGCCACGGGTGCTGATCATGGTTTCGCGCCAGGATCATTGCCTGAACGACCTGCTCTACCGCTTCCGCACCGGATCGCTGCGGATGCAGATTCCGGCGATCGTTTCCAATCACATGGACCTGGCCGGGCTCGCCGAGTGGCATCGCGTGCCGTTTTTCCACGTGCCGGTGACGCCGCAGACCAAGCCGCAGGCCGAGGCGAGGCTTTGCGAGATCATCGACGACACGAAGGCCGAACTGATTGTGCTCGCGCGTTACATGCAGGTGCTGTCACCGGGGATCTGTGAACGCTTCCCGGGGCGCATCATCAATATCCATCACTCGTTCCTGCCCGGTTTCAAGGGTGCGAGGGCCTACCACGAGGCGCATGCCCGCGGGGTCAAGCTGATCGGCGCCACCGCGCACTACGTCACCGCCGATCTCGATGAAGGTCCGATCATCGAGCAGACCGTCGAGCGGGTGGATCACTCGCACTCGGTGGAAGACATGACGGCGGTAGGTCGGGATGCTGAGTGCATCACGCTCGCCCGCGCGGTAAAGCTGCACCTCGAACACCGCGTGTTCCTGAACGGCCGCAAGACCGTGCTGCTGCGCTGAGCGGCGCGGCGCCCGTAACTCGTAGCGAACAGCACCAGGGTTCGGTGCCCGACGGCTCAATGCGTGTTATGACTCCGATCTGGGCGCCGCCTTCGGCCACGCGCTTGCGTCGATGGTTTCCTCGTAGGCGTGCCATGTCGAGTAGCCGAGCAAAGGGATCAGCACGACGAAACCGAGAAATGCCGTAGCAAACCCGGCCAGCACCGCCATGCCGATGATCGCGGCCCACACCAACATCGCCCGCTTGTTACGCAGCACGGCGTTGACGCTGGTGACCAGCGCCGTGACGGTATCGGTGTCGCGGTCATCGATCATGGGAAGCGAGAAAGCGCTGACGCTGAACGTGACGGCGGCGAACACCGCACCGACCGCGGTGCCCACCAGCAGATAGGGCCACATCTCCACGAAGTCCGGATCAGCCTGTATCGGCAGGAACACGCTGATGACCGAGCTGGCGCGGGCCCAGAGCAGGAACACCACCAGCAGCGCCAGCGAGAACACCATGGCATTGCCGAAGGCGCGCTGCGTGCCGCGTATCGCCACGATCATCATCGGCTTGTTGCCGGCCTCGACCTGGCGGCTGATTTCGTAGAGGCCGATGGCGGCGACCGGCGCAATGAAGACGAAACCCGACAGTGCCGCAAGCACCAGCACATAGCTGCCGAGCCAGAATGCCAGGCCGGTAACCAGGTAACTGATGAAAACCAGCGAGATGCCGTAGCTCAGCGTCGGGCGCCAGGCCCGCCGCACGTCCTGCCACCCCATGCTGACCCAGCGCAGCGGATCGGTGGCCTTGAGCTGGTGACAGGGCGCGACGAATGGCAGGGTATCCCGGCCAGGGGAACTGCCGGTTGCCTGCTGGTTCATACCATCGCTCCCCACTGGGTCGGTCAGGCGCTCTTGCGCCTGACCAATACGGGCCGCAACGCCGCGGCCGCTGCCAGCAACGTCTTCTCAGTCGCCGGCCAGTCGATGCAGGCATCGGTGACCGACACGCCAAATTTCAATTGCGACAAGTCAGCCGGAATATCCTGGTTTCCCCAGCCGAGATTGCTCTCGAGCATGAAGCCGATGATGGACCTGCTGCCCTGTACCACCTGCTCGACGCAATCGCGGGCCACCAGCGGTTGCAGACCGGGATCCTTGTTGGAGTTGCCGTGACTGCAATCGATAACGATACGCGCCGGCAACCCGGCATCTCTCAGCGCCTTTTCTGTCAGTGCCACGCAGACCGAATCGTAATTGGGGCGGCCGCCGCCACCGCGCAGCACCACGTGCCCGTAGGGATTTCCCCTCGTATGAATGACTGCGGGTCGCCCGTCCTGATTGATGCCGAGAAAATGATGGGGCTGGCGCGCAGATTTCAGCGCGTTCAGCGCCACCTGCAGGCCGCCGTCCGTGCCGTTCTTGAATCCGACCGGCGTAGACAGGCCGCTCGCCATCTCGCGATGGGTCTGGGATTCCGTAGTGCGCGCGCCGATCGCGGTCCAGCTGATCAGGTCACCCAGGTACTGCGGCATAACCGGATCGAGCGCCTCGGTGGCGGCCGGCATGCCCATCTCGGCGAGATCGACCAGCAGCCTGCGCGCCAGGCGGATACCTTTTTCCATCCGGCAGGAATCGTCCATGTCGGGGTCGTTGATGAGACCCTTCCAGCCGACTGTGGTGCGCGGCTTCTCGAAGTAGACACGCATGACCACGAACAATGCATCCGCCGTCGCTTCAGCAAGGGACTTCAGGCGGCGCGCGTATTCCATGGCTGCACTGGCGTCATGGATCGAACACGGCCCCACCACCACCATCAGCCGCGGATCCAGCCCGTCGATGATATTCTGCAGAGTCAGGCGGCTGCGCAGCACCGTCTGCTCGCCCTGGCTGGACGGCGCCAGCTCGGCCTTCACCACCGCCGGCGGCGGCAGGTCGGTCACGGACACGACGTTGACGTTGTAGATGCGGTCCTGGTTCACGCTGGAATCCGGCTGTTGTTGCTTTAAGGATACCGAAACCGGGGGCAGACTGCGATTTCATGCCCGGGAAATCGCAGTCCGCCGCCGCTTTACGTAGAATGAAGAACCTCACCGTAGTGGAGAACAAGAATGGCCAACGCATCGACGATGAAGCCCTTCGCCAAAGGCGATATTTTCGCCGGCGCCACGCTGCTCAATAACAAGGAAGACGACCACGCCGGCGATGGCCGCATCATTCAGTACGACAGCAACCTGCAGGAGAAAGGCGTGCTGTGGACCGAGGGCACGACACACCTCGTCGGCGGCCTGGCATTCGGCCCGGACGGCACGCTGTGGGGCTTCGACAGCAACAGCTTCACCGTGATCCGCGTCGGGCGTGACGGCAGGCAGATGCCCCGCATCAAGTTCGCGGATCGCGCGTTTTCCAATATCACGTTTGCGCCGGACGGCAACATCTATCTCGGCGAGCACCTGGTCGGCAACACGGTGCGCACGCGGCCGGGCCATCCGCTCGGCACCGTGCTGCCGAAGCTGCCGGGCACCGACCGCTTTGGCGACGGACACATCTTCAAGTTCACGCCGAACGGCACACTCCTCAAGGAGTACGCCACGCCCACCCACGGCGGGATGCCCGCGTTTCTCGGTGTGACCAACACGGCGCTCGCGCCGGACGGCCGCACCATGCTCTACGTTTCAGAACTCAGCGACAGCATTCGCCGCTGGGACGTCGCCGCGGACAAGCCGTTGCCGAACCTGGTGACCTATCCGCCCGAGAGCGGCGACATGGCGATGAGCATCATGTACACCGCCGACGACCGGCTGCTGCACATCAAGGCGAACTTCCGTACCGGGTTCTTCCTGCAGACGCTGAGCGACTCGGGCGAGGCGATCCGCACCTACAATCTGCCGGGACCGGGCTGGGCGGCGCTCGGCAAGTCCATCGAGAAGGACATCGTGCTGCTTGGCAATTTCTTCACCGGCACGGTGGCGAAGTTCAGCCTGGCGAGCGGCGAGATCGTCGCAAAGGCCGAGACCGGCGTGCAGCGCGCGCTGGCGGGACTGGCGCAATTTCCGGGTTGATGCGTGAATAGCGAGCCGCCGCCACCGCCCGGGATACCCGCGAGCGGCATCGAGCCCGAGCGTCGCAGGGATAGCGGAAGCGAGGGCGAGATGCTTCGAGCGGAGCCATGGACGGCGCAGCGAGATTTAGCGAGCGGGTATCCCGGGCGCTCGCGCCGGCCTGTTAAGGCATCAGCGGCCGTAGGCGATGATGCCTCGGACGAGCCGGTCCTGGTCATTCGACCGGGGCAAGCTGGGATGCCGGCCGCCTATAGGCGGGCCGGCGACAGCTTGCGTGCGTCAGTCACCGCCGTACGCAGCCGAAGGGACGGCTCGGGAGAGGCGCATCGCCGAAAGGCCGCTTGCCGCAATCCCAAGTCTGAAGTCGCGGCTGCGAGTCAACGCAACGCCGGCACCACTCGCTCGCCGATGATCTTCAGCGCGTCCATCGGATCGTCGTGCAGACGCAGGGCGATCTCCGTCAGGCCCTTCTTGCCGAACAGCCGGAAGCGCTCGATCTCGCGGTCGAGATCCTCGAGTCCGCCGGTTGACGTCAGTCCCTCGCACAGCCGGTTCGAAATGCTCTCCGGGATGCCCTTCGGCCGGCCCGAGCGATCGAACCAAGCCGCCACATAAGCGTCGTACCTGTCGCGCACCAGCTGGACTTCGTCGGGGTTAAGAAACAACGCGCAGAGTTCGGGATCGAGCTTGCGCGCGCGCCACGGCAGTTCGCGAGTGGACTCCCGATACGCCTCCTTGCGGTCTTTCTTGATGTGCCATGCCCAGAAGGCATTCACGCGCAGCGCCCGGCGGCCGGGCTCGCGTTTTGCAGCCCCTTCGCGCACCGCCTCCATCGCCGGGCCGATGAACTCCGGCGGCACACAGCCGATGTAGACGCCGTCGGCGACACGGGCTTCCATCTTCATCATCTGCGCCCGGTAGGCGTTGCCGTAGACGAATGGCGGCGGCGCCTTCAGCCAGTCGTAGGCGCAGGGAAAGTTCACCCTGAACGTGTCGCCCGCCGGATAGCCGCCCTTCTTCAAGCCGCCCGCGCCGGCGGCAATGATGATCTCGAGCGCCTCGCGCACCGCCCGGACGATTTTCTCCGGCTTCTTCAGGTTCATCGCATCGAGGTTGCCCTCGCCAGCACCCATCGCGAGCAACGCGCGGCCGCTGCTCATCTCGTTCAGCGTCAGAAGGCTGTTCGCGATTTTCAGCGGATGCATTTCGAACGGGCTGATGGCCAGCGGCCCGACCAGCAGGCGCCTGGTCGCCTGCACCAGCGGTATCAGGCTCAGGAATGCGTCCCAGTGCGCGAAATAATTTGAAGTCCAGACCGCGCGGATGCCGTACCGCTCGGCCGCCGTGCCGAGTTCGACGACCTGCGACGGGGTCAGATCCGGTTCAAGAATGATGTCAACGTCCACGATGCTGAGTCTCCGCGCAAACCGCCCGTTGCGGCCATGATTCGATGGGAGCGCGATTCTATTCCGGCCAGGGCGCCTGTGTCTCCCGGTGCGGCCCGCAAGGCAAGCCGACCCGCGGCGAATCCAATCGCGCCGGTGCTGCGAAATCAAGCTCAAGCCAGCCGTGATTCTACGGCGGCGAAAAAACAGAGGAGAACACGTCCGATGACTGCAAGCACTCTTATTCGCGCCACATTGGCGCTGGTGACGGCAGCCGTTCTGGCCCTGCCCGCCCAGGCCTCAGGGTCGGGGCGCCCCGACGGCAATATCGTCGATGTCGTAGTGGCAGCCAACGCGCCCGGCGGTGCCTACGAAGGCCAATTCGACACGTTGATCGCCGCCGTGCTGGTGGCCGACCCGGTGGTCGTCTCGACGCTGTCGGGCGTCGGCCAGTTCACGGTGTTCGGTCCCACGGATGCGGCTTTCGCGGCCGCGGGCCTCGACGCGAGCAACGTCGGCACGCTCGACCAGGCGACCCTGACCGAAGTACTGCTGTATCACGTCTCACCGGGCCGCCGCGCTTCCAGCTCGGTACTGGGCGCCTCCCGGCTGCGCATGCTGAGCGGCGGTTTTCTGCGCCAGGCGGGCGGCGTGCTGACCGACAACGTGGGGCGAACGGCAAACATCGTCGTCACGGATGTTGCCGCCTCGAACGGCATCATTCATGCCATCGATGCGGTGGTGCTGCCGAAGGCGCTTTAGGCAGGTCGCGACCACGGGCGGGTCGGCTGGACCCGCCCCGTTTCGCCGGGGTATTTACCAGCCAAGCACGACGCCGTCGTAGTTCCAGAACGAGCCGGTATTTTCGATATTCAGGCCATCGGTAATGCGGATGATGTCGGCAGCGGCATCGGGGATTTCACGCAGCTTCATCGGCACGCCCTTCATCATGTCCGTAGCGACCGGCCCCGGATTGATCATGCCGACGGCCACCCCGCGCTTCTTCAGCTGGAACGAGAGGTTGCGCATCTCCATGTTGAGCGCGGCCTTGCTCGCGCGATAGAAGTACATTCGGGCCGAGGACACCGCGGATATCGAGCCCTCGCTGCTGGACACCGAGACGATCTTTTTCTGCCCGCTCGCCTCGACGTGCCTGATGAAAGCCTCGGCCATCTTCAATGGCGCAATCGTGTTGACGCGCAGCACCTCCTCGAACACCGGCCACTGCATCCGGCCGAAAAACTGCGGCAGCGGCCCGCCGGTGATTCCGGCATTGTTGATCAGCACGTCGATCGGCGTACCGGCATACTTCGCCGCCAGCGCATCGATCGCGGCGAAATCGCTGACATCGAGCGCCTCGATGGTGACCGCCGGGCTGGCCGCGGCGAGCGCTTTGAGCTCCGTCGCCGCGTCAGGCTTGCGGCAGGTGGCGATTACCCGCCACCCCTTTGCCGCGTACTGGCGCGCCAGCTCGAGCCCGATACCGCGGTTCGAGCCGGTGATCAGCACCGTTGGCATGCTGGCACCTTTCGCGCCCTCTGTCGTCTGTGACAGAACCGGACCGCCCGACGCAAGCAGGCCAAGCATTGCGACCCACATGCCAACGATCGATTTCCTGCTGACCATCGCCGCTCCCTGTTTCGCGCCTACCAGGCGATCTCCTTGCCGTCGTATTCCCAGAATGAACCCGTGTTCGCCACCGACAGGCCGTCGATGTTACGCATCATGTCGCGCACCGCGTCGGCCGGCGGACGAAGCAGGTTCTTTGGCAACCCTTTCATGAAGTCTGTGTCGGTCATGCCAGGATTGACCATCGCCACGCTGATGCCCTTCGGCTTCACCTGCAGCGCGAGGTTCTTCATCACCATGTTCACCGCCGCCTTGCTGCTGCGATAGAAATACAGCCGTGGCTGCGTTGCCCCGGCAATCGAGCCCTCGCTGCTCGACACGGTGACGATCTTCTTCTCGCGGCTTGCCTCGACGTGCTTGAGGAAGGCCTCGGAAATCTTCAATGGGGCCACCACGTTGGTTTTCAGCACGTCCTCGAAGACATCGAACTGCATCCTGCCGAGCATCTGCGTCTGCGAGCCGCCGCTGACGCCCGCATTGTGGATCAGCACGTCGATCGGCCGGCCGGCGTACTTGGCCGCCAGCGCATCCACCGCCGCGTAATCGCGCACGTCGAGTTTCTCGACATGCACCTTGCCGGGGTACTGCTTCGCCAGCGCCTGCAGGTCCGCGGCCGCATCCGGGTCGCGGGCGGTGCCGATCACATGCCAGCCGCGCGCGGCGTATTGGCGCACGAACTCCAGGCCGATGCCGCGGTTGGCGCCGGTGACGAGCACGGCTGCCTCGTAACCGGCCGCCGGCACATCGGCAGCACGCGCCACCAGGGACGTCATCACCGCCAGCATTACAACCGCCAGTCTCTGGCCAACCACGATCCTCACCTCAGCCTCCTTCGACGAATCGACAGGTCTACCACGGCACGATCTTGCCATCGTAATTGAAGAACTGCCCGGTGGTCTCCAGCGTAAAAGCATCGATGTTGCGGATCATGTCGGCCGCGGCCACCTCGGGCTTGCGCAGCGGAATCTTTACGCCCTTCATGAAATCGGTGTCGGTGGCGCCCGGCGTCACCAGCCCGACAACGACGCCGCGACGCTTCAGAGCAAATGACAGGTTGCGCATGATCATGTTCAACGCCGCCTTGCTCGATCGATACCAGTACAGCATCCCCATGTCGACGCTCGCGATCGACCCCTGGCTGCTCGATACCGTGATCAGCTTTTTCATCGGGCTCGCCGCAACGTTCTGGATGAATGCCTCGGCGACTTTCAGCGGCCCGATGGCGTTGACTTTCATCACCTCGTAGAACACATCGTATTGCAGCCTGCCGAACACCTGGTTCTCCATGCCACCGCCTATGCCGGCATTGTTGAGAATGATGTCGATCGGCTGGCCATGGTACTTCGCCGCGAGCCGATCTACGCTCGGGTGATCGGCCACATCAAGCTGTTCGACGATGATGTTGCCATTGCCCGCCGCCAGCGCATTGAGCGCCCCGGCACCGGCCGGCTCGCGGCAGGTCGCGATGATGCGCCAGCCCCGTGCCGCGTACTGGCGCACGAATTCGATGCCCAGCCCACGATTGGCCCCGGTAACCAGCACGGTGGTCTTGTGATCGGCCGGCACGGCCGCTTCCGTGGCCGCATCGGCCGCCGCGGCGATGCGCGAAGCCAGCAGTGAAATACCCGCCGCCCCGGCCACGAACTCGCGCCTGTCGAGCGCTGCGGGCGCACGGGTGGTGCCCGCCTGCGTACCGTTATCCACGAAACTACCCTCCGCCGAAAAGCAAACGGCCGGTCTATCGCCCGGCCGCCTGAGGGTAGCAGAACGCGGTTCAGCCTGCCGCTTTGAGGCCACCCTTCGCGGCATCGGCCACCGGCACCAGCGGGATGGGGTCGAGCACCCAACCCTTGTGCTCGCGGCGGGCCGGGCTCGGAATGGCGTAGGCGACCTTGCCCTTCATGCGAGCCACCTCGTCCGTGTCAATGCGCCAGCCCCTGCTTTCCCAAGCTTTCTGGGACTCGCGATAGAACAGGATGCACTTGTCGGCCGGCAACATGAATTCCTTAGTGTTGGTGTCAGGAGTCAGTACCGGATGCAGTTCCTCGATGATTTTCCGGTCCTGGTTGGCCACGTACTGGTTGCGCTCGATCACGTAAGCGTCCTGCTTTTCCTCGAGCGCAAAATTTCTCTCGCACACAAGGTACAGGTAGGTGTTCTCCTCGTCGATCGGCCTCTCGAACAGATACTGATGGATGTAGAAATTCGGCCCCGGGTGGATGAAGGTCCAAACGTGATTCGTGCCGTGATAACCGGTGCCAGCTTCAAGGCTGCCTTCGCCGGCGCGGTATTTCTTCAGCTCACCCTGCAGTGGCGGCGCCTGGAACGTGTGCCAGAAGCCGCGGCCCCAGGCGGTCTCTTCCATGCGCATATCGCCGATCTTGTATTCCTCTTCGCGGGTGCCGCTGAAGCCGTGGGTGTCGTGCACGTACTCGTTATGCGCCGGATCGATGCCGTTCTCGATCGAGCGCTCGTAATAACCCTTGATCGGGAAGTGCTGCAGAGTCGCGCGCCAGCCCGGCTGGCCCCATTCCTTGACCTCGAGAATCGGCGGCCGCTCGGCTTCGGGAAGGTCGCCCAGGAAGGCGAACACGAGGCCGTAGCGTTCATCGACCGGGTAGGCATCGATACGCGTGCGCCCGGGAATCGTCGCCTCGATGCCGAGCGAGGGTATGCGCTTGCATGCGCCCTGTCCGTCGAACTGCCAGCCGTGATAAGGGCACTGCACGTTGTCGCCGACAATCTTGCCGCCGGCGAGCGAACCCCCCCGGTGGGTGCAGGTGTTAGACAGGCAATGGGCCTTGCCCCCGGCATCGCGAAACACCACAAAGCTCTGCCCAAGGGCCTGAACTTTCAGGGGTTTATCCTGCAGCTCCACAGTAGTGGCCATCGGGTACCAGAAATTGATAAGCATGGCTTGCCGGTTCCTCCCGGTAAGTATTGAAGCGCTGACTGTTGCGACGGGTTGTCTGTAATTGTCTCGCGAATTTAGCTCTTTTCGCCAGCACGGCCAAGCTGGATTCGGCTGACCCAGCCCGATTGCGGTCAAGCCGGGCCGTGCGGGCTCCCCCTGGCACGCGACGACGCCGCAGCAAATATTCCCAGGCAAGGCAGCATGATCAGCGCTGCGGCCAGCAACGGCGCGTGGGCGCCGAGCTGCTTGAACAGCAACCCGGAGATTGGCGGGCCAACGCAGCGGCCAAGCCAGCTCGCCGACTGGTAGGTGCCGAGCACCAGTCCCTGCTCCCTCGGATCCGCCTGTCTGGAAACCAGGCTCGACATGGTCGTCACATACAGGGCGCCGCCGGCGGCGGTCATGGTCAGGCCGACCATCATGAACATCCATGTCGGCGCCTGGGTCATCAGCAGCAGTCCGATCGCATACGCGATCAGCCCGGCAGCGACGATCCGGCCCTCGCCAAACACCGGCACCAGCCGGCCGACGAGCAGGCCCTGCGACACGCCGACCACCACGCTGAGCCAGGTGAAGCTCACACCGACCTCGCGCGGCCCCCATTGGAACTGGCGATTCGACCACAGCGGGAAGATTGTCTCGAACATCGCCATCGCGGTGTATACGAACAGGCCCAGCAGGACCATGACTGCGAGCGCCGGGCGGCGCATGACCTTGAGCACCGCGCCGGCTCCGCGGCCGTGCGCCGCCGCTCCAGCCACAGCGCGCTTCTCCGGCGGCAGGCTCTCCTTCAGGAACAGCAACCCGCCGATCGCGGTCAGCAGGGCGATCGTCGCAGCCACCAGGCCCGGCCACAGCATCGTCGCGGAGGCCGCATCGGCACCGCCGATCAGCCCGCCCAGCGCAGGCCCGACCATGAAACCCAGGCTCATCGCCGCGCCCACGTAACCCATGCCCTGCGCACGCTTTTCATCGGGAGTCACGTCGGCCACGTACGCCATCGCCGGCGCCAGCCCGGCCATCAGCCCGCTCAGACCGCGGCCCACCGCCAGCATCCACAGGTCGCCGGAAAATGCGATCAGCAAATTAGCCAGCACCTGCCCGAACAGTGTGATAACGAGTATCGGCCGGCGCCCGTAGCGGTCCGACAGGCGTCCCCAGATCGGCGTCGACAGGAACTGTCCGACCGAGTACATGGCGATGATCGTCGTTGCCACCGCGGGCGAGGCTCCGAAACGCTCCGCGACGAACAGGAAGCCCGGCAGCACCAGCCCGAAACCGAGCCCGGACATAACAATGGTGGCAAGCAGAATCGGCATCGTCAGCGTGTGCAGCGGGACCAGGCTACGGAAGCGGCGGCGTACTATCGGGGAAGCGCGCGAGCCTGTAAAGCGTGCGCCCGACGTCCAGTGTACGGTCGGGGCCGAAGCCCTCCTACTTGCGCTCGAACCGGGCCCGACCGGCGGTAAGCGCCCTGACGTCCGCGCGCTGCAGAAATCGCCGCGCCGCGGGCTCGCCCTCGACGTAGGCGTCGAGAAACGCGAGCGACAGCGACGCCACGATACGCACCGCATCGAAGTCATCTTCGCCACCGCGATCATCGCGGCAGATCAGTCCACCGAGGTAGTGATCGGCATTGTCGATCACCAGGGAATACTTGTCGCCGGGCGGGGCCAGCGTGTACGGCGACATGCGCCACTGCCAGGGAAAGATTTCGCCGGTGCCGACATTGCCCTCGTCGCGCGTGCCCCCGCTGGCGAACAGCGCGCCGTCGAGGCCACCGAAAGCATTGTCGGCCATCTGCGGCATCGGCCCGACACCGCTCAGCACCACCGTCGCACGAAATCGCGGATCGGCATGGCTCACCGGGGCACCGCCGCGCGGGTCGCGCAACAGCAGGCCCGCCTTGATCATCGCCAGCATGCCGCCGAAGGAGTGGCCGGCGATGGCGATCCGGCCGACATCCGCCTGCGGCGCAATGACGGCAAGCTGATCGACGATGACAGTCAGATCGCGGACGCGCGAGTCCAGCAGCATGGCCGCCTGGTCCGCGCGCATGCGCTCCCGGTTGTTCGGTGAGTCGAGGTGATCGGGCGAAATGACCACGTAACCATGCGAGGCCCAGTGATCGGTTACCCGCGCGTAGTTCTGCGAATAACAAAACGCCCCATGCGAGAACACCACCGCCGGGAACGGCCCCTTGCCGTCCGGCGTGACGATGCGCATGCGGATATCGCGCTGCCGCGGGTCATCGCGAGCGACCGCTTCGGTGACGGCGATGGCCAGCGGGCCGGGACCCGGCTTGTAGAGCGCTGGTGGCGCACAACCGGCCAGCGCAATCATCGCGATCCACACCCACGGCCGCCGCCCGGAGCGCGCGCCGTTTTCGATTCGCGGTGGCATTTGATTGGATCCGGTCACGATTTCGGCTAATGTGCCAGCGCCGGGCGCGGCTCACAAGAAATGCGGAACACTGGGGGAATTCCGATGCGGCGTATGTTCATGGCTCTGGCGTTACTGCTCACATGGTTTATTGCCGGCTCGGTTCTCGCCGCAGCCGAGCCTGCGGATTCGCGCCTGTCCGCCCACGAGCTGTTCAGGTTCCTGCACCTGCTGCTGTTCGTTTTCTGGATCGGGCCTGACGTAGCTGTCTATATCGTCAGCCGGACAACCATAAATCCCGCCATGAACGACACACAGCGCCTCGCCGCTGCGCGCATGATGCCGGTGATCGGGTTGCTGCCGCGGGTTTGCACCAGCCTGATGCTCACCGTGGCCGGGGTACTCAGCGAATACGTCGGCATCGAGCACCCGCCGTGGCAAATGGCGGGGATTATTCTGCTCGGCCCGGTGTGGCTTGCGCTGACACTGGTTGCAACCTTGCGTCCGAACTCGCCGCCAGGGCGGCAAGCGGCCACTTTAGAGCAATGGCTGCGCTGGGCACTGGTCGTCGGTGTCGTCGTCTCCGTCATTTATTCGGTGGCGACCGGCCGGCTGGCCGAGGCGCCCTATGTCGGCGGCAAGTTGCTGCTGTTCGCCACCATCGTGCTGCTCAGCCTGATGTTGCGAAACCGGATGCGCCCGTTTGAGGAAGGACTCGCGCGGCTCGCCGCAGTCGGACGCACACCGGATCTCGACCTGCAGATGCAGACCAGCCTGAATCGTGCGCGGCCATTCGTGCATGGCATCTGGGGGGCGCTGCTGCTCGCCGCGCTCATCGGCGTAATCAAGCCGGGCGTGCCGGAAACGGCGCCATCGGCGGTATCTGACCCGCCGGCAGAAACGACGCTCTAGTCGCTGGCCGCAAGCTTCACCGCAACTTCGCTTTCGATCCGATCGCCCCAGCGACGGCGTCGGCCCCCGCCACGCCGATCCGTCGCGCGGATCACAGCCACGCCGATGGAACCCTGGAAGCGGCGCCTTCGTCTGTTGCTCACGCGGGAACCGACGGGAGATCGGCGGCCAATGCATCAGATCCGCTCCAGCTGGCGCCGGGCAATGACGCTGCTACCACCCATCATCGCGATTGCATCCTGCGACGGGGATATCGCCCTCCAGTCGCGACTCGTAGCCGCTACGTGGGCATCGGCAACCGGCGACGGACAGCTTGCTGTCATTTCCGCCGAATCCCCGTGGCGGATCGAACGCGGCCCGGTGCGTACCGGTCGTGACACGCTTCTGCAGTGCACCCGAGAACGTGGCATCTTCGCGCTCAGCCGCGGCGATCGAACACTCGTCGTTGCTGACCCGGTGACGCTGCAGGTCGAACCGGTTGCCGATCTAAGCGGCTACCGCGACATTCAGGATTTCGTAGTCACCGACGCCGATACCGCATTCGTGACACGCTCGGCCAGTGCCCGGCTGCTGCGCATCGACCTTTCGAACGGTAACGTGCAGGAGAGCACAAGCCTCGGCGACTTCGCCGATGCCGACGCAAATCCTGACCTGGGATCACTGCTCGCACACCAGGGACGCCTGTTCGTGCAAGTGCGCCGCCGCAACCAGCAAGAGTCTTCCGGTCATGTGCCACCTGGACCCGGCAAACTTGAGCAGCCTCGGTCTCGTGCTGCGCGAAAGCGATGGTCGCGTCGGCGCCGACATGGGGCCGTTCGTGTTCGTCGAAGGTTCGCGCGGGTATCTCGAGTTCAGCACCGACTTCGATTTGTCGTCGCACCTGGTTGAATTCCGCCTCGACGCGGTCGAAGACATCGGCCCGCAGCTATTCGTGGCGGTCAGTTACGCCGTACCCGCACTCGCATATGCCGCACGCAGCGACGCGCTGTTCGTGCCCGACGGCGGTGGCGCCACCGAGGGCCATAACTGTTCGATGCAGCGACAGGAGAGCGCCTGACCCCGAATACCGTGGTGCTGGACGGACGGCCGTCCGACATGATCACGCACTGCAACTAGGACGCAGGCCAACCCGGCAACGCGCGCCGGGCCGGCTTCCCGCTCCCGCCGCGCCGCGGCTTCTCCCGCAGGCCGTCGTGATGCTCATGACGGTGAGCGTGACCGGGATGATGCCCGTGCAGGTCCCGCACGTGCGCGTCGTCTTGATAGTGCGGATGCTGGAAGTCGCGCGGACCCGCCGGGTGGTTGTGCCCGTCGGTGGCTTTCCACTGGTAGAGCAGCGGCCGCTGGCGGTACACCTGCGCGGCGGCACGGCGCAGGTTGTCCTCCGGGCTGGTCCACGGGTTGTAGTGAAAGTAGTTGTGCAGTTTGGAATTCGTGCGCCCGAGCGCAATCGTGCCGTACCGGCACCTGAACGAGCCGTGGTTGATGTAGGCCGGGCGCCAGAAGTAACCGCCAGTCGGCAGTTCCCCGAACTGCAGCATCCAGGACGTGCCCCAGATGTGGTAGCTCTCCTCCGCGCAGTCGTGGTACGAAATGTTGTCCTGGGCGAACTGGGGCGTCATGCAGTAGAGGAAGGTGTAGGCCTCGGTCAGCGGGTCCATGCGCAGGATCTTGCTGAGGCAACCGGTTGCGACACTCGGCTGCACGCGGCCAAGCACCTGCCAGGGAAGATCCTCGTAGCCGTTCAGCGAGACGAACCCCTCGATCAGCGCCAGTTCATGGCTCTCCGCGGATTCCTCGAAGTTCGGTTCCGAGTCGTTGAACATCACCAGCGCCTCGGCGCCCTGCGGCACGCTGAGCGCCTCGAGCGCCATGCCAGCCGGAATGTAGGCGAAGTGGCCTTCGCGCCATGACTGGTTGCCGACGCGGATCTCGCCGTTCAGCACAAAGATCTCGACATCGGAAAATGACAGGCCCGGCTTACGGCGATAGCCACCGTTGAAGCGCACCTTGAGAGTGCACGCTCCGGTATCGACGTCGAGCGACAGCACCTTGTGCAGGCTGCCGCGAAAGCCCGCGATATCGAACCGCTTGTATGGGTCGTTCAGCTCGACGTACGGCTCGATATGCGGGCGCGCCACGGTTCGTATCTGCCGCAGAACGTGCTCGCTCCACCGACTACTTTTTCGCCTTGGCTTTCTTCTTCGCAATCTTCATCGGGCCATCGGCCGGATTACGCTCTTCGCGCTCGCCGAAGTCGCCGTGCAGTGCGCGGATGTGCGGGTTACCGTCGTAGTAGCCCGGGTGCTGGAAATCCGGCGGCCCGTGCGGATGGTTGTGACCGTCGGACACCTGCCACTGGTGCAACAGCGGGCGCTGGCGATACACCTGCGCCGCTGCGCGCATCAGGTTCTGCTTCGGATTGGTCCAGGGGTTGTAGTGGAAGTAGTTATGCAGCTTCGAATCGGTGCGCCCGAACGCGATGGTGCCGTATTTGCAGCGGAACGAGCCGTGGTTGATGTAGGCCGGGCGCCAGAAAT
>CAYOFE010000016.1:0-32350 GCA_964403135.1 uncultured Chromatiaceae bacterium | reverse complement strand
GCCGGCGGAATGCCGTCGATGCGATCGACCTGCGGCTTGTCCATGCGATCGAGGAACTGCCGGGCGTAGGGCGAGAAGGTTTCCACGTAGCGGCGCTGGCCTTCGGCGTAGATGGTGTCGAAAGCCAGTGAGGATTTGCCGGAGCCGCTGACGCCGGTGACCACGATCAGCTCGCCGAGCGGCAGATCGAGGTCGATGCCCTGCAGGTTGTTCTGCCGCGCGCCGCGGATCTCGATATGGCCGGCGGCCGGGCTCGCGGACTTGCGCGGCCGGCGGGTCCGGCTGGGTTTCCTGCGGGCGGGCACTGATGCGGTCCTCAAACGAATCATCTTACGTGCTGCCCCCGGCGCATGGACATAGCCATATCGGCTATCATGCGCGCCGCAGCAGGCCCGACATGACGAACACCGACCGCCGCAGGCTTTTTCACGTCATCGATCCGCAGATCTTCGACCGGCCATTGCTCGACGAGCTATGCGATCTGACCACCCGGGTGCGAGCGATCGCCAAGTCCGGCGAGGGCGCGCTGCGACTGCAGGGGTTGCTGCCGCACGCGCGCGCGATGCTCTACTTCCCGCAGCCGTCCACGCGCACGTTTTTGTCCTTCAACAATGCCTGCCACATTCTCGGAATCCGCACCAGCGAAATCCGCGATACGGCCACGTCCTCGGAAGTGAAGGGCGAAACCTTCGACGACAGCATCCGCACGTTCAGCTCGTACGTGGACGTCATCGTCATGCGTACGCCCGAAGCGGGATACGCGGCGCGTGCCGCCGCGCTGATGGACCGCATCCCGCGCCCGGTGCCGATCATCAATGCCGGCAGCGGCAAGGATCAGCACCCGACGCAGGCGCTGCTCGACATCTACACGCTCGAACGCAGCTTTTCGTTACGCGGCGGCATCGACGGCAAGGTGATCGGCATGATGGGCGACCTGCGGCGCGGTCGCACGGTGCGCTCGCTCTGCAACCTGATGAAGAACTACCGGGACGTGAGCCTGGTCTTCATCGCGCCGGAGCAGTTTGCCATGGAAGCCGACGTCAAGGCGTACCTCGACGGCAACGGCATTCGCTACACCGAGACGACCGCCCTGGCCGAAGCGTTGCCCCGGCTCGATGCCCTCTACGTCACCCGCATGCAGACCGAATGGGACACGGCCGGCGAGTCGAGCGCCATGGATTACCGCCAGTTCAGCATCCACCCGCGCAACCTGCAGCTGCTGAAACCAGATTCGATCATCATGCACCCGCTGCCGCGTGGCCCGGAAATCCACCGCGACGTCGACAGCGATCCCCGCGCCATGTACTGGCGGCAGGAGCGCAACGGCATGTGGATGCGGGTGGCGATCCTCGTGAAGATCTTCGGTCTCGAAGAGCGCGTCCGCGGGCTGGGCGAGGGCCTGCCGCACGAGCCGGATCCGGCGTGAGGCGCGGTTTCTACGCGCCGGGTCGACATCACCATGACGCTCGGTGTGAGTGACCCAGGTTCGGCAGGCCGGTTCTCGGTCTCGGTGATCGTCCCGTTTGTCAATGAGCGCGAATCAATCGTCGCGCTGATGGACGCGCTGCTTGGCGAAGCCAACCCGGCCGTTTGTCAGGTGCTGGTCGTCAGCGGAGCGCGCACGACCGATGAGAGCATGCGGGTTCTGCGTGGCCTGGCCGGCGGGTACCGGTGGTTACGGCACTGGTTCTCACGCTATCGGTGTTGAGCGGATTGCGGCTTGCAGCTGCCCGAGGATTACCAGCCTGGGATGAATTGGGCATTCTGCGCTCCGCGCCGGATGCCCGTGTCCTGGCCGCGACCCGCGAGGCACCGGGTCTGCTGTGATTGCCGCGCCCGAAGTTCCGGGCTACGCGCAACTCAGGACGGGACGCGGCATCCTGATCGATACGGCGCTTGTTGATGTCTTACCGTACGTACCCGGCGCGGCACCGGCCTTCGAAAGGATTCTGCAGGATGTCTACGGCACCAGCCTGCTGGCTGCTGCGAAGGGGGATATTTACCGCGATGTGCCGCGGCTGTGGCGGGTCAGGACGGCGGCGCAGTGGTCGAGCATCGGGCGTAGCTACGGAGCTACGCAGGTGCTTGTACCGGCGGACTGGCAATTGGCGTTGCCGGAAGTGGCGCGTTCCGGGAATCTCGCCCTGTACCAGATTTTGCCTTGAGCGCCATGGCATGTCGTCTGCTGAGTGTCAGGCGCTCGCGATTACGCCGAGCGCACGATCGATCGAGGCGGTTAAGGCTGCAACGTCGAACCGCGAGAACGGCGCGCCCGCCATGTGCCCTTCGTAGAGCGGGTAGAGCATGCCGGGCTGCGACGGCATTGCCATCACGGCATCGACGCCGGCGGCGCGATAGGCGGCAACCCGTTCGTGTATGTGACCGGCCGGCCCGGTGAGCGTCAGCGCGTCGACCATTTCGTCACTTATGGCATCGAGTGCGCCGTTCCAGTCGCCCTGGGTCATGCATGCTGTCGCGCGGGCCAGCGCCGTTGCGTGACCTGCGACAGCGACGCTGTCGGCGTACGCAGGTGATGACGCCTCGGCTGTCGCAAAGCCGAGCACGATGCCGCGATGCAGGCGCTGCGCATCGGCGCCGTCGTGCACCAGCGTCGGCAGGTTCAGCGTTACGTGGATATCACCGATGCTCCGTCCGGCCTTGTTTGCGCCGGCGGCGAGTCGCGGGCGCACCACGTTGCGCACGTATTCCACCGACCAGAGCGCGCCAATGACACCGTCGGCAATTTCGCCTGCCAGCTCGATCATCTGTGGGCCCACGGCGGCCATATAGACGGGCACCGGTGCCGCGGGCGGAAACGCCAGCCGGAAGTTGCGCACGCTGAAAATCTCCCCCTCGAAGGTCACCGTTTCTCCCGCGAGTATGCGCTTGACGATCGTGACGTACTCGCGCATGGCGCGCAGCGGCCGCTCGTAAGTACGGCCGTGCCACCCGGTTACATAGGGGCGGGCCTGGGTGCCGATGCCGAGCACGAAACGTCCGCCGCTCAGATGCGCCAGTGTGGCCGCAGTCAGCGCCATCACCACCGGCGAGCGGCTCCAGGGCCCGACCACGCCGGTGCCGAGCAGGGCGTTACGCGTCTCGACTGCCGCCAGGGCGATCGGCGTGAACGCATCGGTGAAGCTGATCTCGGGAAACCACAGGCTGTGACAGTGGCGCTTGTCGGCGTGGCGCGCGTACTCGCGCAGCCCGTCAAGCGGCAGCCCGTTCAGTATCAGTCCCATCGGGCTGCGCTGGCGCATCAGTGCTGTTCGTTAACGTCGGCTGTCCCGCCCGCATTGGCGACGCGTTGCAGGAACTGCAGGCTGGCCGCCACGATGCGGGCGTGCTGCTCCTCGATCGGAATGCTGGCCTGCGTGATGTCGGCGGGCATTGTCGCGAATCGCTGTGCGGCGATGAACCGGCCATAGTTCAGGTGGCTGGCCCCCGCGATCGCGATGCGCTCGGTCTGGGCGGGCATCAGGTGATCGGTCTTGCGGTAGGCCTCCGGCGCGGTACCGTCGGCTCCCGAGCGATAGATCTGGCGCACCGGGATTCGTAAACCGGTCAGGTCATCGGTGTCCGGCGGATAGCCGTCCCACAGCAGCAGTCCGCTGACGGCATCCGGATGCTTGTACACGAAACGGCAGGCCATCGCGGCGCCTAGCGAGTGGCCCGCAATCACCCAGCGACCAACCTCGGGAAGCGCCGCGATCACATCTTCGGCGCGGTCCGGCGCGATCACCGCGAGATCGAGCGGCATGGGCACCATGACGACGAGATAACCAGCCGCGGCGATGCTGCGCAGCGGTTCGGCATAGCCTTCCGGCGCCACCTGTCCGCCCGGGTAGAAAATCATCCCCACCGTGGCGGGGCGTTGCACGGGCCGCATCACGATCCAGTCGTCGATCGTGACATTCACCTCTGCCTTGGAGTTCAGCGCGGCCAACGCTTCGGGTGCCGCCGGGCTGTAGCGCGGCGGCAGATAGATGCTCTGGTACCAGAATGTGCCAGCCCCGGCGGCCACCACCAGGAGCAGCAGCAGGCCGGACAGGCTCTTGCGAATCATCGTGTGCGCGCTTTGTCAGCCGTGGCGCAGTGGCGAGAGCGCGTTGGCCTCGCTCGCGGGTGCCGATAGCTCCGTGGAGTCGGCCGCTGCAGTGAGAGCCGGCGGCGGACGCGCTTCGCTACCGACCAGGGCGAGCGGCGACATGAGATCGCGCGCGGTGAGCGGCGTGGCCAGGCGTTGCTCGATCCAGTCGATGAGAGGGGCCCAGTTCTCCGCGTCGCGCGCCGAGTGCGACAGCGGCATTTCGTGTATGCCAATACCCTGCTCGACGGCATGCACATAGCTCTGACTGTCGCGTAGCACACCGACGATGGGAATATTCAGCGACTCGAGAAACCGCATCAGCTTGCGATAGGCGAGCGTGTTGTCGCGCACGCGGTTAGCGACCACGCCGAGCCGGCCCATGCGGCGGCTCACCCGGGCGGTCAGGAGCAAGTCGCTGATGAGCTGGGACACCGCGTGAATGTCCATGTCCGAGGACAGCACTGGCACGAGGATCGCATGCGCACCCCGGGTGAAATTCCCGAGTCGCTGGCTGGGCATGGCGGCAGGGGTGTCGACGATCAGGTGGCGCACTTCCGGCGGCATGCGCAGCCGGTAGCTGCGCGTCACGCGCGGGTTGTACGCGTGCGCGGCGACGCTGTAGATGAAGGGCCGCTCCGGCGGCCGGTTCGCCGCCCAGCGCATCGCCGAGCCCTGCGGATCGAAATCCATCAGCGCCGTGCGCTGGCCGCGACTGGCGAAATACGCGGCGAGATTCACCGCCAGCGTGGTCTTGCCCGAGCCGCCCTTCGGGTTCAGGACGGCGATCTTCTTCAGCTCTGCATGGCCCGGGATATTCAGCAGCATGAATGCCATTATGCGCGAACGGGCGCGCAGGTGGAGTGCCGGATTGCAGCCAGGCGCCACTGGTCGGGGCGAGAGGATTCGAACCTCCGACCTCTTGCTCCCGAAGCAAGCGCTCTACCAAGCTGAGCTACGCCCCGATGGCGGGAAAGCCGGCCGTAGCCGGGCGGCGGGGCGGGACCCCCGGCGCGGGCGGGCATTTTGCGGGAAGCCTTGGGTGACGTCCAGAGGCACGGCTGAATCGCGATTGGCGTTGCTCCTGCGGGAGACCTGGCGAGTCGCGACTGGCGTCGCTCCCACGCGAAGCTTGGGACGGGCGTCGCTCGCGCGACAGGCCCGGGAATCGCGGCTTGCGGCGCTTCCAAGAGACACCTGGGAATTCAGCCCTTGATGCAGACCACAGGCTCCAGCCGGGCGACTTTCCGCGACAGTCCCGCCCGCTGAGCCAGTTCGACCACCTGCTCGATGTCTTTGTAGGCGCCCGGGGCCTCTTCGGCGACGCCGCGTAGCGACGGGCTGCGCACGTGGATGCCGCGCGCCTCGAGCTCGTCGACCAGCTGGCGACCCTGCCAGCGCCGGCGTGCGGCGTTGCGGCTCATGGCGCGGCCGGCGCCATGGCAGGAGGAGGACAGCGAGCGCGCTTCGCCATCCGCGGTGCCGGCCAGCACGTACGATGCCGTGCCCATCGACCCACCGACGAAGACCGGCTGGCCCGTCGTGCGGAAGGACTCGGGCAGACAGGACGAACCGGGCCCGAACGCGCGTGTGGCGCCCTTGCGATGCACGAACAGGATTTTCGGCCGGCCCTCGACCAGGTGCTGTTCTTCCTTGCAGATATTGTGCGACACGTCGAACAGCAGCTGCAGGTTAGCGCGTGGCAGGAGTTGCGCAAACGCATCGCGCGCGAGCTGCGTCAGCACCTGGCGATTGGCCAGGGCGCAATTCATCGCCGCGCGCATCGCTCCCAGGTACCGCTGGCCAACCTCGGAGTGAATTGGCGCGCAGGCCAGTTCGCGATCGGGGAGACTGATGCCGGCTTCGCGTGCAGACATCGCCATCTCGCGCAAATATTCCGTGCCGATCTGGTGGCCAAGCCCGCGCGAGCCGCAGTGGATGCTGACCAGCAGGTCGCCCGAGGCGATGCCGAAGCCGTCGGCTAGCCGCGGGTCGAAAACCGCAGCGACGCGCTGCACTTCGAGGTAATGATTGCCCGAGCCGAGCGTGCCGACTTCCGCGCGCTGCCGCTCGCGCGCCTTCCGGGAGACCGCTTCCGGCAGCGCCCCGCCGATGCAGCCCTGTTCTTCGATGTGCGCCAGATCGTCGCGGGTGCCGAAGCCCGCGGACACGGCCCAGCGCGCGCCACCAGTCAGCATGGCGTCCATCTGCTCGTCGTCGAGGTGTATCTTCCCGGTGCTGCCGAGCCCGGCAGGAATGCTGGCGTAGAGCGCATCGGCCAGCTTCGATTCGATACCCCGGATGTCGCTGGCGCGAAGACCGGTGAGCAGCGTCCGTACGCCGCAGGAGATGTCGAAGCCCACGCCGCCTGCCGACACCACGCCGCCCTGGTCGGCGTCGAAGGCCGCGACCCCGCCGATTGGAAAGCCATAGCCCCAGTGCGCATCGGGCATGGCATAGGCGGCACCGACGATGCCAGGCAGCATGGTGACGTTGCGTAGCTGCTCGAACACCTTGTCGTCCATGGCTTCCAGCAGCGCCCGGTCGCCGAACAGGATACCGGGCACGCGCATCTGGCCCTCGGGCTCGATGCGCCACTGGTACTCGTCGACGCGCGTGAGTCGCTGCAGGTTCATACATCCACCACGCATTGTGCAGTCCAGGGGCCGCCGGGCTCCTGCCGGTAGTCGAGTGCCGTGTAGGTTGTGCCCTTCACCTCGACCGCGGGCCGGTGCCGCGCGCGGTCCACGGGTTCGCCGCGGGCGACCGCGTGCAGCCGCGTGCCCTCGATGCGGACATCGAAAGCCGAGAACAGCATACGGCGTGTGGCCATTTCATAGATGAGCGCGTTCAGCCAGTCGACCAGCAGCAGGTCGCGGTCCGGTGCTTGACAATCGATCGTCACGCTGTCGGATGCCCGCACGCCGGCCGGATCGGTGATGACGGCGGTCAACGCGATGGCAAGGGCAGCAAACACTTCGTCCTCGGAATCGCCGCTGGCACGAAGCCCGACATCGGCCTCATGCTCGAAGTGCTCCCAGTGGGCAGCCATGTCGTTTCCCCTGCGGCGCCCGGCGCGGCCGCTCCCCGGAGGGCGCCCCGTTGCCGGGCGGTCAGAAGCGCCGGTCGACCGACGACTCGGCGAGATCGACCAGCGCGTCCTTGTAAGCGGATGTCGGCAGGCGGCTGAGGGCCGCGATGGCGAGTCGCACTTCCTCGCGCGCCTTCGTGAAGGTGTATGCCAGCGCTCCGGTGGTCTGGATCGCTGCAAGAATCGTGTCGATCTCGTCCAGTCCACCGTTCTCGATGGCGCGGCGGATGACGACCTGGGCCTTGGGCGAGCCGCGCTGCAGGGCGTAGATCAGCGGCAGCGTGGGCTTGCCCTCGGCGAGGTCATCGCCGATGTTCTTGCCAAGTTCGCTGCGGTCGGCCTGGTAATCGAGCGCGTCGTCGACCAGCTGGAAGGCCTGGCCAACGTGCCGCCCATAAGCCAGCAGGGCGTCCTCGACTGCGCGCGTCTGGTCGGCGAGGATTGCGCCGATCTGCAGTCCCGCCTCGAAGAGCTTGGCGGTTTTGCGGTAGATCACCTGCATGTAGCGCTCTTCCGTCGTCTCCGGGTCATTGCAGTTCATCAGTTGCAGCACTTCCCCCTCGGCGATGGTATTGGTCGCATCGGCCAGCACGTCCATGATGCGCATCTGGCCGATCTGCACCATCATCTGGAAGGCGCGCGAGTACAGGAAATCCCCCACCAGCACGCTCGCCTGGTTGCCGAACACGCTGTTCGCGGTCTGCTGGCCGCGCCGCAGGTCGGATTCGTCGACCACATCGTCGTGCAGCAGCGTGGCGGTGTGAATGAACTCGATGATGGCGGCCGCCAGCACGTGCTTGTCGCCGCTGTAACCGCAGGCGCGTGCCGACAGCAACACCAGCAGCGGCCGGAGGCGCTTGCCGCCGCTGCCGATGATGTAGTGGGCCACGCTGTTGACCAGTGCCACGTCGCTGCGCAGCTCGGCCTGAATCTCGCGGTTGACGGCGCGCCAGTCGTCGCCGACCAGTGCTCGCACACTTTCGAGGTCGAATCCCGAGGCTTTCGCTTGGACGAGTTGCATGGCCGGGGGCAATAATGCCCGCGATGCGCCGGGCTGTAAAACTGTGGTTTACCCTGATCCTGCTCAGCGGTCCGTTGCCGGCACCGGCATTCGGGCCGAGCGGGCACCGCATCGCTGGTGCGATCGCCGACGCGCATCTCTGCCCGCAGGCCCGCAGTTACATCGCCCCATTGCTGGAGGGCACATCGCTCGCCAACGCGGGTGTCTGGGCCGACTGGATTCGTGATGACCCGGCCTGGGCGAAATCGAAACCCTGGCATTACCTCAACGCCGGCGACAATGAGCCGCTGGAGCGGGCAATGCGCCGGTCGCCCGACAACGTGCTGACGGCGATCGAGCGGGTCGAACGGGAATTCTCGGACACCCGCCGGTCGCGTGAGGGGCGCGCCGAGGCGTTGCGCTTCTTCGTGCATTTGCTGGCCGACGTGCACCAGCCGCTGCACATCGGTCGCGCCGACGATCGAGGCGGCAACGCTATCGAGGTGGAGGGCGCGGGCAAGCGGCGCAGCCTGCACTCGCTGTGGGATGCGGAGTGGCTGCTCGGCCGCGATCGACTGGACTTGTTGGCCCAGGCGCAGGCGGTGGGGGCGCTGGCCGCCGGCCAGCTCCGGTTCTGGCAGTCGGGCAATGCCCGCGACTGGGCGGAAGAGTCCCGGGCGCTGCGTCCGCGGGTCTATCAGCTGCCCGCGGTGGGCGCTGACGGGCGTATCCGGGTGGACCGGGCCTACCTCGTCATGGCCCGGAACATCGTCAATCAGCGGCTCGCGCAGGCGGGCGTGCGTCTGGCCTGGCGGTTGAACCGGGTCGCGGGGTGCCCGGAATAACCCCGTAAGCCATTGATCGGTGCGGGCGGACTCATTAGAATGCGCCCTCTTTTCCGGCGCCCCCATGGCGGCCGGCCGGAGCCGCAGCACGGTTCCGCTCAATGGAGAGTTCAGATGTACGCCGTATTCGTGACGGGTGGCAAGCAGTATCGCGCCAGCAAGGGAGACCGGCTGGAAGTGGAAAAACTGCCAGCCGCCGAGGGTGACAACGTCGAGTTCAACGAGGTTTTGCTGATCGGCCGGGGCCGCAACCTCAACGTCGGCACGCCGAACGTGGCCGGCGGCAAGGTCGAGGCGAAGGTCGTTCAGCAGGGCCGCGGCGACAAGGTGAGCGTGATCAAGTTCAAGCGGCGCACCACTTACAAGCGCATGAAGGCGCATCGCCAGCATTTCACGCTGGTCGAGATCACCGGTATCAGTGGCGGTCCGGCCGCGGAGTAACTTCGATGGCACATAAGAAAGCAGGCGGCAGCACCCGCAACGGGCGCGATTCGCAATCGAAACGTCTTGGCGTAAAGCGTTTCGGCGGCCAGGACGCCATCGCCGGCAATATCCTCGTGCGCCAGCGCGGCACACGCTACAACGCCGGCGCGAACGTCGGCATGGGGCGCGATCACACGCTGTTCGCCACGGCGGCAGGCAAGGTGAAGTTCGAACGTCGCGGGCCGAAGGGCCGGCTGTTCGTCAGTATCGTGCCACAGGCCTGAGGCTGCCGCGGCCCGGGTTCCAAGACCCCGCTGCGGCGGGGTTTTTTGTCCATGAAATTCGTCGATGAAGCCACGGTCCGGGTACAGGCGGGCAACGGCGGACCGGGTTGCGTCAGTTTCCGGCGCGAGAAGTTCGTGCCCCGCGGGGGCCCCGACGGCGGCGATGGCGGCGACGGCGGCAGCATCTGGCTCATCGCCCGCGACGGCATCAATACGCTGGCCGACTTCCGCGTGCAGCGGCACTTCCGTGCCGGGCACGGCCAAGGCGGGTCCGGCAATAACTGCAGCGGTCGCGGCGGCGAGGACCTGGTAGTGCCGGTTCCCTGCGGCACGCGCGTGTTCGTCGAGGACACCGGCGAGGCGCTCGGCGACCTGACGGCCGACGGGCAGAAGCTGCTGGTTGCGGCAGGCGGTCGCGGCGGGCGTGGCAACACGCGCTTCAAGAGCAGCACCAATCGAGCCCCACGCCAGTCCACACCCGGCACGAGCGGCGAGAGCCGCACGCTGCGCCTGGAGCTTACGCTGATCGCCGATGTCGGACTGCTGGGCAAGCCGAATGCCGGCAAGTCCACGCTGATCCGCGCCGTTTCGGCGGCGCGGCCGAAAGTGGCCGATTACCCGTTCACCACGCTCTACCCGAACCTCGGGGTCGTGTCGGTCGGGCCGTTGCGCAGCTTTGTCATGGCCGACATCCCCGGCCTGATCGAGGGTGCGGCCGAGGGGGCCGGTCTCGGCATCCGCTTCCTGAAACATCTCGAGCGCACGCGCCTGCTGCTGCACCTGCTGGACGTCGCCCCGCCGCCGGGCAGCGGCGAGCCGGCGTCCGATGCGCGGGCGATCGTCGCTGAGCTCGCCAAGTTTAGCCGGGCCCTGGCCGACAAGGAGCGCTGGCTGGTATTCAACAAGACGGACCTGGCCTCGCCGGACGATGTGGCCCGCGTCGAGCGCGAGGTGATCGAGGCGCTCGGCTGGACCGGCCCGGCTTACCGGATCAGCGCTCTGACCGGCGAGGGTACCATGCGGTTGATGCGCGAGGTGATGACGTGGCTCGAACGCCTCGGAGCGAGGTCGTCAGCCGAAACGGGTGGCGTGCAACCGGGCGACGAGACTGAAGGCCCCGCGGCGGACTCAGGACCTGGTGGCTAGCGCCTTCAGGGCCTTGTTGAGCCGGCTCTTGTGCCGGGCGGCCTTGTTGCGATGGACGAGCCCCTTGCTGACCATGCGGTCGACCGCCGGAGCGACCTCGCTGTAGGCGGCCTTGGCTTCAGCCGCATTGCCCGATTTGATGGCCTTCACCGCTTTCTTCACGGTGGTGCGCATGCGGGTGCGCAATGCGGCGTTGTGCTGGCGGTGCTTCTCCGCCTGCCGGGCTTTCTTCGCTGCTGACTTGATGTTGGCCAAGGCTGGTACCGTCTTACTGTTGCGGCGGGCGAGGCTGCCCGCAAAGGCCGCGTATTCTTTGGGTTTGAGTCGCGGTTGTCAACGCACTGACGGGCGATCTGCGCCCGTTCCGCCACGACTGCCCGACCCCCCGGCGAGCGGTTAGACTGCGCCGGCATGTCGAATACCCCACCGCCACCGACCGACGGGCGCGTCACCGGGCGCAGTCTGCTGAAATCCACCTCCATGGTGGGCGCGATGACATTGGTGTCGCGGGTGCTTGGCCTGGTGCGCGACATCGTGTTCGCGCGGCTGTTTGGCGCGACATACCTGATGGACGCGTTTTTCGTCGCGTTCCGCATTCCGAACATCTTCCGCCGCTGGTCGGCGGAGGGCGCCTTCTCCCAGGCCTTTGTGCCGGTGTTCGCCGAGTATGACCACCAGCGCTCGCGGGAAGAAGTGCAGGAACTCGTCGATCGGGTGACCGGGACCCTGGGGCTCGCGCTTTTTGGCTTCACGGTCGCGGGGGTTGTTGCCGCGCCGCTGCTGATCCTGGTGTTCGCGCCGGGATTTGCCAGCGAGCCTGCCGAGGCTGATCGCTTCGATCTCGCCGTCGATATGCTGCGGCTGACGTTTCCCTATCTGCTGTTCATTTCGCTGGGCGCGCTTGCCGGGGCGATTCTCAATACCTACCACCGCTTCGGCGTGCCGGCGTTTTCACCGGTGCTGCTCAACGTGGTCATGATCGTATTCGCCGCGTTTATCGCGCCTTACTATCACCGGCCGGGCATGGCGCTGGCAGCCGGGGTGTTTGCCGCCGGCGTAATCCAGCTCGCGTTCATGCTGCCGTACCTGCGCAGGCTCGGCATGCTGCCGCGACCGAGATGGGGTCCGGCCCACGACGGGGTGAAGCGCATTTTTCGGCTGATGCTGCCGGCAGTGTTCGGTTCTTCGGTATCCCAGGTGAGCATCCTGCTCGACACGCTGATCGCCTCGTTCCTGGTCACAGGCAGCATCAGCTGGCTGTATTACGCAGATCGGTTGATGGAATTTCCGCTCGGCGTGTTCGGTATCGCGCTTGCGACGGTGATTCTGCCCAATCTCTCGCGCCAGCATGCCGCCGCCTCGCGCGAGCACTTTGCCGCGCTGCTTGGTTGGTCGATCCGCTTCACGATTCTGATTGCGGCGCCGGCTTCGGTCGGCCTGGTGGTGCTGGCCGCACCGGTTCTCACCACGCTGTTTCATGGTGGCGAATTCACCGATAACGACGTACGGATGGCCGCGCTGGCGCTGATGGCCTATGCGGCCGGGCTGGTGGCGCTGACGCTGGTGAAGGTGCTGGCCCCGGGATTTTTTGCCCGCCAGGACACGAAGACGCCAGTAAAGGTCGGCCTGATCGCTCTCGCCTTTAACATGGGATTCAATGTGCTGGTGGTGGCGCCGTGGGCGCTCGCCGGCTGGGCTGCGCCGCATGCCGGGCTCGCCGCCTCGACCTCGCTCGGCGGATTTCTCAATGCCGGGCTGCTCTACCGTGGCTTGCGCCGGGACGGCGTCCTGCGGCCGTCGGGTGAGCTGGCGAAGTTCGCGTTGCGCGTTGCCGTGGCCTGCGGCGTGATGGCGGCGCTGTTGTGGCAGTTCACGCCGCCGCTGGCACGCTGGCTCGAAGCCGGCCTGCTGGTGCGCTGCCTGTGGCTGGCGGAAGCTATCGCCGGCGGCGCGGCCGCCTATTTCGCCACGCTGATCGCGGTGGGCGTGCGGCCATCGCAGTTCCGGATGAAAATCGCGCCGCCCTCCGTATAATCCCCGGCGCCTCACCATGCGACTGCTACGCCGCCCTGCCGATCCGGCCCGCACGCTGCCCACGGGCTGCGTAGCGACCATCGGCGTTTTCGACGGTGTACACCTCGGGCACCAGCGGATACTGCGGCGTGTGACGGCGGAGGCCGAGGACCGCGGCCTCGCATCGCTCGCTTTCACGTTCGAGCCGACGCCGCGCGAGTATTTCAGCGCCGCGGCCCCGCCGGCACGACTGATGCGCTTTCGCGAGAAATTCGCGGTGCTGGCCGAGCTCGGCATCGGCTGGCTGTATTGCCCGCGCTTCGATGCGCATCTCGAGGCGCTCGAGCCCCGGGCATTTATAGAGGAGCTGCTGGTGCGGATTCTTCGCGTGCGCCACCTGGTCGTCGGCGATGACTTTCGCTTTGCACGGCGGCGGTCCGGTACGCTCGCGGACCTGCGGCGCAGCGGGGCCCGCCACGGGTTTACCATCGAACAGGTTGACAGCGTGCAGGCCGATGGCGTGCGGGTGTCGAGCACGGCGGTGCGCGAGGCGCTGGCGGGCGGCGACATGGAGTTGGCGCGACGGCTGCTGGGCCGGCACTACGCGATGACGGGGCGGGTGGTGCGCGGCCAGCAGCTCGGCCGGCGGCTCGGCATGCCGACGGCCAACGTGAATCTCTGCCGCCGGCTGAGCCCGGTGGCGGGTATTTTCGCAGTGCGCGTCGCAGGGCTCGACGCCGGGCTGCGGCCCGGTGTGGCGAGCGTCGGCACGCGGCCCACCATCGACGGAGTGAAGCCGCTGCTGGAGGTGCATGTGTTCGACTTCGACGCGGACATCTACGGGCGCTATATCCAGGTACAGTTCGTCGCGAGGTTGCGTGACGAGGTGAAATTCCCAGACCTGGACAGCCTGGGCCGGCAAATGCAACTCGATGCCCTGGAGGCACGGCGGCTGCTCGGGGTGAGATGACGGGACGACGAGTGTGAGCGAGAAAGATTACAAGTCGACGTTGAACCTGCCGCACACCGCCTTCCCGATGAAGGCCAACCTGGCGCAGCGCGAACCCGAGATGCTCGCGCGCTGGACGCGTGACGATATCTACGGGCAGATCCGTCGCGTCGCTGCGGGGCGCCCGAAGTTCGTGCTCGTCGACGGGCCGCCATACGCCAACGGCCAGATCCATATCGGCCATGCCGTCAACAAGGTGCTGAAAGACATAGTGGTCAAGGCGAAGACCCTGTCGGGCTTCGACGCACCGTATATCCCCGGCTGGGACTGTCACGGCCTTCCGATCGAGCTCGAAGTCGAGCGCAAGCACGGCAAGGTTGGAGCAAAACTCGATGCGACGGCATTCCGGCACGCCTGCCGCGAGTACGCGCTGAGGCAGGTGGACAGCCAGCGCCAGGATTTCCGTCGTCTCGGCGTGCTCGGCGACTGGGACCATCCCTATCTGACGCTCAGCCCGCAGTTTGAGGCCGAGCAGGTGCGGGGGCTCGCGCGCATCATCGGCAACGGGCACGTCCATCGCGGTTACAGGCCGGTGCATTGGTGCCTGGACTGCGGCTCCGCGCTGGCGGAGGCCGAGGTCGAATACCTCGACAAGAAGTCGGTCGCCATCGATGTGCGTTTCGTCGTCGCCGACGCCGCGGCTCTCAGTCGGTTGCTGCGCCTGGCGGGCGTTGCTGTGGCCGATGACGCCACGCGGGTGTCGGTGCCGATCTGGACCACGACGCCGTGGACGCTGCCGGCTAACCAGGCGGTGGCCCTCGGACCGGACCTGAGCTACGTGCTGGTCGAGGCGGAGCTTGCCACCGGCCGCGAGCGGCTGGTGCTGGCGAAGGATTTGGCGGCATCCGTGCTGAAGCGCGCCGGCGCCCACAGCTCGCGCGAGCTCGCCGAGTTCCCGGGCGCGGCACTCGCCGGCCTGCGCCTGCGCCATCCATTCTATGAGCGCGAAGTGCCCGTGATTCTCGGTGGTCACGTCACACTCGATGCCGGCACCGGAGCGGTGCACACCGCGCCCGGCCACGGCCACGAGGACTTCGCCGCCGGAGTCGAGTACGGCCTGCCGCTCGACAACCCGGTCGACGGCGCGGGCCTCTACGTGCCCGGCACCGAGCGCTTTGCCGGCATGCACATCTACGCGGCGAACGACGCGATCCTGGCGCTGCTGGCCGAGCGCGGCATGCTGCTGCACCAGGAGCCGTTGCAGCACAGCTACCCGCATTGCTGGCGGCACAAAAAGCCGCTGATTTTCCGTGCTACGCCGCAATGGTTCATCGGCATGAACCAGCACGGGCTGCGCGAGCAGAGCCTGCAGGCGATCCGTTCGGTGCAATGGATCCCCGAGTGGGGCGAACAGCGCATCGAGGGCATGGTCGGCGGCCGGCCGGACTGGTGCATCTCGCGTCAGCGCGCATGGGGCGTGCCGATCCCGTTATTCGTGCACCGGCGCACCGGCGAGATGCATCCCGATACTCCGAGGCTCATCGAGGAGGTCGCCCGTCGCATGGAATCGCGCGGCATTGCCGCATGGTTCGATCTGGATCCGGCCGAGCTGCTTGGCAACGATGCGAGCGATTACGACAAGGTCGCCGACACCATGGACGTGTGGATGGATTCCGGCATGGTTCACCACTGTGTGTCGCACAGCCGTCCCGAGATCGGCTATCCGGCGGACCTGTACCTGGAGGGCTCCGATCAGCACCGCGGCTGGTTCCAGAGCTCGCTGCTCACCTCGGTCGCCATGCATGGGGTGGCTCCGTATCGGCAGGTGCTGACGCACGGGTTCACCGTGGACGAGAAAGGCCACAAAATGTCGAAGTCGCTCGGCAACGTCATCGCCCCGCAGCAGGTGGTGTCGACCCTCGGCGCCGACGTGCTGCGGCTTTGGGTGGCGGCGACGGACTACCGCGGCGAGATGAGCGTGTCCGAGCAGATCCTGCGCCGCATGTCGGACTCGTACCGGAGGCTGCGCAACACGGCGCGGTTCCTGCTCGGCAACCTGCACGGTTTCGATGCGGCGCGCGACCAGGTGCCGATGGCGCAGCTGGTGGATCTCGATGGCTGGGTGCTGGCGCGCGCGGCGGCGTTGCAGGCAGAACTGCGTGACGCCTACGACAAGTACGAGTTTCACCGCGTCTATCAGCAGCTGCACAATTTCTGCGTGGTGGATCTCGGCGGGTTTTATCTCGATGTCATCAAGGACCGCTTGTACACGACGCGGGCCGGCAGCCTGCCGCGCCGCTCAGCGCAGACGGCGATGTATCACATCGCCGAGGCGATGGTGCGCTGGATGGCCCCGGTGCTGAGCTTTACGGCTGAGGAAATCTGGCAGTTTATGCCGGGCGAGCGGGGGGCGTCGGTGTTCCTCGGCACCTGGCATGCGATTCCCGCTCCTGCGGCAACGCGTGTCGACTGGCCGCAGTTCCTGCGGGTGCGCGAGACCGTGGCGCGCTCGCTGGAAAGCCTGCGTGCCGCGGGCGCCATCGGCTCCGGGCTCGACGCGCGGGTTGAGATCTACACCGACGGGGCGCTGGCCGGTGCGCTCGGCGCCCTGGGCGCGGAGCTGCGGTTCGCTTTCATCACCTCGGACGCCGAGGTGCTGCCGGCGGCGCAGTGCCCTGTCGATGCGCTGCCCGGCGAGGGCTTCTGGGTGGTGACTCGCCCGGCTGCGTATGAAAAATGCGGTCGATGCTGGCACCTGCGGCCCGACGTGGGCGCAGCGGCGGAGCATCCCAGTCTGTGCGGTCGCTGCGTGACGAATGTCGAGGGACCCGGCGAGACCCGGGTATTTGCCTGATGAGCGAGCCGCCGAGCCACGAGAACCGGCCGGCAACGGCATCGGGCATGGCCGGCGCACTGTCGTTGCCGCGCATCGCGTGGGTCCGCTGGGTGCTGTTATCGGTAGTGGTCATCGGCATCGATCAACTCACCAAGTTCATGGTGGTGGACAGCCTGGAGCTGTATCAGCGCATCAAGGTGATACCGTTTCTCGATCTGGTGCACCTGCACAACACCGGCGCCGCCTTCAGCTTGCTCGCCAATGCCTCGGGCTGGCAGAACTGGCTGTTCACCGGCGTGGCCGTCGTGGTCAGCGGCGGCGTGCTCTGGTGGCTGACGAGCCTGCCAAGGCAGGGCAAGACGGCGCTCGCGCTCGGCCTGGCGCTCCTTCTCGGTGGCGCCATCGGCAACCTGATCGATCGGGTGATGTACGGCTACGTCGTGGATTTCATCCTGGTCTACTACCGCGAATGGTCTTATCCGGCGTTTAACGTGGCAGACGCGGCGATTACCTGCGGTGTCGCACTGATGCTTCTCGACAGCTTCGTGCTGGAGCGTCGCCGGAGCTGATCGCTTACCGGCTACCGCCAGCAGCGATCGGCGATGGCATCGCTGCTCGCGCCTGCGCGCGTGGTAGCAGTGCGTACGCCTCGTTCATCGATGCTGAACACCCAGCAGTTCGTGTCGTCGCGTTGCACGGCTTCCGGGCGCACCGTAGCGCGCGCCTCATAGCCGAGGGTCAGGTCGGGATGCGGTGTGACCTCGAGTGCGTAATAGTCATGCGTGGTTGCGCCGATGCCGAGCCCCACGGGTGGCGCGGGGGCGAGTTCATCGCTGCCGGCATAGCGGCCGTTGTGCAGGTAGAAACGCTCCTGTGCGGCTGCGATGCGCAGCAGCGCGCTGACCGCTTCGGTGCGGTGCGTGCGGCGCACATACTGGCGGTAATTCGGCAACGCCAGCGCAACGACGATCGCGAGCACGGCCAGCGCGACGAACAGCTCGATCAGCGAGAAACCGGGGCCGCGTCCTCCAATGGCTGGCGTCATGGTGGTTGCGCCGGGTGCCAGAAAGTCCTCGTCGCAAGCCGGCCTGCCACGAGATAGCAGTCAGCGCCGACGCAAACCAGTTGCCCCGCCTGCGCCCCGTCTGGCGGCGGCTGGCCGGGGTCGAGCAGGGCGACGTAATAGCCCTGGACATGCACGGCCTCGGCGCCACGACCGGCGCGGCCGCGGGATTCGACGCGAAAGTGGATTTGACGGTACGGTCCGGCGGGGGAGCCCGGGTAGTCCACTGTGCTGCCTGACCGGCAGGCGCGGGTCTGGTAACTGCCAGCGACTTCGTCGATTGTCACCGGCGGGCCCCAGTCGGGCATTGCCTCGCACGCCGCCGCGGGAAGTCCAGCCGGGCCGTCCCGTTCGAGCTGCGAGAGTGAAGCACCGATGCCGGATTCCGCCAGCAGCGACGACTGTTCGCGGTACTGCGCCTGGCCAGCCATGGCCAGGTCCAGCGCGGCGGTGCGCACCGAGCCAATGGCGAGTACGATCATGACCAGCAAGAGCGCCAGCACGGTGATCAGAACGGCGCCGCGCTCGTTGCTCATGGTGCCTGACCTGCTGTTGCCAGGTTCGGCAGGTAGAGCGTCCTGGATATCTCGATCCGCGGAAATGCGGATGCATAGCCCTCGTCACCTGGCGTGATGTGTGCGAGATCGGCATCCGGCGGCTGGTACAGGCGGGTATCGCGGAAACCGGCGCCGGGCGCGGTATCGGCGCGCATCAGTAACCACAAGCGCACTGCCACCACGCGGGCGCCCGGCGCGTAGCCCGCGGAACCGGGCGCGAGCGCCGCGTGATCACGATCCACGTAGCGTTCGACGGTGCCATCGCCGTTGGTGTCGAGCCCGAACTGCACCTGCAGGTTTTCCACGCCGGTGATGATCTCCTGGTTCTGCAATATCCCGCCCCTGACCAGCGTGAGCCGGCGTAGCGATGGGGTGTCGGCCGCGAAGCTCGATTGCTCGTCGATGTAATAGGCATGCACCCGCAGGTCGTGGGTGCTGGAGCTCGCGGTGTCGTAACCCGCCGGCATGCGGCCGTCATTGAACACTCGTGCCGAGGCGACGCTGCTCTGAAGCTGGATCTGTTTGTCCTGCAACGCCACGGTTTCACCACTCGCGTGCCGGACGATCAGCACGTCGCTCGCCGCGCGTGCGGTATCGAACGCCGGGCAGGGCAGTGCGTAGCCGTCGTCCTGAGCGTCGATGCCGCTGGCAAGGTCAAGCACGAACTCGCTGACGTCGACGCCGTCGCACCGCACACTGATGCTGGCAGGCACCTCCAGCAGCGTGGGTGCGTTGTGCTGGCCCCAGTAGCCGGCCAGCCGGATGTCGGGCTCGATCGCAGCGAAGGCGAAACGGGCATGCTCATGCAAGCGAGCCATGACTTCCGCCATCCGGTAGCTGGCCGCGCCCTGCACGTAGGCCTGCACCGCTCCGGCGACCAGGAACAACCCGATCGCCAGTGCCACCAGCAATTCGACCACCGTCAGGCCGGTATTCGTGGCGCGCCGCGCGACCCACGCGCCCGTGGTACTCATCACAGTCGCACCACGACCGCGAGGCTCGCAGCGCCGCTCGCGCCGGTCTCCGGCCAGGACAGCGTGATAATGACTTGCCTGCCGGGACCGCCATCGGCGAGCGCTATGTTGCCGGCTGCGCCCGCCGGCAGCTGGCGCGCGATGTCGTCCTGCCATCGGTGCAGATCGTCCGCAGCAAGGTCCGCAGGTGCGCAATCGCTCACGCCGTTGACGCACCCGTGATCGGCGCCGGTGCCGGAGGCATAGGCAGGAGCGGCCAGCGGATTGGCGCGCATGCGCTCGGCAATGTCGCTCGCCAGGTGCGCGGCGGCAGCGCGATAAGCAGCGGTGCGTTCGGCGCGCTGGCTTTCGACAAGCAGCCCAATCATGCCGAGCAAGCCGGCTGCGAGGATCAGCAGGCTGACCAGCATCTCCATGAGACTGAATCCGTTAGCGCGGATCACGTGGGGCACGTGAGCGGCTGCCCACCAGCGCTTTGGGTGCTGACGCGCGGCCGGCCGGTATAGCTGACGATTACGGCGCGGGCAGCGGCAGCGCCGCGGCGGTCGCAGAACGTGACGGTGCCGTTCGTGGCGCGCTGCTCGGCCGGCTGCAGCACGAATGCTGCACGGTTGCTGCGGATGCTGGCATCAGGGACCGGCTGCATCACATGCAGTACCCGCTCGCCCGGATCGACAGCCGGCGGGTCGTCGCGATCGGCGTTGGCGAACACCAGCCAGCCGCTCGCCCAGTCGCCGGGGGCGGCGCAGCCGGCGCCGTCGGCGGTCCGGCAAACCACCACCGGCTGTAGCTGCTGAATGGCCGCCGAACGCGCCAGGTGCAGGGCATGCACCAGGCCGTTGACGGCCGCGACCATACGACTCTCGAGCAGCAGGTTGCCGACGGACGGGGCGGCGATGGCGAGCAATACCGCCAGCAGCGCGACCGTCGCCAGCAACTCCAGTACCGTCAGTCCGAACCCATGCCGCATGGTTTTCGACAATAATCGAGGTTCGTTGCCTGCGGCAGGCCGCATTTCTGCCGGGAGCATGCAGATTTCGCCTGTTGCCGCATTGCGCCCGTGGAGTGCGTCTCGTTTACAGTCCGGGTTGCTTGCCCGTAGAATTCTCGCTCAATCGGTTTGCGGGAGAGCTCAATTGGTTTCGCGTGAGCGGGTCGAATCGCGATTGCGCGAACATGGCGTGCGGCCAACCCCGCAACGTATCGAGATCGGCATGTTGTTCATGGATGGCCCGTGCCACTTTTCTGCCGACCAGGTGCTCAGCACTTTGCGGACAAGCGGCCGGCGCATCTCCAAGGCTACCGTCTACAACACCCTCAACCTGTTTTCGCGGCAGGGCATCATCCGCGAGCTGGCAGTGGACCCGTCACGTCTGATGTATGATTCCACCACGCGCCCGCACCATCATTTCTACAATGCCGACACCGGCGAGTTGATCGACATTCCGCCGTCCGAGGTGCGCCTGCCGAAGCTGCCGAGCCTGCCGCGGGCAACCACGGCCGAAAGCGTCGAATTGATCATCCGGCTGCGCAAGAAGCGCCCGGACTAGCGCGCCGGTTTTCGCTATACTGCGCGCCCGGTTGCCGGCGTAGCTCAGCTGGTAGAGCAGTCGCTTCGTAAGCGAGAGGTCGGGGGTTCAAGTCCCTCCGCCGGCACCATCGTCACCTTGGTCTGCGCCTGGTCTGCGGCGGCCGGAGGGCCTGCAGGCGCCCCCCAAATCGTGATCTGATCGCTGTTCCATCCGGCAAGGCTCGTCTTATCGTGATGCCGGGCGTCCGGGCCGGTGCGTGCGGCCCGGTAAAGGAGTGTCACATGCTGCTCTCGCCGGGTGATAAGTTGCTGATCGCGCACCGCCGCCTCTACGAAAGCGACCAGCCGCGGATGTTCGCGGGCACCGTGGTCGCCTACGAGTCGGGTTTCGTGAAACTGGCCGGCTATTCCTGGGTGCGCGAGCCGGTGCGCGGCGAATTGAAAAAGAAGGTCGATCAGCGCACGAAGATCGTCAGCATCGCTTCGCCCGGTCTGATGTGTTACCAGCTGCCGGATGCGGTGGACATCGGCCGGCTGGAGCTGAAGGCCGGGGCGCAGCACCAGGTGATCCTGACCGACAATGCCGGTTTCACCATGGATCTCACCGATCGCAACCCGGCGCTGCGCATGGGGAGCGCCGCCTAGCCCGGCCGATTCCGGTTATGATGCGGCTCGCATCCGGCACAATGCGGGTTTCGCAATAACGACAAGTCCCGGTCCCAGGGGGAAGCGATGCGTCTGATCATCGGCATATCCGGCGCCAGCGGCGTCATCTACGGCATCCGCCTGCTCGAAGTGCTGAAAGGCGTCAGCGACGTCGAGACGCACCTGATCATCAGCAAAGGCGGCAAGCTCAATATCGCGCTGGAAACATCCTGGAAGGTCGAGCGGGTCGAGGCGCTCGCCGACGTCGTACACAGCGACCAGAACCTTGCCGCGAGCATCGCCAGCGGCTCGTTCCCGACCGACGGCATGATCGTAGCGCCGTGCTCGATGAAGACGCTTTCCGGCGTCGTCAATTCCTACGCCGACACGTTGATGGTGCGGGCGGCCGATGTCGTGCTCAAGGAAAAGCGCCGTTTGGTGCTGATGCCGCGCGAGATGCCGCTGCATGTCGGGCATTGCCGGCTGCTGCACGAGGCCGCGTTAATGGGCGCCGTCATCGCCCCGCCGATGCCGGCGTTCTACAACGACCCACAGACGGTGGACGATATCGTCAACCACAGCGTCGGGCGTGCACTCGACCTGTTCGGCATCGATCAGGGTATCGTCAGGCGCTGGCGCGGCGCAGGCAAGGAACGCAGGCGGAAATTGCGCCGTGACTGACGAGCTGCGCGAGAGCATCCGCGCGATGCTCGCGGAGCACCATACGCTGACGCTGGCGACGCTTTCCGACGCCGGACCCTGGTCCGCCACGGTGTTCTATGCGAGCGACGAGGCCTTCAACCTGTATTTCGTGTCCGACCGCCGCACCCGGCATGCGCATGATATGGCCGGTCAACCGCACGTGGCGCTCGCTGTCAATGCGGATCCCGACAATTGGAACGACGTACGCGGCCTGCAGATGGAAGGCGTTGCGGCGAAAGTTACCGGCGCCGAGCGGGTCAAGGCCATGGCGCTGTACCTGGCAAAATTTGCCAGCGTCAAGGCGCTGTTTGAGGAGCCGCGCTCGGCCGACGAGCAGACTATCGCCGAGCGGCTGAAGAACGCAGATTTCTGGCGTGTGACGCCACGCTTCATCCGGCTGATCGATAACCGGCGCGGCTTCGGATTCAGGCGCGAACTGAAGCTCTAGCGGCGGTCGTTCAGGGCGGGCCGATGCCCATCCGGCGGAAGACCTCGCCTTTCTCGCCAAAATGGCGGTGCAGAGCTGCCAGCACGTGGCCGATGACCAGCCCGGTCAGTACGATCCAGTTCACTTCGTGGATCTCTTCCCAGAACTCTTCGGTCCGCGAATCGGCAGCGACCATCACCGGCAGCGTAAACAGATCGAACACGCTGATCGCTACGCCGTCCGCCTGAGACATCGCGATGCCGGCCACGGCTTGCAGCAGCACGATGCCATAGAGCAGCCAGTGCATGCCGCGGGCAACCCTGTTCATCCACGCCGGGCCCGGTAGATCGGCGGGCTGCGGATTTGCCAGTTTCCAGCCGAAGCGCAGGATCAGCAGGAACAGAATCAACACCCCGAGCGACCGATGCAGGCGTTCGGTTACGTCCTTGTCGGCCTCCGGCATGCTCTCCATATTCAGGGCGAGCATCACGGTCAGCCCGATCAGCAGGAACATGAACCAGTGGAAGAATCGCGCTACGACGCCGTAGGTTGCCGAGGTGTTTCGGAACTGCATGTGCCGGCGGGGTGCCCGTCTGCTACCTGCCGCTGGCGTACGGCGGGAACGGTCCGAGATGCAGGCCGCTGTCCACGATCAGCGTTTCGCCGGTGACGAGGGTCGCGCCCTCGAGGAACCAGACCAGCACTTCGGCGACTTCTTCGGCGGTCGCGACACGCCTCAGCGGCAGCGTAGCCGCAGTCGAGTCGAGCATCTTCTCGTAGACGTCGTCGCCGAGGCCGCCCTTCAGCCAACGGGTCTGGATCATGCCTGGCACGACGGTGTTGATACGAATCTCGGGTGCCAGCACATGGGCCAGTGACTTGGTCATCAGGTTCAGCGCCGCCTTGGAGGCCGCGTAGGGAATGGACGAGGCGATGCCGGTGACACCGCCAATCGATGAGTCGTTGACGATCGCGCCCTTGCCGAGCTTTTTCATGTGTGACACGACGGCGCGGATCATCTGGTAGGGACCGACGACGTTGACGGCGTAGATATCGAGGAAGTCCTGCTTGTTGACGCCATCCCAGTTCGGGTAGGGATTGAACTTGGTGCGCGCGGCATTGTTGATCAGGTAGTCGATGCGTCCCCACTCGTCCACGGCAGCCTGCGCCATCGCGCGGCAAGCGGCATCGTCGGAGACGTCAGCCTGGAAGATAATCGCCTCGGCGCCCTTCGCGCGGCAGGCAGCGGCGGTTTGCCTGGCCTCGGCCTCGCTGCGCGTGTAGTTGACGACCACGTTGCAGCCGCGCTCGGCGAGCATGATGGCCGCAGCGGCGCCCACGCCGGTGGCAGAGCCGGTAACGATTGCGGTCTTGCGATTGCTCATGGCCATGTCTGGGTTCCTGGATGGTGGGTCCGCTACGCGCGCCCGATGCCGCGCGGGGCCGGAATGGTAGCAGAATCGGCGTGCCGCGCCCGGCCCGATAATGCTATGGTGTAGCGCCCGGGGCGGCCCCGTCCCGGCAACAGCCGACCGAATTGCGGAGACAGTGCCCATGGCATACAGGGATATGCGCGAATATCTTGCCCGGCTGGAGAAGCTCGGCCAGCTCAAGCGCGTGACGGTGCCGTTCAACGTCGAGTGCGGCCGCAACGAGTTGCAGGCCCTGATGCGCCACCTGGCCGAGACCAACGGTCCGGCGCTGATCCTCGAGAACCTCGACGGCTACAACACGCCCGGCGTGCCGCTGATCTTCAATCCCTACGGCACGCGTGAGCGCACCGCGCTGATGCTCGATACGCACGATCCGCTCGAAGCCAAGCTCAAGCACTTCAAGATCCTGCAGGATCCCTCGACCTGGCATAAGCCGAGGCTGGTCGAACGCGCCAGGGCACCCTGCAAGGACGTGGTCATTTCCCGCGACAAGTTGTCCGTGGACAAGCACATTCCGCACGTGTGGTTCGGCAAGGAGGGCTCCTCCTACATCACCGGCGGTGTGGTGGTCACCAAGGACCCCGAGACCGGCATTCGCAACGTCGGCGCCTATCGCCTCACCAGCTTCTGGAACTGCCTGCACCCGCAGGGCGGCTCCTACCCGGAGGAGCAGCAGCGCAAGCAGCTCTCCGTCTTCGCGTTCTGGAACCCGCCGATGAGCCATATCGGGTTGCATCTCGCCAAGGCGCAGAAGATGGGCAAACCGCTCGAGCTGGCTATCGCCTGCCAGGTGGACCCGGCGGTGCACCTGGCTTCCGCGACGGGCCTGCCATACGGCATCGATGAATTCGACTATGCCGGCGGCCTGCGCGGGTCGCCCGTGGAACTCGTCAAGTGCGAGACGGTGGACATCGAAGTGCCGGCCACCGCCGAGTACGTGATCGAAGGCGTGTTCCGGCCCGACGTGCCGCAGGACATCATCGGCTGGCATTCGAACTCGGTCGGCTACTACGACAAGCACCAGATTTTCCCGATCTTCGATGTCACCTGCATCACGCACCGCCGCAGCCCGATGTGGTACGGCACCATCGAAATGATGCCGCCCTTCGATCACAACTATATGGCGCTGATGCCGGTAGAGGGCGAGCTGCTCAGCGACCTGCAACGCAAGATTCCCGAGGTGAAAGACGCCGTCGTCACACCGAACATGACCTACATCATCCAGCTCGCGGTCGACGGCGGGCAGAAGCCGCACCCGGAGTTCGGCAAGTATGTGCTGCACGCCGTGTGGGGCGGGGCAGGGCGCTGGCCGCGCACCGCGAAGATCCTCGTCGTCGTCGGGCCCGACGTGAACCCGTACGACCTGCAGGCCGTCGAGTGGGCGATTCAGACGCGCGTGCAGCCTTACAGCGATATCATCATCAATCGCTCGGGTCAGGCTTTTGTGCTCGACCCGTCGGCACCCAAGGGGCCGCAGGGATTCCCGATGACCTCGGAGCAGATGGGCATCGACGCCACCATCAAGATCCCGGAGCGCTTCACCGACTACGCCGACGTCAGCCAGGCTGACCCCGCGGACGTGGCGAAAGTGGCGCAGAAGCTTGCGGGTCACCTGTAGGATGGTGTTATGACTTGCGGCTTGTGCCGCTCCCACAGGCAATTCCCCGTCGCGGCTCGCGCTGCTCTCTCCATGTGGGAGCGACGCCGGTCGCGATTCCCCGGGTCTCCGGTGGGAGCGACGCCAGTCGCGATTCCCCAGGTCTCCGGTGGGAGCGACGCCAGTCGCGATTCCCCAGGTCTCCGGTGGGAGCGACGCCAGTCGCGATTCCTGCGCCGCATTGACGTGTTGAGGTCCTGATGTCCACCGCCTGCATCTACGGCGTCGGCGCGATCGGCGGCTATCTGGCCGCGAAACTCGCACAGGCCGGTGTCGCCGTTACCGGTATCAGCCGCGGGGCCCAGCTCAAGGCGTTGCAGTCGGCCGGGCTTGCGTTCATCGAGCAGGGCAAGCGCGCGACGGTGCGGATACGGGTGGTCGAGCGCGCGCAGGATGCCGGCGAGCAGGACGTGGTATTCCTCACGATGAAGTCGCACCTGCTGCCCGGCATTGCCGCGGAGATGCGCCCGCTGCTGACAGCCGGCACGGCGGTGGTGACCGTGGGCAACGGGTTTCCGTGGTGGTATTTCCACCGTCTCGGCCCCGCTGGTGTGGCACCGACGCTGCCAAGCGTCGATCCCCGCGGCGCGCTCTGGCGCCTGATCGGACCCGAGCATGCGATCGGCTGCGTGGTTTACCCGGCAGCGCGCGTCGTCGAGCCAGGTGTCGTCGAGCACGTCTACGGCAGCCGTTTCTCGATCGGCGAGCCCGACGGCAGCCTCTCGGAGCGCGTGCAGGCCATCGCCGCGATGATGAAAAAAGCCGGGCTCGATGCGCCGGTGCGCCAGGATATCCGCACCGAGCTCTGGACCAAGCTGGTGGCCAACGTGGCCTACAACCCGGTCAGCGTGCTCACCGGAGCCACGCTCGGGCAGATGATCGGCGATCCCGCCATGGCGGCGTTGCTGGAGTCGGCCATGTCGGAAGCCATCGCCGTGGCGGCGTCATTTGGCGTGAAAGTGCCGCTGCAGCCGAGGCAGTTGATGGAGCTGACCCGCCCGCTTGCCGCACACAAGACGTCGATGCTGCATGACCTGGAAGCCGGCCGGTCCATCGAGATCGACCCGATCGTCGCGGCGGTCACGGAACTCGCGCGCCTCAAGGGCATGAAGACCCCCGTACTCGACACGGTGTTGGCGCTGACCAGGCAGCGCGCGAAATCGGCGGGCTGTTACTAGATCGCCATCGCGGCGATGCCGATCGGCAGCCCCGCGCACCATCCTCGAAACCCACCGCGCGCCAGGCGGAGAACCGACATTCCGCACGCTCGCCGTGATGTCCCTGGCGGAACTGGCGGGTGGTAATCTACCCCTCCCCGCTGATTGCAAAGGGCGCGATATGAGAAATGACCGCGGCGGCTGCTGCACTGCCATCGGTCCGGCTTTACTGGTTCTGGCGATCTTGTGGCTCACGGCCTGTACGCGCCCGGCGAAGGTCGAGAGCGCATGGGCGCAGGGCGCGGCGCGCGACCAGCGCTTCGGCAATGTGCTGGTGGTTGGCGTGACGCCGAACTACAACACGCGCTGCCGTTTCGAGCGCATGTTGCGTGACTCCCTCATCGACGCAGGCATCCGCGCCGAGACCAGCTGTTCCAGGCTCGGCCTGAAAGACCCGCTGACCCGCGAAGCGGTGGTGCAGATCGTCGGCGAACTCGGGTCCGACTCCGTAGTGTCCACGCGGCTGGTGGACGCAAAGGCTGGCCTGGTCGAGGGCGGCACCGACGAGGCCCGCGGCGGGAATTACTACAAGCCGACCGGATATGGCTATGCCTCCGATCCTTACTTCGGCGCCTTTGGCGTTCCGGTGGTGTACGGCACGTTCGTCGCGGAAAACCCGGCGTTGACATTGCAGCGGACGGTCGTCGTGTCGAGCAATGTCTACGAGACCCGCGGTGCAGCGCTCGTGTACAGCCTGGATACGACGGTTTACGACGCGCAGTCGCAGGGCGAGGTGATGGACGAGATCGCGATGGCCATTGCCGCGCGTCTTGCCCGCGACAGGCTGGTAGTGCGTCAGCCCTGATCGACATCATGCCGGATACGCTTGCCCAGAAGTTGCTGGCTCGCGCCGCGGGCAAGGCCTCCGTCAGCCCCGGCGAAATCGTCACCTGCCGGGTGGATCTTGCGCTGCTGCTCGACTCCGGCGGGCCGCGTCGCATCTGGCCACGGCTGAAAGAACTCGGTGTCGGGGTGTGGGATCCGGAGCGCATCGTGCTGGTGACGGATCATTTCGTGCCGGCCGTGGATGCCGAATCGGCCGCGATCCTCAAGCTGACGCGCGATTTTGCCCGGGAGTTCGGCATTCGCCGCTTCTTCGACATGCAGGGTATCGGCCACGTGGTGCTGATGGAGCAGGGCCTGCTCTTACCCGGCATGTTCGTCTGCGGCGGCGACTCGCATTCGAGTAACGGCGGCGCTTACGGTGCCTACGTCATGGGCCTCGGCGCGATCGAGATGACGGGGGTGGTGGTGACCGGCGAGATCTGGGCGCCGGTACCGGAGACGATCCGCGTGAACTGGAGCGGGCGGTTTTCCCGGGGTGTGGCGGCAAAGGACGTCATGCTCACGCTGTGCCGCGAGCTGGGCATGGAGAACGCGTTTCGTGTTATCGAGTACGGCGGCGACACCGTGGAAGCCATGTCGATGGCCGAGCGAGCCGTGCTGACTAATATGGCCGCGGAGCTCGGTGCCGAGACCGGTCTGGTGGGCGCCGATGAAACCACGCTCGCGGCGCTGCGTGAGGCCGGCCGCGAGCCGTGTCCCGATGCGCTGCGATGGCGCAGCGATCCGGGGGCGAGCTACCTCACCGTGCGCGAATTCGATGCGGCGGCGCTGGCGCCGCAGGTTGCCGCGCCGCATTCGCCGGCGAACTCCGCCGCGGTCGGCGAACTGCCGGCGACGCGCATCGACCAGGCCTATATCGGCTCGTGCATGGGCGCGAAGCTCACCGACCTGCGCATGATCGCCGAGGTGCTGCGCGGGCGCCGGGTGGCCAGCGGAGTGCGCCTGCTGGTGGCGCCGGCGTCGCAGAAGATCTGGAGCGAAGCCGCGGCCGACGGGACCCTGGCGGCGATTACCGCGGCGGGCGCCACGCTGCTGCCGACCGGATGCGGGGCCTGCGCGGCGCTCGGGGCGGGCGTGCTTGCCGACGGCGAGGTGTGTATTTCCTCGACCAATCGCAATTTCAAGGGGCGCATGGGCGCGAACTCGGCGCAGGTGTATCTCGGCTCGCCCTACACGGTGGCCGCATCGGCCGTGGCGGGGCGCATTGCCGATCCCCGGGAGTTTCTCACGTGAGCATCCGCGGCCGCGCCTGGGTGTTCGGCGACGATATCAACACCGATGTCATGGCGCCGGGCCTGTACTTCAAGGCGCCGATGGAGGAAATGGCGCGCCACTGCCTCGAGGCGGTCGAACCGCGTTTCGCGGCCGAGGTCCGGCCGGGCGATATCGTCGTGGCCGGGCGCAACTTCGGCGTGGGTTCGGCGCGCGAGCAGGCGGCGATGGCGCTGCGGCATCTCGGCGTGGGCGCGGTGCTGGCGGTATCCTTCGGCCGGATCTTCTATCGCAACGCGTTGAACTTCGGCCTGCCGGCGTTATTTTTCCCGGCGGCCGGCGAGATTCGCGCCGGGGATGTCGTCGAGGTGGATCCAGTGGCAGGGCTGATCGCCAATCACTCGCTCGGTCGGCACTACCCGGTGCAGGCGATCCCGGCACACCTGATGGCAATGGTGATGAGCGGCGGGCTGATGTCCTACCTGAAGGCGCGGCTGCAGGCCGGTAAAGGATAATGCAGGAACATGACTAGGTCGCACGCTCACAGACTGCGCGAACTGCTCGCCGGCCCCCCGTTCATCGCGCCCGGTTGTTACGACGCGTTCACCGCCTTGCTCATCGAGCAGGCGGGCTTCGACTGTGCCTACGTCAGCGGCGCCAGCATTGCCTTCACCCGGCTTGGCCGTCCGGACATCGGCCTGACGACGCTTACCGAGGTGGCGGACACGGTGGGCAATATTCGCGAGCGGGTCTCGCTGCCGCTGATCGTGGATGGCGACAACGGCTTCGGCAACGCGCTCAACGTGCAGCGCACGGTGCGCCTGCTCGAGAAAATGGGCGCGTCGGCGATCCAGATCGAAGACCAGACCATGCCGAAGCGTTGCGGCCACCTGGACGGCAAGGCCCTGATCCCGCTCCGGGAAATGCTCGGCAAGATCCGCGCGGCCCTCGATGCGCGCAGCGACGCAGAAACCGTGATCCTGGCGCGAACGGATGCGATCGCCGTGGACGGATTCGAGGCGGGTCTCGAGCGCGCACACGCCTATGTCGATGCCGGCGCCGACGCGCTGTTCGTCGAAGCGCTGCGCACCGCAGAGCAGCTGGAGCGCGTCGGGCGCGAGCTGGGCGGCAGGGTGCCGCTGCTGGCGAACATGGTCGAGGGCGGCAAGACGCCGCTCATGTCCATCGAAGAGCTTGGGTGCATGGGCTTTCGTTTCGCGATCTTTCCGGGCGCCATGGCGCGAGTAGTCGGGCATGCAGCCAGTCGTTACCTGGCCACGCTCAGGCGCGACGGCACGACGCGCAACATGCTGGACCAGATGCTCGATTTTGGCCGCCTGAACGAGATCATCGGCACGCATCAGATGCTCGAGGGCGGCAAACGCTACGAGTAAGGCGGCGAGGTGCAGATCATGAATATCGGTGATGCGATGCGCTGCGTGATGCTGGCCTGCATTCTTGGCGTGTTTCCCGGCACCTCCGGTCACGCACAGCAGCCTGCCGCAGCTGGCCCTGCATGCAACGTGGCGCTCGGCGTGGCGTCGCTGCAGTCTTTCACGTGCGGCTCGCTCGCGCGGGCGCATGTCATCGGTGAGGTCATCCTCGCCGGCCAGCCTGCGCCGGCCGATCTTGACGCGTTGCGTGCCGCGGGCGTTCACACCGTCATCAATCTGCGCGGGCCGGGCGAGATCGACTGGGATGAGGGCGCCGTGGTGCGCAGCCTCGGCATGCAGTACCTGAACCCGGGATTCAGCGCGACCGAGCAGCTCACCGATACGGTTTTCGAGTCGGTGCGGTCGGCGCTGCGCGCAAGCAAGGGCAAACCGGTGCTCATGCACTGCGCATCTGCGAATCGCGTCGGCGCCGTCTGGCTGGCGCATCGCGTTCTCGATGGCGGCCTCGATCTGCAGAGCGCCTTGCAGGAAGCTCGCACCGCAGGGCTGCGCAGCCCCGAACTCGAAGCGCGCGCACGGGCGTATATTTCCCGCCAGTCGCCCTGAGTCCGGTCAGCCGCCGCGCGCCGCGCCGGTTGCGATACGATTCCTGCTACCATGAGCAGTGAGATCGGTCATATTAAAGATTATATTTATCAATACGATATAGGACTTTTATCAGGTGAAAACTGCTGCTTCATCCACCCCGCCAGGCGCCGCCATGCTGCACGGCGCGCAGATTTCGGCTTTCCGGCGCAACGGATTTGTCGTCGTGCGCGGCTTGTTCGGCGGTCAGTCGGTGGCCGACATCCGCCGTTTTACCGACGAGGTCCAGCAATGGCCCGAGACCGCGGGCCGGCACATGATGTACTTTGAGACCTCTGCCGACGGCCGGCGCCTGTTGAACCGCATGGAAAACGTGCTGCCGTTCCACGAAGGGTTCAGGCGGCTTGCCGCCGGGGCCGAGCTGCAGGGCGGTTGCGGGCAGTTGTTCGGCGAGCCCGCGGTGCTGTTCAAGGACAAGATCAATTTCAAGCTGCCGGGCGGCGGCGGCTTCGAGCCGCACCAGGACGTCCAGGCCGGATGGGCCAGGTACGCGAGCCTGCACATCACCGCGCTGGTTACGGTGGACCGGGCCACGATCGCCAACGGCTGCCTGGAGGTGGCCGAGAACTTCCGCGGCCATACGCTGATCGGTAAGGAGTGGGAGCCGCTGAGCATTGAGCAGCTGGCCGGCGTGAAATTCGTTGCTATCGAAGCCGAGCCGGGCGACGTGGTGTTCTTCGATTCGTTCGTGCCGCATCGCTCGGCGCCGAATCGCACCGACAGGGCCCGCCGTGTGCTGTATTACACCTACAACCGTGCTTCCGAGGGCGATCACCTCGCGCAGTACTACGCCGACAAGCGCATGAGTTATCCGCCCGACATCGAGCGCGAGGCGGGCCGCGAGTACCGCTACCGGGTCTGAGCAATGAAAATGGCGGCAGATCGTTTTTCTCCGGACCAGCCTCCGGAGCCGGAATCGGGCGTATCGAAAATAAATCTGTCGTCGGTGCCAAAGACCACGCAATTCCGGCGGCTGCTGCACAGCCCTGAGCTGGAGTTCCTGATCGAGGCGCACAACGGCATCAGCGCGCGGATCGGCGAGGAGGCCGGCTTCAAGGGCCTGTGGGCCGGGGGCCTGTGCATGTCCGCGCAGTACGGCGTGCGCGACAGCAACGAGGCGAGCTGGACTCAGGTCCTGGAAATGCTGGAGTTCATGGCGGATGTCACCAGCATTCCGATCCTGCTCGACGGCGACACCGGTTACGGCAATTTCAACAATGTGCGCCGCCTGGTGAAGAAGCTCGAGCAGCGCGGCATCGCCGCGGTATGTATCGAGGACAAGCTGTACCCGAAGACCAACAGTTTCATCGACGGCGACAAGCAGCAGCTCGCCGAGATCGACGAGTTCTGCAGCCGCATCAAGGCCGGCAAGG
>CAYOFE010000015.1:31831-32826 GCA_964403135.1 uncultured Chromatiaceae bacterium | reverse complement strand
ACTTGCTGTAACGATAATTGGGGATCAGCGCAACGCTGGCACCACGCGCTCGCCGATAATGCGGATCGTCTCGGCCGGGTTCTCGTAGATGCGCAGCGCGATCTCCGTCAGCCCCGCTGCCTGGAACTCGTGCAGCCGCTCGATCTCGGTGTCGAGTTCGGCGATCGAGCAGGCTGAGGTGGTGCGATGCACCAGCCTGTTGACGAGCCCCTCGGGCACGCCCTCGATGACAGAGCTCCTCCTGTGGTTGGCGCGCAGGAACGCGTTGATATTCTTGTCGACGATGGCGAGTTCGTCCGGATCCAGCACATCGTGGCTGTAAGGCGGATACAGCGTGCCACGCACGGCCAGCCAGGTGCGCGCCTCGGCTTCGGCCTCTTCGCGCGTCGGTTTGACGTGCCACGCCCAGAAATTGTTGACGCGCAGGCTGTCGCGGGGCCGGCCTGCATCGGCAAGACCTGCGTCGATGCGCTCACGAGCCTCGCGAACGTGCGAGACGATGAAATCGCTCACCATGATCCCGTCCGCGTAACGCGCCGCCGCGCGCAGCATCTGCGGGCCGTTCGCGCCGGCATAAATGACCGGCGGCGGGCTTTTGACCCAGGACGGGTTATACCAGCGGACCTGGAACACCTCTCCCTTGTACCTGACCGGCGTGCCGATGCTGGCGGCCTTCAGAATCTCGACGCATTCGCGCACCGCGCGCACGCGCCGCTCCTGCTTGACGTTCATTGCCGTGGCGGTGCCGCCCCCTGCCCCCACCACGATCTGCGCCCGTCCCCCGGCGACTTCGTTCAGCGTCAGCAGTGACGAAGCCATCTTCAGCGGATGAAGCTCGAAGGGGCTGACCGCAATCGGCCCGAGCCGGATGCGGCTGGTTGACCTCGCCAGGTCGACGAAGTTGATGAAGGGATCGCGGGCATCGTTCATGTTCGATACCCATACGCCGCCGAGGCCGTGACGCTCGGCGAGCTCCCCCAGCTCCGCTATGCGCT
>CAYOFE010000015.1:0-31821 GCA_964403135.1 uncultured Chromatiaceae bacterium | reverse complement strand
GATCGCCGCCATGGTCTGCGGTTATGGCGACGAGGTCGCCTACGACACCCTGGTTGCCCAGATCGCCAAGGCCCGGCTCGACAAGAGCTCGCGCTTCACCGACTGGGCGCGCCGGCCGTTGAGCGAGACCCAGCTCCGCTATGCGCTCGGGCGCATTGTTCGATTCGAGGATCACATCGATGCGCATGCACCCGAGTGTAGCCGAGCCGGCCGCCCGCTGCATTGAGCCGGCCGGCGGGTGCTAGACTGCCCGGCCCCGGGACCCTGCCGCAATGAACCGCCACGCCGATAACAACCTTGCCTACCAGGAGCTCACGCCCGACGACATCATCCATTCGGTGGAAAGCGTCCGCCTGCGCTGCGACGGACGGTTGCTGGCGCTGAACAGTTACGAAAACCGTGTCTACCGGGTCGGCATCGACGACAGCCCGCCCGTGGTGGCGAAGTTCTACCGCCCTGGGCGCTGGAGCGATGCGGCGATTCTCGAAGAGCACGCCTTCGTAATGGAGCTTTCCGGGCAGGACATCCCGGTGGTGCCACCACTGCTCCGCAACGGCGCCACGCTGCACTTTCACGGCCCGTTTCGCTTCGCCGTGTACCCCTGCCATGGCGGACGCGCCCCCGACCTCGACGACCTGCGGCTGCTGCGGCAGCTCGGGCGGCTCATCGGCCGCATCCACCTGCAGGGACGGCGGCAGCGCTTTCAGCATCGCATCCGGCTCGACCTCGCCAGCTACGGCGAGCAATCGGGTCAGTTCCTGCTGCAGTCAGGGTTCATCCCGGAGGAGCTGCGCGAACCCTATTCCGGTATCTGCCAGCACCTGTTCCAGGCGATCGGGAATTGCTTTGTGCGGGCCGGCGACCCGCCGTACCTGCGCATTCACGGCGACTTCCACCCAGGCAACGTGCTGGTCGACGGCGAACGGCTGCACATCGTGGATTTCGACGACACGCTGATGGGCCCCGCAATACAGGACCTGTGGATGTTTCTCTCCGGCGACCGCCACGAGCAGATGCCGCAGCTCGCCGAACTTCTGGCCGGCTATACCGAGTTTTTCGAGTTCGACGCCGCCGAGCTGCATCTCATCGAGGCGCTGCGCACGCTGCGCATCATGCATTACGCGGCGTGGCTCGCACGGCGCTGGAAAGATCCGGCGTTTCAGCAGGCGTTTCCGTGGTTCAACACGCGCCGCTACTGGGACGAACACGTGCTGTCGCTGCGCGAGCAGGCGGCGCTAATGGACGAGGAGCCGCTCGAATGGCGACCGCCGCGGAAGTAAAGCGTCTCGGCGACATCGCTGTCGTCACGCATACCGTGGAGCGGCTCGCGGCCGTCGAGGCCGCCTGGGATCGATATCTCGGCTATCGCACGGTCGCGCGCGGTGCGTTGTCGGCGGATCTCTGCGCCGCGTGGAAAGCGCCGGCCGCCGTTGGCCGGCCATGGTGCCTGATGGGCCCGGCGAGCGGTGAGCCCGTGTACCTGCGATTCATCGAGACCGGGCGTGCCGGCGGCCACGCGCCGCCGGCCACCTGGGGCTGGAGTGCGACCGAACTGCTCGTCGAAGACCCGGATACGCTGGCCCGTCGCCTCGACGATTCGCCGTTTCGACGGCTGGGCGGGCCGGGCGATCTCTATCCCTGGGAGCGGGCGCCCCGGGCGATGCAGGTGCGCGGTCCGGCCGGAGAGTTGCTTTATCTCACGCGCATCCTGCCGAACGGCAGCCGCTATGGCATGAAAGGCGCGCGCAGCGCCGTCGATCGCGTTTTCATCGTCACGGTCGGCGGGCCGTCGCTCGCCGCGATGCATGAGTTCTATGGCGGGCACCTCGGTCAGCGCGTCATCGAGCGCGCGGCGATAATCAACGGCATACTCGCGCACGATTGCGGCGTGCCGCCGATGACACGATTCGCGAGTTCCATCGTGCGCATCCCGGGGCGGCGCTTCCTGATCGAACTCGACGAATTGCCAGCCAGCGTCGGGCCGCGAGCCCGCGCCGCCGGCGACCTGCCGCCGGGCATGGCCGTGGTGAGCTTCCACGCTCAAACGCTCGAGGGGCTGGCGCCGCGCGCACCGCCCCGCGCGATCCTTGAACCGCCCTACGCCGGCCGCCGCGTGGCAGTCGTCGCCGGACCCGCGGGCGAGTGGCTGGAGCTGATCGAAACCGGCAGCGGCTGAGACGCCAGCACCGGCGCGAAGTTACCCGGTTTCCTGCCGCAGGATCGCCGCGCGGATGTCGCTGAGGCGGGGCCGCCGCTCCGGCAGCGCGATCTTCTCGCAGCGGCCCGGCCGCGGGCATGCGGTGCTGCGCGGGCAGATGATGCTGGCGGGCGACTGCAGCGCATCGGCAATCCACGCCACGTTCAGAACCTTGCCCGTGGTCTGGATGCTGCGAGCGGCTTTCGCCGGTACCGCCGCCGCGCCGCCACCGCGTTTGCAGGCCTCGGCGACGCTCTGCACGATGCTCTCCGCGTCGAAGCCCTGCGATGCGAGCGCCGGTGCCAGATCGAGGCCGACGGACAGGACATGCGGGTGCCCGAGCAGGTCCTCAGTGCGCAGTGAGTGGCAGCAATAGAGCAGGGAACGGTTTCCGTCCTGCAGAATAGAGATCTGCGAGGCCGGATTGTGCGCTGGCGCCCGTCGCAGCATGCGGAACACCGCCCACGACGGACAAGGATCGGTCACCATCGCCATATTCCCCCATGGCAGCGGAATGCCATTGCCACGATACACGGCGCGCAGATAGCCCGGCGGATAGGCGTCGAAGAAATGCCAGTAGCGGTACGGTGACACCGCGGTCATTCGTCGCATGATCACGCCGGGCGTCAGGTCGAGCTTGCGGCCTGGCGCGACACGATAGCCCTCGCGCATCAGGAAGCGCCGGAATGGCCGCTTCGGGCACAGCAACGCGCCGGCGAAAAAGCTCGACTCGAAATCGCGCCATGCAAACAGGACGTCCTGGGCATTCATGCCGCCCGACAACCAGTCGCCCTCCGGCATTGCGCCCGTCGTGGTGCCGGTTGCATGCGCCGATTTCAGTCCGTCCCCGCCGTGCAGCACCTTGTGACCGAGGTGTGCGGCAAGGTCGTATTTCAGGCGTGCCGGGTCCTTCTGAAGCCGGCGATTGACATATACGCGCGAGGGCGCCTCGAAGAACGACCTGACCAGCGTACCGTCGCCATCGGGCTTGCCGGCGGCGCGGCGCGGGTCCTGGTCGAACCAGTGAATCTCCAGGCGGTGGCGCCGGCACAGCCGCTGGAGGTCGTCGACGCTCAACGGAAAGCGCCGCTCGCCCACCGCCTCGGCGGAGCGCTCGAGATCGGGAAAGTCATTGCGCGCCATCTCCTGGTAGGAGCGGATCAGCAGGTGCGCGAACTGCCGCCCGGTGGTGCCGGTCTGCGAAAGCAGCTCCGGAATCGCCGCCTCCAGCAGCTCCTTGGAGAACAGGAAACCAGGCTCGAGCGGCATGCGCACTGCGCCACCGGCGCTCGCCCGGGCCGGGGCTGCCTCCACCGCGGGATTCTCGTCGAGGAACCAGCGCGGGTCCTTCTGGAACACCGATGCCAGCAGCTCGAGCACGTCTGCAGAGGGAATGCGCCGGCCCCGCTCGATCATGCTGAGGTAGGAGACCGACGGCGCCAGCTCCGCATTCAGCTGGATGCAGCGCGCGGAAACATCCTGCAGCGTGAGGCCGTTGCGCCGGCGCAGGTTGCGGAATTTCGGCCCCAGCAGGTGGCTCTTGCGGAGCAGGTTCGACATAAGGCTATTGTGAAATTAACAATGTGAAATTTCTATTGTGAAATTTCGCTATCTGGCATCTTAAGATGCCATCATGATCGCTGCAACCCATCCGGCCCCGGCCATTCCGGTCGTCGAATTGCACGGCGCCACGCCGGCCGCCGGGCACGAGATCCTCAATGCCCGCGCGCTCGGCCTGCTCGGCCACCTGCACCGGCACTTTGAGCCAACCCGCCAGCAATTGCTCGCCCGCCGCCGCCAGCGGCAGGCGGAGCTTGACCGCGGCGCGATACCGGATTTCCTGCCCGGAGCCGCCGCACTGCGGGCCGCCGACTGGCGCGTGGCACCGATCCCTGCGGATCTCCTCGACCGACGCGTCGAGATCACCGGTCCGGTCGACCGCAAGATGATGATCAATGCGCTGAACTCCCCGGCGATGGCGTTCATGGCGGATTTCGAGGACTCCTGCTCGCCCACCTGGGAGAACATCGTCCAGGGTCAGGTGAACCTGCGCGATGCGGTGGCCGGCACGATCTCGTATGCGAACCCGGCGACCCGCCGCGAGTACCGGCTCAATCCGCGTACCGCCACGCTGATCGTCCGGCCGCGTGGCTGGCACCTCGTCGAAAAACACTGCCGTATCGACGGCGCGCCGGTGTCCGCCTCGATGTTCGACTTTGCGCTGTACCTGGCGAACAACCACGAGGCGCTGGCGGCGCGCGGTACAGGCCCTTATTTCTACCTGCCCAAAATGGAGAGCCACCTCGAAGCGCGGCTTTGGAACGACATCTTCGTTGCCGCTCAGGACTGGCTGGGCGTGCCGCGCGGCACGATCCGCGCCACGGTGCTGATCGAGACCATTCTCGCTGCTTTCGAGATGGACGAGATCCTCTACGAACTGCGCGAGCACTGCGCAGGCCTGAACTGCGGGCGATGGGATTACATCTTCAGCTTCATCAAGAAATTCCGTAACCGCGCGGATTTCGTGCTGCCCGATCGCGCGACGGTGACGATGGACCGGCATTTTCTCAAGTCCTACGTCGACCTGCTGATCCAGACCTGTCACCGCCGCGGCGCGCATGCGATGGGCGGCATGGCGGCGCAGATTCCGATTAAAGATGACCCGTCTGCCAACGAGGCGGCTATGGCGAAAGTCCGCGCCGACAAGATGCGCGAGGCACGGGCCGGCCATGACGGCACCTGGATAGCGCATCCGGGGCTGGCAGCCGTGGCACTGGAAACATTCGGCTCGGTAACGCAGGGTCCTAATCAGCTGAACGTCGCGCGCGAGGACGTTAATGTTCGCGCCGCCGACCTGCTTGTCGTGCCCGAAGGCGCGATCACGATCGAAGGTTTGCGCCACAACATCAGGGTCGGCATCCAGTATCTCGCTGCCTGGCTCGCCGGTCAGGGCTGCGTGCCGCTTTATCACCTGATGGAGGATGCGGCTACCGCCGAGATCTGCCGTGCGCAGCTCTGGCAATGGCTGCGCCATGGCGCGCGGGTCGCCGATGGACGGCGCATCGATGAATCGCTCGTCGCGCAGGTTCTTGCCGAGGAGGTCGCACAACTGTCCGTCACGTCGAGCGACATGTCCAACCTGCACCGTGCCACCGAGCTGTTCTCCCGCATGGTCAGCAGCGAGGACTTCGACGAGTTTCTCACCCTGCCCGCTTACGAGTTACTGCCCTGAGGTTCCCACCCATGAAACAGCAGCAATTGGCCGCCGAACAGCTCCGCCACGAGTGGTCCGGCAACCCGCGCTGGGCCGGCATCAAGCGCCCCTACCTGGCCGAGGACGTGGTGCGGCTGCGCGGCTCGGTGCACATCGAGCACAGCCTCGCGCGCCTGGGCGCGGAGAAATTCTGGAACCTGCTGCATCAGGACGGCGTGGTTACCGCGCTCGGTGCGGTGACCGGCAACCAGGCGATCGAGGAAATCCAGGCGGGCCTGAAAGCGATCTACTGCTCCGGCTGGCAGGTCGCCGGCGACGGCAACAGCGCCGGCGAGATGTATCCCGACCAGAGCCTCTACCCGGTCGACTCAGTGCCGAAGATGATCGAGCGCATCAACAACGCGCTGTTGCGCACTGACCAGATCCACCACATGCAAGGTGATCACACCATCGATTGGCTGGCGCCGATCATCGCCGATGCCGAGGCGGGCTTCGGCGGCAACCTCAATGCCTTCGAGCTCACCAAGCACCTGATTCGTGCCGGCGCCGCCGCCGTCCATTTCGAGGACCAGCTCTCCTCCGTGAAGAAGTGCGGACATATGGGCGGGAAAGTACTGGTGCCGACACAGGATGCGATCAACAAACTGGTCGCAGCGCGCCTGGCAGCGGATGTCTGCGGCGTGCCGACCATCGTGATCGGCCGCACCGATGCCGATGCCGCGAACCTGCTGCAATCGGACTATGACCCGCGCGATGCGAAGTTCCTGACCGGTGAGCGCTCAGACGACGGCTTTTACCACGTCAGGGCGGGCATCGAGCAGGCGATCGACCGCGCCATTTCCTATGCGCCTTACGCCGAACTGCTCTGGTGCGAGACCAGCCGCCCGGATCTGGCCCAGGCCAGGCGCTTCGCTGAGGGCGTGCACGCGCGTTATCCCGGCAAGCTCCTCGCCTACAACTGCTCGCCATCCTTCAACTGGAAGGCAAATCTCTCCGAGGGTGCGCTGCGACGCTTCCGCGAAGAGCTGGGTGCGATGGGCTACAAGTATCAGTTCATCACGCTGGCCGGCTGGCACGCCCTGAATCTCTCGATGTTCGAGCTCTCGCGCGCCTACCGCCAGGACGGCATGCTCGCCTACTCGCAGATGCAGCAGCGCGAGTTCGCCAACGAAGCGCACGGCTTCCGTGCCGCCAGGCACCAGGCGTTCGTCGGCACGGGCTACTTCGATGCCGTGCAGACCGCGATCTCCGGCGGTTCAACCTCGACGACCGCGATGAAGGGCAGTACCGAAGACGAGCAGTTCCACGGGCGGGCCGTGGCAGGCTGAGCCTCGATCGTGCGCGCGACGCGAATTGTGACTGTCGAATCGCGGCGTGCGCCGCTCCCATGGCGGCGATGACTTCAGGATCACCGAGTCCCGGTCCTGATCGGGCACAACGGGCTGCCGACACCGCCGCGGTGATCGCGCGCGCCTTCGAGGAGTACAACCAGGAGTTCCGCACCATCACGCAGCGCGCGCGTCGCCGCTTCGAGGAACGGGAATGGCAGCTCGGGCAGCGCGATGCCGTAGAGCGCATCGAGCTCTACGACCGGCGCGTCGAGCGATGCGTGGCCGGGCTGGTTGGCCGCATGGGCGCACTGATCGCCGATGCCTCACTATGGAAAGCGATTCGCAGCCACTATAGCGCACTCATCGCAGCCCGCCCGGACAGCGAGTTCTACAAGACATTTTTCAATTCCATCACACGCAAGATCTTCGACACCGTGGGCGCAAACCCCGACGTCGAGTTCCTGGCGCTCGACGTCGAACCAACCTTCGGGCCGGAGAATGGTCTGGTTTGCCGCTACCCGGTCAATGACTCGCTCGCCGCAACGGTGGCCGAGGTGCTGGAACGCGCACCGGCCCCGCATCGCATGCGCGACCGGCTCGATGCTGCCGGTTACGTGACCGGCGAGATCGGCCATTGGCTGAGAGTGCGGGGCCTGCCGGAGCCCGTTACCGCGCTTGAAATGCTGGAGCCGGTCTTTTACCGCGGCACGCGCGCTTACCTGGTCGGCCGGATGCGCGGCACGGGCTGGCTTGCGCCGCTGGTCATCGCGTTGCGTAACGACGACGAGGGCATCGCCGCCGATGCGGTCATCATGTCCGACCCGGACGTGCGCATGCTGTTCGGCTTTTCGCGATCCTACTTCCATGCCGACCTGCCGACCGTGAGCGCCGCGGTCAGCTTTCTGCACACCATCATGCCGCGCAAGGCGATCGACGAGCTCTACACGGTGCTCGGCCGCGCCAAGCAGGGCAAGACGGAACGCTATCGCAATCTGTTCCGCCACCTGCAGTCCTCGAGCGACCAGTTCGTCCACGCCGAGGGCGAGCGCGGCATGGTGATGATCGTCTTCACGCTGCGGTCCTGGGATATCGTCTTCAAGGTCATCCGCGACCGCTTTCCGTATCCGAAGAGCACCTCACGCCAGGAGGTCATGGAAAAATACCGCCTGGTGTTCAGGCACGACCGTGCCGGCCGGCTGGTGGATGCGCAGGAATTCCGCCGGCTGACGTTTCCGAAAGCGCGCTTTGCGCCAGCCCTGCTCGATGAACTGCTCGCCGAGGCCGGCAGCGTGTGCCGCCTCGACGGCGATGACGTCGTGATCGACCACTGCTACCTGGAACGGCGCCTGAAGCCACTGAACGTCTATCTCCAGGAGGCCGAGCCGGCCGCCGCGCGCCGCGCGATCCGCGACTACGGGCAGGCGATCCGCGACCTGGCGCTGAGCAACGTGTTCCCAGGCGACCTGCTGCTGAAGAACTTCGGCGTTTCGCGCCACGGCCGGGTGATCTTCTACGACTATGACGAGCTGTGCCTGGTCACGGACTGCTCGTTTCGCGACTTGCCGGCGGCGCGCAACGATGAAGACGAGCTGCGCGCCGAGCCCTGGTTCTACGTCAGCCCGAGCGATGTCTTTCCCGGACAGTTCATCGATTTTCTCGGGCTGCGCGGCGAGCTGAAGGAGGAATTCCTCGCCCACCACGCCGACCTGCTGACTGCTGCCTACTGGCGCGAACTGCGTGATCACCACACCGCCGAGCGGCACCTGGAGGTCGTTCCGTACGCGTGCCGGCCGCGCGCGCCGACGCCAGCGCTGACGGCAGCCGCCGGCTGAGGCCGGCCGCACCGCTCAGGCGAAATAGCCGCGCGTCAGCTCCTCCGAGGTCTGCCACAGCCGCCCGGCGAGCGCATCGTCCTCCATGTACGGCCCCTCGGGCTTCAGCGGATTACAGTCCTGGAAGAAATAGCCGCTGACGCCGGTCAGCGCGGCACTCGTTGCCACATAACAGCTGGTCGCCGCACCCTGCTCGATGGTCTTCATGAAAATCCAGCCGATGAGCCGCGCCGCGACCAGCTGCCATTCCGGCAGATGCCGGCCGAGGTTGGTCAGGATCACGCCCGGATGCACGGTGTTGGCGGTCGCCGCACTTCCCTGCAGCCGCCGCGCCAGCTCGCGCACGAACAGGTGATTCGCCAATTTCGACTGCCCGTAGGCGCGCTGCGGATCGTAATCGCGATCGCCCGCGAAGTTATCGAACTCGATGCCGCCCGGCGGTGCGGATTTGTATGCGCCGCTGCCGAGCACCACGATCCGGCCGGCCGGCGCGGCTTTCACCGCATCGAGCAGCCGGTTGGCGAAAATGAAATGCCCGAGGTGATTCACCGCGAACTGCTTCTCGATGCCGCGCACCTGTTCGCGATGCGCGATCGCCATCACGCCGGCATTGCAGATCAGCATGTCGATGGGCGTATCCAGGGCGCGCACTTCGCTGGCGCAGGCGACGATCGAGTCCCAGTCCTCCAGCTCCAGCGCCAGCGGCGTCGTGCGCCCCGCGATGCCCGCGCAAGCGGCCCGCGCCTTTTCCAACGTGCGCCCGGTACCGAGCACATGAGCGCCACGCAGCGCCAGCACGCGCATGGTCTCGAGCCCGATCCCCGAGGTGGCACCGGTAACAAGTGCCGTCTTGCCGGCGAGATCCACGCCGGCCGTCACTTCCTCCGCCGTCGAGGACTTGCCGAACGGGCCCCTCGGTGGCGCCTTGGCACCCGGGAACGGCGGCGACGGCGCCCCGCCTGAAGGGCCGCCGCAGCCAGCCAGCGCCGGGGCCGCGGCAGCGGCCACCCCACCCATAATCAATTGACGGCGATTTATCGGTGACATCTCGCTCTCCTGCCAGCCCGTGCCGGCGCTGCCATATAGTGACACCGATTCGGCGTTTTCAGGAATGACCAGCGACGAGGTGCGGTCATCAGGTCCACGCCGACATGATCTGCACGATGGCGCCAATCAACAGCCCGTCACGCCGGCCGTGCAGGTAGCGCTTCTCGGCCATCTCCATCGTCAGGTGAAACGTGCCGGAGAAACCGAGGCGGCGGAGTTCGACCGCGAGATCCTGCGGCGCGAAGCGCGTCTGCCACACCTCGCCATCGCGCCCGGTCTGCGCGACCACCTGGCTCATCTTGTCCTGGAAGTACGGCGAGAGGGCGGAGTACTCGACGGCGAAATCGAACACCACCTGGCTTCGCGCCACCTGCCCGGCGATGAACGCCAGTGTTTCGAGCACCGAGTCCCGCGGCAGGTAATAGCTGACGCCGAGCCAGGAAAAAAACGCCGGCGCGTCCCGCTGAAACCCCGCCCGCGCGAGTCCTGCCGCCAGCGACTGCTCGTTGAAATCGAGCGGCACGAACTGCACGTCGGGCGGCACCGCAACCCCCGCTTCCGCAAGCCGCTCGAGCTTCCAGCGCTGAGTGGCCGGCTGATCTACCTCGAACACCGTGAGATCGGCGGCTACCGCTGCGCGGCGGTAGGCGAAGGTATCGAGGCCGGCGCCGAGGATCACGTATTGCCGCACACCGGTCGCGATCGCCCGGTCGAGCTCCTCCTCGGCAAACCGCGCGCGGATCACCGTCATGGTGCGCGCCCGTCGCATGGGTTCAGTGGCGTAGATGCCGATGTTCTCGTCGAGCCAGCGCCGGCCCGCCGCACCGAGTACCGGCAGGGCGAGCGGGTCGCGGAACAGTTTCGGCTCATCGTCGAGGAGCTGGTGGGCGGCCCGCATCATTGCCGTGCGCTCGGCCATTCGGCTGTGTGTTGCCATCAACGGATCGCCGCAGCGGATAACCTCGCCATGGCCGTACTATACTTGCCGGCTACCGGGGCCTGCAGTTCCGGCCGGGGGAGCCAGTCGATCCGATGAAAAGAAGAACTTTCTGCGCCACAGCTCTGGCCGGCGCCGCCACAGTCACGCCGATTGGCCGTCTGCTTGCACAGGCGATCGACCCCGCCAGGGCGCCGCCAGTCGACATTCCGGCCATCAGCCGTCTTGGCAAGGAAATCGCCCTGCCGCGCCGGGCCGTCAAGGATTTCGCCGCGACGCTGCGCGGTCAGGCGCTGCTGGCGGGTGAAAACGGTTACGAGCCGTTGCGCCACGTCTGGAATGGCATGATCGACCGGCGACCGGCCGTTATCGTGCGCTGCCTCGGCGCCTCCGATGTGGTGAAGGCGGTGAATTTCGCCCGCGAGCACGACCTGCTGGTGGCCGTGCACGGCGGAGGTCACAGCGTCTCGGGCCAATCCGTGTGCGACGGCGGCCTGATGATTCACCTCAAGCCAATTCGCGGCGTGCGCATCGACCCTCTTGCGCGCACGGCGCGCGTAGGAGCCGGGGCGTTGCTCGGCGACCTCGATCGCGAAGCGCAGGGCTTCGGCCTGGTCACGACCGCCGGCACGGTCTCGCACACCGGCGCGGCGGGACTCACGCTCGGCGGCGGATTCGGCCGGCTGGCACGCCGCTTCGGGCTGACCTGCGACAATCTCGTGTCGGCTGACATCATCACCGCCAGGGGCGAGTTCCTGCGCGCCAACGCGCGAGAGAACGCCGACCTGTTCTGGGGCCTGCGCGGTGGCGGCGGCAACTTCGGCGTGGTCACCTCCTTCGAGTATCGCCTGCACCCGATGCAGGCCACCGTGCTCGGCGGCCCGCTGATGTATGCACTGGAAGACGCCCGCGAGGTGCTGAAGTTCTACGCGGAGTATTCGCAGAACCTGCCCGACGAGCTAACCGTCACCGCCGCGCTGGTGGCCCCGCCAAAGGGCAAGCCGATGGCGCTGCTCGACGTGTGCCACTCGGGCAAACCCGGCGATGCGCAACGCGCCGTCGACGAGCTGCGGCAGTTCCGCAAACCGCTGGCCGACCAGGTGCGCCCGATCTCCTACGTAAAACTGCAGACCAGCACGGATGCGGGCAACGCGCCCGGACGGCGCTACTACGTGAAGTCGGGCTTCGTAAAGCAGATCACGCCGGCGATCATCGACGGCATGATCGAACGCTTCAAAGCCGACGAGACGCGAGCCTCGGTCATCGTCCTGCAGCAGCTCGGTGGCGCGATTGGCCGGCTACGGACGCGTGACTCAGCGTTTCCGCACCGCGATGCCAATTACGACCTGATGGTGCTCGCCGCCTGGGCGGGCGCCGCTCAGTCTGAAGGCCATGTCGGCTGGGTACGCGATGCATGGAAGGTGCTCGGCCCGCACACCAGCGGCTTCTACTTCAACACCACGACGCTGGACGACGACGAGGCGCGCATTCGCGCCAACTACCGCGAGAACTACGACCGGCTGGTCGCGATCAAGAACAAGTACGACCCGACGAACTTCTTCCGGCTGAACGCCAACATCAAACCGACGGTGTAGGGCAACAATGGCCTGGCTGGCCCCGACGCCAGTCAGGCCATGTCACGTTCGCCTATCTGGACTCACTCGTCCCGCTGCTGAGGGTGATCGCCTCCACCGTGAAGACGCCTGCTGCGGCATCTGCGACCAACGTTTCCTTCCCGTTCCGCTGCGCCTGGATTGCTGCGAGGCGCTCCCTGGCCCGCGCGAGATTTCGCTCCGCCACCGCACGCGCGCCGCCCGCCTCCAAGGCCCTCTCGAAATCGGCGATCGCCGCCTCGTACCGCCCCTTGGCAATGTTCAGCACGCCGCGGTTGTTATGCGATAGCCCCGCGTACCACTGAGAGGCGGTCGCCTTGTCGCAGGTCTGCGTGGCCTGCTCCAGATCGTTGGCCATGACATAGGCCGCACAGAGATCGATGAGGATCGGCGTGCGGATGGTTTGCGACTGCGCTCTCGGACCGAGCTGCGCCTTGAGCCTGACGATGCCCCTGGCGAAGTCGCCAGCCTCGACTTCACGCACACCATGCAAGTCCAGCTCGTGGGTCTGCAGCTCGAAGGGATCGGCATTCGCGGTTGCCATCGCCCCCGCCGCGATTGCGGCTACCAGGTGTCGTCGCGCGCGCGACACGGAACCTGTGGTCGCCGTGTTGATTGTGCTCATGGGCTGCTCCTGCCTCGTCCACAGCAGCATGTGCGCTGCGAGGGTCAGATTGGCCAATCACTGCTGACACTTCTGTCAACTAATGGCCAGTGACGCCGAAATTGCAGAACCGAGACGCCGGATGCCGCTCCATACGAGCCGGCATACGGCGCACACCACAATGCTTGAAGAGGGATTGGGCTGGCCCGAAGGAGCCGAGATACCTGGCCGGCCATCATCGCAGCCGGAGGATAGCTACGCCTGCGATGGGCCGGCGAAGACCTGACCGGCCAGGTAGAGTTTGTCTGTTCGACTCCCTCTGCGGCACATTGCGCCGAGCCGCTACAAGGATCTGTCAACTTGTTGACATTCAGGCGCACGCCGTTTGCTGCTAACCTAGCCCCGCTGTTCCCGTCTGGCCGGCACCGGAGAGCAAGAACAGGTCCATGAGCGCGAGGATTACGCCCCAGGTCGTCCTGAGAGGCAATTTCCTGTTCCGGGACCTGCCGGCAGGCACCCTGCAGAAGATCGCCGCGCTCGCCAGCCGGCGCACCTGCCCCGCCGGCACCGTCATTTTCTCGCAGGGTGACGAGGGCGACGCGTTGTACGGCGTGGTATCGGGACAGGTCCGCATCAGTAGCAGTACGCGCGATGGCCGCGAGGCGCTGTTCAACGTCATGAAAGCCGGCGACTCGTTTGGCGAGATCGCCCTGATCGACGGCAAACCACGCACGGCCAGCGCCGTCGCCGTGGCGGAGTCCGACCTGATAGTGATTCGCCGGGCGCAGTTCCTCGATCTCATGGCACGAGAGCCGCAGGTACCGATTCACCTGCTCACGCTGTTCTGCGAGCGGCTGCGGTGGACCAGCCAGATGGTCGAGGAGGCGGCGTTCCTGCACGTGCCCACCCGGCTGGCGCGACGCCTGCTGTATCTTGCCAACCCCCACGGCACCTCGCCCGCGACCGGCACCACGATACGGGTATCGCAACATGAGCTGGCACAGTTCCTGAGTGTGTCGCGACAGTTCGTCAACCAGCACCTGCAGCGCTGGCGCCGGCAGGGCTGGATCAACGTCGCTCGCAGCCGCATCACGATTCGCGATCCCGAAGCGCTGGCCCGCGTGGCCGCCGGGCAGCGCTAGACGCCCCGGCTTCCGGTGATCAACTGGCTGAACAAGGCGCTGTCGCTTGGTCTTGCGGTCAGCATCTTTGGCGGCATCGCGAGCGCCTTTCCTTTGGTGCTCGCCTGGGAAGAGGACGTCGGGCTCGAGTGGCTGTTCCGATTGCGCGGTGCCCGGACAGCGCCGCCGGACGTCGTGGTCGTCAGTATCGACGAGGTCTCCGCGACAGTCCTCGACCTGCCGACCGACATCATTCCGCAGTGGCGATTCCAGCATGCCGCTCTGATCGAGCGGCTGATGGCGGAGGGCGCAGCGGTGATCGCCTTCGACATGTTTTTCGGCCATCCGCAGACCGAGCACGACGGGCGGCTCGCCGACACCATCGCCCGGTCGGGTAACGTGATCCTGGCGAAGCAGTTGCGCCGCCAGCCGCTCGGCGACGGCTCCTTCTGCGACAGGCTGCGCCAGCCCATCGAGGTCTTCGCGCAGAACGCGCGGGCCACCGCGACTTTTACGCTGCCGGTATGGCCGCTGAAGGCGGCGCAGTTCTGGGCCTTCAAGGACTACTTCCAGTGCGATGAAACGCGCTCCGTCGGCTACCTGGCGCAGATGCCGGCCGTGATCGTGCAGACCTACACGCTGGGTGCCTACTGGGACTTCATAGCGCTGCTGCACACAGTCCGGCCACGCGCCGCGCAGCGCCTGCCGGCTGATCGTGAGGCTCTCCTCGCCGCAGGCACGATCGAGCAAACGATGCTCGCGGTGCGGGCGATCTTCGCCGCCGATCCGGAACTCGCCGGCGAGCTCCGGACACAGATTGCCCGGCATGCGGGCAACGACTCGACTGCTCTGCTGGCACTGGTGAATCTGTACGCCGGGGGCGACTCGCGGTTCCTGAATTACTACGGCCCCTCACGCACCATCACGACGGTGTCGTACTACCGGGTGCTGCGCGGCGAACCCCTCGCGACGGCCGATGGGACACCGGTCGACGTGCGCGGCAAGATCGTCATGGTCGGCTACTCGGCAAAACTGCAGCCCGAGCAGCGCGACGGCTTTCCGACTGTGTTCTCCGAAGAGGGCCTGCACCTGAGCGGCGTGGAAATCGGCGCCACCGCGGTCGGCAATCTCATCGAAGGCAACGCGGTGCGACCGCTGCCGCTGCCCCTGCACTGGATGGCTGTGCTCGCCTGGGGGCTGCTGCTCGGCACCGCCTGCCGCGCGCTGCCACTGGCAGTCGGCATCGCCGTCGGCGTAGCGAGCGGCCCGATATACCTTGCGTTCGCCTGGCACCAGTTCGACGTGTTCAACGTCTGGCTGCCGCTGATGGTGCCGCTGTTCCTGCAGGCGCCGCTGGCGGTCGCCGGTGGCATCACCTCGCGCTATGTGCAGGCCCGCGCCCAGCGCGAACGCATCCAGGAGGCATTCGGCTATTACCTGCCGCGCGAGGTGGTTAACCAACTCGCCAGCGAGGCGGCCGACCTGAAAGAGAGCACCCAGCTCGTCTACGGCACCTGCCTGGCGAGCGATGCCGAGCAGTACACGCGGCTGTCCGAGACCCTGCCCCCCGAGGAACTGCGCACGCTGATGAACGCCTACTATCAGGTGCTGTTTCGCGAGGTTGAAAAGCGTGGCGGGATCGTCTCCGACGTGGTCGGCGACTCGATGCTCGCCATCTGGGCCACGCCGCAGCCAGACAGCAGCGTGCGCGAGCGCGCCTGCCGTGCGGCGATGGCGATCACCGCGGCGGTGGCCGGGTTCAACCGCGCCCGGCCAGGCCAGGAACTGCCCACCCGGCTCGGCCTGCATTCCGGGCAGATCGTCCTCGGCACCATCGGCGCCGGCCAGCATTACGAGTACCGGGCCGTGGGCGACATCGTCAATACCGCTTCACGGGTGCAGGGCCTGAACAAGTACCTCGGCAGCCGCGCGCTGGTCACGGCCGAAACCCTCGATGACCTGCACGGCATACCGAGCCGGGCAGTCGGCGCGTTTCTGCTCGCCGGCAAGACCAGCCCGGTGCAGATTCACGAATTGCTGGTCAATGGCGAAGCAGAGGCAAACCCGGTCTATGCAGCCGACTTTATCGCGGCGCTGGCCACCTTCCGGCAGGAAAACTGGGCTGAGGCGGCAAACCGGTTCGATGCACTGACAAGGATCGAGCCGGCGGATAACGTCGCCCGGTATTACGCCCGGCTGGCCCGGGAATACGCTGAGAAGGGCCCCGAGACCTTCGTGAATGGCGCGATTCGTATCGGGAGCAAGTAATCTGCGGCCAATTGCCTCACCCATTTGGGTCATAGTTAGCTCGGCGCCGTGTGGCCTATACTCCGCATGCCGCTGACTGCTTTCGGTTTTTCCGGACGGTGCGGATCGCGCCAGCGACTGGGGGAACGCGCATGATGCCGACGATTCGAGTGGCCGTGTTGGCCGGACTTTGCTGCCTGGGGGAGATGATCAGCGAGTCCGTTTGGGCTCAGTCCTGCGAGCCCTGGACGGCACGCGTGATTTCCGTGCAGGGTTCCGTCCGCATCCAGCGCGGCGTATCGGCGGCGGGCGCGCTGGCCGCGAAGCTCGACGACCTGCTCTGCGTGGGCGACCAGGTGCTGGTGGATGCCTACAGCCGCGCCGCTCTGGTCCTCCGCGACGAAACCGTGGTGCGCCTCGATGCCAACACCCGCATCACGCTGCAACCCCCACAGGACCAGAAGGTCTCCTGGCTCGAGGTGCTTAAAGGCCTGATTCACATAGTCAGCCGCGATCCGCGCGCCCTGACCGTGGTGACCCCGTTCGCCAATGCCGGCATCGAAGGCACCGAGTTCCTGGTGGAGGTCACGGATGCGCAGGCATCGGTCACGGTCTTCGAGGGCAAGGTAGCGGTCCGCAGCACAGCGGGTGTTGCCACTGCCGTAAGCGGCGAGCAGGTCATCGCCACGCCGGGACGGATCGCCAGCCAGCCGGTCACAGTGCGCCCGCCCGATGCCGTGGTGTGGGCGCTGTACTATCCGCCGGTGCTCGTCGGGGCGGCGCTGCCTGCGGCCGATGCCGCGGCCCCGGCCAACGCCGATGCGCGGTTCTTCACCGAGCGGGCGGCTGCGCGGCTTGCCGTGGGGCGCGTCACGGAGGCGCAAGCGGACCTCGACCAGGCAACGCAGCGGGCGCCAGGCAACGCGGAGGCGCTCGCCCTGCGGTCGATCATCGCGCTCACGCAGAACGACAGCCAGCGGGCCTTCGAACTGGCCAGCGAGGCGCGGGAACGCGATCCGGGTTCGGCGGCTGCCCTGCTCGCCTACTCCTACGCGCAGCAGGCTCGGTTCGATATTCCCGGAGCACTCGACACCCTGCAGACGGCAGCCGAAAAGAACCCCGCCGATGCCCTGGTGCGGGCGCGCCTCTCCGAACTCTGGCTGGCAGTACGCGACCTCGACCGCAGCGTCGCTGCCGCTGAGCAGGCCGTCGCGCTCAACGCCGATGTCGCGCTCAGCCAGGCGGTACTCGGCTTTGCATACCTGGCCCGGATCGACACGGCAAACGCCAAGATCGCGTTCGGCAAGGCCATCGCGCTCGACGCCGCGGCGCCCCTGCCCCGCCTCGGCCTGGGACTGGCCCTGATCCGCGAGGGTGAACTCGCGGCCGGCCGCGCCGAGCTCGAAAACGCCGTGATCCTCGACCCGGGCAGCGCGATCATCCGCAGCTACATGGGCAAGGCGTATTACGAGGAGAAGCGCGACAAGCTCGCCGAGTCGCAGCTCGCTATTGCCAAGGAGCTCGACGCGCTCGACCCCACGCCCTGGTTCTACGATGCGATCCGCAAGCAGACCGTCAATCGCCCGGTCGAGGCGCTCGAGGACTTGCAGAGATCCATCGAGAAGAACGACAACCGCGCGGTGTATCGCTCACGGTTCCTGCTCGACCAGGATCTCGCGGCACGCAGCGCGAGCGTGGGGCGCATCTACCGCGACCTCGGCTTCGAAGAACTGGCATTGCGCGAGGGGTGGAAGTCGGTGGCAATCGATCCTTCAGATTACTCGGGCCACCGGCTGCTGGCAGATTCGTATTCCAGCCTGCCGCGGCACGAGATCGCCCGCGTCGATGAGTTATTTCAGTCGCAGCTGCTCCAGCCGGCAAACATCACGCCGGTACAGCCGCAACTGGCCGATGCCAACCTGTTCATACTGGATAGCGCCGGACCCGGTGGCATCTCCTACAACGAGTTCAACCCGCTGTTCAACCGCGACCGGCTCGCTGTCCAGGGCTCCGGCGTGTTCGGCGGCAATAACACCTGGGGCGCGGACGCCGTGCTCTCCGGCATCGAGGGCCCCTGGTCGTTCAGCGTCGGTGGCTTTCACTTCGAGACCGACGGATTTCGCGACAACAACGACCTGGACCAGGACCTCGCGAACGCCCTTGTACAGTACCAGCCGTCTGACTCGACCAGCGTGATCGCGGAGGTGCGCGGTGGCGAGCGCGACTACGGCGACCTTGCAACCCGATTCATTCCCAACCCGTTCCTGGGCGCCCTGCGTCACTCGGACGATACCGCTTCGGCAAGAGTGGGCGTTCGCCATGATTTTTCCGAGCGCTCCACCGGCCTGGCGCTGCTTGGCTACGAGTCCGACACGAACCTTGGGTACTCAACAGCATCCAGCTTCCGGGACGACAACGACTTCGATGTTTACACCGGCGAGCTGCAGTACCTTTATCGTGCACCGTCATGGGGTTTAACGACCGGCGCACGCTACTACGTAGCGGACAACGACGAGCAGATCAGCTTCCTCGTCCCCATACCCGATCCGCCATACGAAATCCCATACTCCCTCGACTTCGCGTATCGACCGCGCGACATCAGCGTCTACAGCTACGCAGACGTCGCCCTGCCGGGACATCTGACGCTCACGGTGGGCGCGAGCTTCGACGACGTGCAGGGCGGCACATTCGACCGCAACGAGCTGAACCCCAAGTTCGGCCTGATGTGGCAGCCGCGTGACGGTACGACTGTGCGCCTCGCGGCGTTTCAGTCCGTGGTCCGGCTATCACCGTCCCGGCAGAATATTCAACCGTCCCTGGAACCTACCCCTGTCACCGGGTTCAACCAGTTTTTCTATGGCAGCGAGGCTGAACGCGACCGCCGCTACGGCCTCGCGGTCGACCAGCGAATCTCGGCGAGCGTTTCCGCGGGCGTAGAGGGCTCGAAGCGGCACCTCGACATCCCGTTTATGCGGCAGTTGCCACCGCCCACGCCGGGTTTCGAGATCGTGACGACCAAGGTCGAGGAAGCCAACGTACGGGCCTACCTGTACTGGTCTGCATCGCCACGCGTGGCCGCCGGTGCTGAGTACGAATACGACTTATTTGACAACGATGCCGAATTCACCCCTCTCGGCTATGTGACGCTGGAAACACATCTCGTGCCCCTGCACGTGGATTATTTCCATCCGAATGGCTTCAGCGGCGGCGTGATGGCGACCTGGGCGCGCCAGCGCGGGAATTTCACCGAGTTCTTTCCGCCGTTCGCCACGTTTCGTGACGACGATGATTTCTGGGTGGTGGATGCGTACCTGCAGTATCGCCTGCCCAGGCGCTGGGGCATCGTGCGCCTGGAGGCAAGAAATGCCCTCGACGAGGAATTCCAGTACCAGGACGTTGATCCCGAGACTCCACGGATCTACCCCGAGCGCGTGCTGCTGCTGAAATTCACGGCGGCATACTAGCCTCCGCCAACCCAGTCAATCGTGTTTTTGCGATGATGAAGCCGAGAAAGGGAGGAGACAACTAATGAAAACGAGAATCCTGGTTGGACTTTTCGCTGCATTGATCACGACAGCGACGCTTGCGGCCGATGCCACGGGGCCGAAGCGAAAGCAATGGCTCTTGCAGTGCGATCCGGACGGCTGCTGGTACCTTTCAGACGGAGATGGCGCAGGCCAATATCCCGACAAGGTCAAGCCGGAGAACATTCGGGTCCAGATAGAAGAAGAAATCAAATGCACCTGGCAATGGTACTGGAATGGCACCAGGTGGATCTGGGCGTGCCTGAAGGACGAAAAGCAATAGCCTCGAAGCCGTAACGCGTTCCACCAGACGGATCCGGCCGGCGGGCCGGTACAATTTCTGAGCGCAAACAAACGGGGGCCTCTCGGTCCCCGTTTCCTTTCCCCTTTCTCAGCACACCCGCTGGTTCACCTCCAGCAGGAATTCCCTCGCCAGATCCGGTGCGGTGACGGCATCGCTGCCCAGCCACCGCACGTTCGCTGTCGAGGCGACGATCGGCCAGCAAAGCATCCGCGTCAGCACCGCGGAAAGACCTGCGCAGGTCGAGAGCTGCATTCCGTGTATCGGTCGGTTCATGTGCATCATGGTCATCGTCGTGCTCCCCTATGTCGTGTTTCAGGCTATTTAGCCGTTTCGCCAGTCGAGTCAGCCTGCCTGGCATGCAACAAATCGTGCACGAATCCGCCGGGAGCTTCTGTCAAGCGCCGGATACAACAACCGATAAAGTCCCGGGACCCGGGATTACTCGTGCTTCAGCGCCTTGATGGGGTCGAGCCGCGCGGCGCGAATGGCGGGCCAGCTCGAAAACAGCAGGTTGAGCAGGAATGCCATGCCGAGCGCGAGCGCGGCGTTGCCCTGGTCGAAGACGAATGGCAGCGCCGCACGCGCGGCGATAATGCGGGAAGCCACCCACCCGAGCGCGAGACCGACCAATACGCCGACCGTGGCGAGTACCATCGACTCGAAGGCGAACTGGAAAAACACGTGTGGCGCGGTGGCACCGAGCGCGCGGCGCGTGCCGATCTCGGTGGTACGATCGCGCACCGCAATCCAGGCGATGGCGAGGATGCCGAGCCCGGCGACCGCCAGCCCGCTCAGCCCGATCCAGCGCACCAGGAAACCGAGACGATTGGCCGCGGCAAGCTGGGTGGCAATCAGGTCCTGCTGGTTGCCGACGCTGAAGTCGTCCGGGCGTGACGGCCCGATACGATGCCGGGTGCGCAGCAGCGACTCGATCTCGGCGGATACCCGGTCCATCGCCCCGGCATCTCGCAGTTCGAACAGAATCGAGGTGTAGTAATCACGATTCAGCACGCGGCGCATCATGGCTGTCAGCGGTATATACACCTGCTGGTCCTCGTTGGTGACGTCGAGCCCCTGCCCGCGCTCGCCCAGCACACCGATCACCTCGAACGGCACGCGATTGATGAACAGGCGCGCGCCCACGGGCGGCTCGTCGCCGAAGAGGTCGCGCGCCACGGTGGCCCCCAGCAGAGCGACCCGGGCAGACCGCCTGACTTGCTCTGTCGTGAAAATCTCGCCCTCCGCCACCGCCCACGCCTTGATTGGAAAGAAATCGGGCTCGACGCCGGCGACCGTCGTCACCTTCGAGTTATAACCGGCCTTGAGCCGGAGCCCCGCCGAGACCAGTGCTGATGCTCGCGCGATGCCCTCGATCTCGCGGCGTATGGCCAGGTAGTCGGACTCCTGCAGCGTAGTGACGATCTGCCCCGTGCGGGCGCGCCCACCGACGGCGCGGCTTTGCTCGGCATTCACCACGATCACATTGGTGCCGAGCCGGGCAATCTTTTCCAGCACCTGTAACCGGCCGCCCGAGGCGTAGTTCACGGACGTTATCGCACCGGCCACGCCGAGCGCCGCACAGGCGACCACCAGCGAGGAGCGCAGCCGGTAGCGCCAGATCTGGCGCAGCGCGCCCTGCGCCAGGTGTTGCCAGGTGTGGTCCAATTACGAGCGCAGCGCCTCGATGGGATCCACGTTGGCGGCGCGCCAGGCCGGCTGCAGGCCGAACACCAGGCCCACCGCCACGGAAAGCAGCACCGAGCCGCCGATCGCTCTCCACATCAGCGCCGGCGGCAGCTTGGCCAGCGTCACGGCGATGGTCGTGCCACCCACGCCGATCAGTACCCCGAGCAACCCGCCGAGCAGCGAAACGACGGCCGCTTCCACCAGGAACTGCGCCATGATGTTGCCGCGCGTGGCCCCGACCGCGCGGCGCACGCCGATCTCGCGGCGGCGCTCGGACACCGCGATCAGCATCAGGCTCATGATCACCGCTCCGCCGATCAGCGTGGCGATCACCGCCACGCCAGTCAGCACTTTCGACAGCGTCGAGCCGACGTCGGTGATGCGCGCCACCTGCGCGGCCGGATTGCTCACCGTGAAGTCATCCTCGGCCCCGGGGATAATGCCGTGGCGCTCGCGCAACACTGCCTTGATGTCTGCGATGGCGGTGTCCGCCTGCGCTGGGTCCTTCAGCTGCGCCATCATGCCCGTGAAATAGTCGCGGTTGAACAGCCGCTTTGAGGCTGTGGCGACCGGAATGGCAATGACATTGTCCATGCTGGCGCCTCCCGGCCCGACGCCGCGCGACTTCAGGATGCCCTTCACCTGGAAGGGAATGTCGGCGATGCGAATCTGCTGGCCGATCGGATCCTCGTCCGGGAAAAGCGCCTTACGCACGTCTTCGCCGATGACGGCCACGCGCGCCAGTGAGGCGTTGTCCTCTTCGGTGATCGCATCGCCGGTCATGATGTCCTCGCCGCGCACCTCCGCCCAGTTCGGCGACACGCCAATCACGGACGGACTCGCCGTGCGGTCCCGGTACCTGACGTCCAGGTCGAAGGCAAACTGCATGGTGGCGACCTGCTTCACCAGCGGCACCTCGGCCACCAGCGCATCGGCGTCGCCCTGCTTGAGCACCGGCGGTACCGTGGTGAGCGAGGGCATGCCGCGTGTGCTCGCACCGCCCGGGTTGATGATCACCACGTCGAAGGTGCCGATCATGCGCTTAAAGCGGCGCAGGGTCTCCTGCTTGGTGGACTCACCCACGGAGGCGAGTGCAGTCAGCGAGGCGATGCCGATGGTGACGCCCAGCATCATCAGAAAACTGCGCAGGCGGTTGCGGGACACCGTGCGCAGCGCCAGCGATATGGTTTTCAGGATATTCATGGCAACACCCTCAGGCCAGCCGCGCTGTCGCGGCCGGCGCTTCGCCCTGCGGCCGGTCATAGGCGATCACCCCGTCACGGATCAGGATCTCGCGCTTCGCGTAGGCCGCCACGGCCTCGTCATGCGTGACGAGCACGATGGTGCGCCCCTCCCGGTGCAGTTCGGCCAGCAGCCGCATCACCGACTCGCCGGCCGCGGAGTCGAGGTTGCCGGTCGGCTCATCGGCGAGAATCAGCGGCGGGTCGTTCATCAGCGCCCGCGCAATCGCCACGCGCTGCTGCTCGCCGCCGGACAGCTCCGATACGTAGTGCTCGCCTCGTTCACCGAGCCCCACCCGCTGCAGGATTGCCCGCGCGCGGCCGCGGTCGATCGCACCGCCGGAGTACAGCGCCGGGATTTCCACGTTCTCCACCGCGGTGGTGCGCGGCAGCAGATTGAAGGACTGGAACACGAAGCCGATCTTGCGGTTGCGGATGTGCGAGCGGCGCTCGTCGGTGTAGTGCGACACGTCCTCGCCGTCAAGCTTGTAGGTGCCGCTCGTCGGCGTGTCGAGGCAACCGAGGATGTTGAGCAGCGAGGACTTGCCCGAGCCCGATGCGCCGCGGATGGTGACGAACTCGTTTTTTCGGATCTCAAAAGAGATATCTTTTAACGCCGCTACGGGCGTGCCGTCGCCGCGCTGGTAGGTCTTGACGATATGACTGACTTCGATCATGTCGCTCCTGCCCCGCCGCCTGCCGCGGCGCCTGGTTGCGGGCCCAGCAGGACCCGGTCGCCGGGCGCAAGGCCCTGGCGGATTTCGGTGTAACTGGCATCGCGAGTGCCGACGATCACGGTGCGCCGGGCAAGTTGGCCGTCCTTCTCGACCCATACGTAGCGGTCTGAGGCCTCGCGCTGGATGGCGGGGCTCGCCACCACGAGCGCCTCGCGCTCGGCGGTGCGGATGGTGACGTTCGCCGTCATGTCCGGCTTCAGCACCTCGGCCGGCGAGTCGATGCGGACCATCACCTCAAAATTCACGACGCCGGAAATGATCGTGCCCTTCGGCGCAATGCGCGCCACGCGACCCTGGAATTCCATCGCCGGGTAGGCCTCGACCGTGAACGTCACGGGATTGCCGACCGCCACGTTGCCGATGTCGGTCTCGTCCACCATCGCGATGAGTTCGAGCGCGCCGTCCTCGATCACCGTGGCGAAAGTCGGCGTGGTGAACGAGGCCGCCACGGTCTCTCCTTCCTGCGTGGTCACCGAGGCGACCGTGCCGGTGATCGGCGAGCGAATGATGGCGTAGTTGAGCTCGGTCTCGACAACCGCCACGTCACGGCGCGCCTTCTCGAGGCGCGCTCTCGCCTCGTCCAGATCCAGCATGCGGTCTTCCACGTCGCTGCGGGCTACCAGCTTCTTCTCGTCGAGCTCCTTCGCGCGCGCCAGCTCCACCTCCGCGCGGCGCACTTCCTGCTCGATCACCTTGACCTGCGCGCGCTGCTGGGCGAGCTGCGCCTCGATCCCGCGCGAGTCGATCTTGGCAATGACATCGCCGCGATTAATGTGCGAGCCCACCTCGACGTTGAGCTTCTCGACGATGCCGGAGAGCTGCGCGCCGACGCGCACCTCACCGCCGACCCGCAACCTCAGGATCCCGGTCGCGAGCACCGTCGCGGCGATGGTGCGCCGCTCGGGGCTGACGAACACCCGCTGCCCGGCGCCTTCAGCCGGATCGTCGCTCAGGGCCAGCCACCCCCACCAGGCCCCGCCGGCCGTCACCGCAACGGCGCCGGCCATTGCCGCGATGCCTGCTGCCTTCACTTCTTCTTCTCGTAAACCATGATCATGTTCGGCCGGTTGCTGCGCGCGGTCTCCACGCTCAGCGACTGGCCGTCGGCAGCCAGCGACCAGGTCTCGGTCCGGGTCACCTTCGTGCCCGCGATGGCGCCCTCGGTGGTCCAGGTGGCGACCAGCTTGTCGCCATCCCATTTCACGACCGTTTCGCCCTCGCCGCCCATCGGGCCGGGATTCATCACCGGCTTTCCCGTCAGGTCGTAATTGACCGTGCGCTTCGTCGTTTCGCCCTGGAACGTAGCGGCGTGATCGATGGTCAGCTTGTCAGCGGTCTGCGCAACGGTGACGGTCTCCTGCACAGCGGCCATCATGCCGAGATTAGCGCCTTTCGCCGGATTGAGCGTCCAGGTACCGCTGAAGTCCGGCGCGGCCTCGGCAGCGCCGAGCGCCAGGCCGAAAAGTAATGCAATAATCCTCATCGCTTTCATGTCTCACCTCTGCATGTCATGTGATCGGGCTCGCGAGCGTTACCTTGCCGCGACCTGCTTGTGATCCCGGCGCCCGCTGGCCGCCGAGCAGGTCGTGCGGGCGCTCGACTTGGCCAGGTGCGTGGAGGCCCGCGAAATCCAGTCGAGCTCGGCGTCCATCAGGCTCAACGCATGATCAGCGGCGAAAAAGCCGCTCGCCATGCGCAGCGCAGAGGAGCGCCCGGCCAACGGGCCGAGTTCCTTCGCAATGACGGTCCGGCGATGCTCGACGGCAAGCCGCCGCTCCGCGAGCAGCCGGCGCGCCTCTCGCGGCGGCAGGCAATCGAGAAACACGGCGGCCACTTCGAGCCCGGTCGAACCGGCGTGAAAGGTGCTGAGCGCCTCGCGCAGCAGTCGCTCGAACAGCTCGTCGCCCGCACCGGTGAGCGCGTAGATCAACCGCTCGCCGCGCCGTCCGCGCGTTCCGCCCTCGGTGGTGACCGCTACCGCGCCCTGCGCGGCGAGCCGATCGAGCAGGTGATATAGCGTGGGCTTCTTCAGGTCCGTATACAGCTCGCCGTGACCGACCACGATCCGGTGCAATTCATAGCCGTGCTTGGGCCCGGAACGCAGCAGCCCGAGCAGCATCAGCGTGCGCGTAGCCTGCGCCGGTGTCCGGCTGCAGGTCTCGTTGGGTTCTGGTCCACTGCGCCGCGACATGCTGGCGTTCTGGCTCGCTACTGGGCTGGCGGGTGACTATAGGCGGGCAACTCGGCTATAGTCAATATTGACTATATGAACTCGAAGACCGCCTCCATCGCCGTTTTTCTCGACGCCTGTCGCGATGCGCTGGGCCGGGATTTCCCGGCCGCGCTGCGGGCCGAGGGGCTGGCGATGCGCCGGCTTGGCAATACCGCCGCGCTCTGCGAGCGGCTGATCGGCTACATCATCGCGCGCGACAAGACCGGTGTTTTCTCGCAGCCGGCGGATTTCGCCAGCGGCAAATTGCCGCAGCCCGGGGAGTATGCCGTGCTCATCGACTTCGACGATCGGCCGCGCTGCCTGGTGCGTTACGACGAATGCGCGGTGATCCCGTTCAGCGCCATCGGGCCCGAGCACGTTGCCATCGAAACGCCGGCGCTGCGCGACGTGGTGAAGTTCCGCGCTTTTCACCGTAACTACTGGACGCCGATCCTGGAGGCCCGCGGCGAACGCTTCGACGAAGACGCCCCGGTCGTCTTTCAGCGATTTACCTGCCTGTATCCGCCCAGACCCGAACAATGACAGGAGCCTGACATGCTGACGCTATACGGACCCGCTCGATCGCGCGCCTCGCGCGTGCTGTGGATGCTGGAGGAATGCGGCGTGCCTTTTCAGCACGAAGATCTCGCCAAATACGCCACCATGGACGAGAAAGCCGCGGCGGTGAAGAAGATCTATCCGCTCGGCAAGGTGCCGTTCATCACGGATGGCGAGCTGAGGCTGTCCGAGTCGATGGCCATTAACGTCTATCTCGCCCGCAAGTACGGCACGCAGCTCTGGCCGGCAAGCGAGGGCGAGCAGGCCCAGGCGCTGCAATGGAGCTTTTTTGCCGTCACCGAAGTCGATCCGCCGATGGTGCAGCTCATGATCGAGCGCATGTTCCGCAAAGAAGCCGACCGCAACCCCGAGAACGAAAAGAAAAACGCCGAGCAGATCAAACGCCCGCTCGCCTACCTCAACGACCACCTCGCCGGCCGGCAGTACCTGGTCGGCAACGCCTTCACCGTGGCCGACCTGAACGTCGCCTGCATCTTCAGCATGGCGAACGGCGCCAAGGTGGACCTGGACGAGTATCCGCACATCAAGGCCTGGCTCGACCGCTGCCGCGACCGGCCGGCGCATCGCAAGGCGACGGGGCCAAAATAGCAAGCTGGCGCGCCCGGACGGATTGACTCGCGGCCGGGTACGGCCGCTCGCCCCTGCGGGGCGCCTGCGGCGTCCAAATTCGCTCTGCGAATTTGTCAAACCGCGCTTCTCACCGGGGTCCGGAACACAAGAAATCAACAACCCGGGCAGCGCCCGGGTTGTTGATTTCTGCGCGCCCGGACGGATTCGAACCGCCGACCCCTTGGTTCGAAGCCAAGTGCTCTATCCAGCTGAGCTACGGGCGCGTGTTATCGCGGCTTGCGTCGCTCCCACAAGAGATAAGCAAGCCTGTGGGAGCGGCGCAAGCCGCGATCCCCCGCTCGCGACTGGCGTCGCTCCTACAGGTGCTATCGCGACTGGTATCGCTCGCACCAGCGAACCTAGCGCGGCGGCCCGCCTCCGCGCGAGGCCATCGCCTTCATAAAGCCGTCGAGCGCGGTGGCGTACTCGTCGGTCATTGCCTTGCAGGTGACATGGCCCTGGACGGCCTTCCACCACGTGGCGAGCCGGCCACTGCCCTGCGTGGGATCGGCGACCGTCGGGAAGTTCGCGAACACCATGCGCTTGAGCAGCACCGTGTGCGGCGCGAGCGCGCAGTCGCCGAGCGTGGGCTCGGCACCGACGCAGAACGGGCCCGGACCCATGAAGTGCTCGAGGTAACCGAAGACCTTCTTCAGCTCGGCGCCAGCGGCATCGACGGCGGCCTGGTCGCGCGACGCCGGGTTCATGTTGCGGAAGAACGGGCCGATCTGCGGCGCGATGTAGGTGTCGACGATACGCGAGATCAGGCGCGAACGGGCACGATCCAGCTTGTCGGCCGGCATCCCACCCTTTCCGGGATGCAGGTCCTCGATGTATTCACAGATGACTTCCGACTCGGGCAGGCAGGTGCCATTGACATCCAGGCTGGGGATTTTGCCGATCGGATTTAAGGCCAGATACTCTGCTGAGCGCGGGCTGCCGCCGGGTATGGCCGACAGCGGCAGGTCAACACCCTTCAGCTTGGCGAAAAGCATCACGCGCAGCACATAGGGGGACGCGAGTGCACCGTAGAGTTTCATGGTGTAGTTCTCCGGGATGAGACGGCGATTGCGGCATCTTCGTGGATCGGCCGCAAGCGGTCAATGGCGCCACCCGTCGCGGCTTGCGCCGCTCCCGCCGGAGACCAAACCGGTTGTGGGAGCGACGCAAGTCGCGATCCGGCGGCCTTCAGAGCCGGTAGCGCACCGTCAGCCCGGTCTGCAGCCCGCGCGGCAGCGGGATGGCGAACCCGCGCGGCGTGCTGCTGACGCGCCCGCCGAGCTGGGGCAGCGGCGGCAATGTCGCGTAACGGCGATCGAAGTAACGGATCACGTCCACCGGAGTGTCGTCGTCGAACAGGTTCTTCGCCCAGACGCTCAGGTCCCAGCGGTCGAAAGTGACGCCGGTGCGCAATCCGACGAGCTGCCGGTCACCGGTCTCGATCAGGTTGTGCTCGGCCGCGTACTTGGACGATTCGTAGGTCCAGTCGGCGCTGGTGTACCAGTCCACACGGTCCGTCATCTGGCGCTGATAGCGGGCGATGAGCGAAGCCATGTGCTCCGGCACGCGCGGCGAGTCCTGACCCGAGACATCGCCGAGCAACTGGTTATCGGCATACGAGCCGTCGCTGCCCTGCAAGTCCGCCTGCTCCTGGCTGATCCACCGGTCGATCTCGGAGTCGGTGTACGCGTACGTGGCGTTGACCGTCAGGTTCTCCGCGAGCCGCGCACCGATCTCAGCCTCGATGCCCCACACCTCGGTCTGGCCGGCGTTGGTGAGAATCGAGGCGGTGCCGCCGCCCGCCAGCTCGATCAGCTGCGTGAACTGCTGGTCCTCGACGTCCAGCAGGTACGCGGCCAGCGCGAGCGACAGGCGCTGGTCCCACAGCAGCGATTTCACGCCGATCTCGTAGTTCCACGCGACTTCCTCGTCAACGGCGCGGTAGGACTCGTCGGGCGCGCCACCCGGCAGCGCCGGTACCTGGCTGTTGAAATCGCCGGGCTTGACGCCTTTCGAGACATTGGCGTAATACATTGTCGCATCGGTGGCCCGCCAGCTCAGCGTAAATCGCGGCGTGAGACTCTCGAAGTCCTCCTCATAGGCGACTTCCGGCGACCCCACCGGAATGCTCGTCACCGTCACCTCGTCCTCGGCCCAGCGCAGCTCCACGCCCGCGGTCCAGCGCTCGAGGAAGTCCCACTCGACACCGCCAAATACGGCGCGGTTCTCGACTTCGTCACGGGAACGCGGATCCGGCGATGGAATGCCGGTGCTCGGATCGATATGGTTGCGCAGCGTGGTATCGGCCTCGCCGTCGTAGTAGTAAAGCCCCGCTGTGAAGCGCAGCGGCCGGTCATTCGCTGAGGTCAGGCGCAGCTCCTGCGAGAAATCGTCGTATTCCTTTTCTTCGTAGGCGAGGAACGAGCCGGCCGGCTGCACGAACGGCACACTGGGATCATATCCGGCGTAGGAGGCATCAAATCCCATGTCGAGGTCGTCGCTGATCACGCCCGTAACGCTCGCCAGGGCGAATCCGCCGACGCGCCAGTTGACAGCGAGGCTGCCGAGCATGCGGTCGAGCTCGGTGCCCGAGCCGCCGTTCGCTTCGAGCACGTCGGTGTAGAGATTTACCTGCTCCTGCAGCACCGCCTTGCCGGCGTAGTACTCGCGGGCGCGTGGCGCATCCGGCGTTCTGAAGCAGCAGTTGTTGAGCGTCGAGGGCTGCAGGTACATGGCGAAATGATCGTCATCGGTCTGCTGCCAGCCGAGCTTCAGCGAGATGTCGAGGTCGTCGTTCGGCCGGTACAGCAGCTTGGCGGTCAGCTCGTCGGACTCCTCGCCCCCCACCTCGCTGCCGTCACGGAGGTTGTCCCATTCGCCGCCGTACTCGCGATGCCCGGCACCGAGCGCGAACAGCAGCTGGTCGGAGCCGAGCGGTCCGCTTACCCAGCCGGTGGCATCGAACGTTTCGTGCTGGGCGCCCGTCGCGGACAGCTCGCCTCTGAGCTGCTCCGTCGGCTGCTTTGTCACGTAGTTCACCGCGCCGACGTAGGTATTGCGCCCGTACTGCGCGGACTGCGGGCCGCGCATGACCTCCACCCGTTCGAGGTTTTCAAGCTCGGTAGCCAGCAGTGCACCACCGACGTAGATGCCGTCGACGAAAATGCTGCCGGCGTTAGCGTTGCCGACGCCGTTGCGCACCGTGGTGACGCCGCGGAACACCGGGCGGAACGAGGCGGGCTGGCGGCCGAGCGCCGAATTCAGCGCAAACCCCGGCGTAAAGCGGGCGATGTCGGTGACATCGGCGAGACCGAGCTGCTCGATGTCATCGGCCGAAAACGCCGTGACGGCCACCGGCACCTCGAGGATGCTCTCCTCGCGCTTGCGCGCCGTGACGACGATTTCCTCGATGGGCAGCACCGCTGCAGTCGTCTGCGCCGTCTGGGCAGACGTGGTCCCGGCCATGGCAAAAAAGCCGCATGCAAACCCAAGCGCCACTGCGCGGCGCTGCGCGAACCCGGCCATTCTTCTTCCCCCTGCTGGTCCTGCACTGCCCAAACGCGGCGGCAAGATAACAGACGTCCGGAGGAAGCAACAGTTCGAGATTTACCTATCCATCTAGGGAATAGACAAAAGGCAGACCGGAGTTCTGTCGCCACCGGCGGAAAGAAAAAGGGGACAGACTTGAAGTCTGTCCCCTCCGGGATTTCACCCGAAAGCCCGGTTGCGGCTACTCGCAGTAGTCGTAGTTGCCGGGCGTCAGGCTGTTGATCCAGTCACGGATCGCGTTTTGTTCGGACACCGGCAGCAACCCGCCCACCGGCGGCATCGGCGCCGTGGTGCTGGTGATGCGCTGGTACAGGATGCTGCTGGCCGCATCGCCCGGGATCACCACCTTGCGGTTGGGATACGGGGAACTGCCGAGCTCCAGGCCTTCGCAGGTCGTGAGGCTAAGCCCGCGCGCAGCGCCATGGCAGCCCGTGCACACCCGGTTGAACACCGGCTGCACGTCGCAGTCGTAGGTGACCGGCCCACCTGCTGAGCTGACCGTAACGGTCACCGATGCCGATGCGACCGCTCCACGATCATCAGCCACCTCCAGCGTTACCTTGTAGGTGCCGTCGCACTTGTAGGTATGCGAGGGGTTCGGGTCGTTGCTGGTGGTGAAGTCGCCGAAGTTCCACAGTGTGTAGACGATGGTGCCGTCGGAATCCACCGCGTTGCCGGTGAAATTCACCAGCAGCGGCTCGACGCCGGCAGTGGGTGTTGCGACCGGCGCCACGGTGGGTGGCAGGTTCGGCGAGATCTTATCGATCAGGCTGTTGATCAGCACCCCGACGATGTTGGCCAGCCGCGCCCGCGCGGCCGGATCCAGCACCTTCTCGTTGACCTTGACCAGCAGCTTCTGCGCCTCTTCCAGTGCCTTGGCGTACTGCAGGGTATCGACCTTGGACTTGACGTTGCCGATCAGCGTCGTGATCGTCTCGCGGCCGCGGCGGTCGAAGGCCGGGTCCGGCAGGTCGCCCACCACGTTGTAGAGGCCGTTGATCTGCGGCGTCAGGCCCGGCGTGTAGATTTCCACCGTGTTGAGCAGCACCGCACCCGGCGAAACGAAGCCGCCGGAGATCATTACCCGACCGTCGTCGAGCAGCAGCCCGCTGAACTCGTCGCGACCGGTGGACATGATCCCGGAGAGCTTCCATTGACCGCTGGCCGGGTCGTAAACCTCCGAGCTGTTCTGGAAAAACGTGAGGTTACCGGCACCGACCCGTGTCGACACACCGCC
>CAYOFE010000014.1:0-33381 GCA_964403135.1 uncultured Chromatiaceae bacterium | reverse complement strand
TCCGCTGGTCCTCCTGCAACATCTTCTCCACCCAGGACCACGCCGCCGCAGCCATAGCCGCCGCCGGAATCCCGGTGTTCGCCTGGAAGGGCGAGACCGAGGAGGAGTACTGGTGGTGCGTGGAGCAGACCATTCTCGGGCCGAACGGCTGGCGGCCGAACATGATCCTCGATGACGGCGGGGACCTCACCGCGATCATGCACGACAAGTACCCGGAGCTGATGAAGCAGGTCCGTGGCATCTCGGAAGAGACCACCACGGGCGTGAAACGGCTTTACGACATGGCTCGCACGGGCGACCTCGCCTGCCCGGCCATTAACGTCAACGATTCGGTCACCAAGTCGAAGTTCGACAACCTGTATGGCTGTCGCGAGTCGCTGGTGGATGGCATCAAGCGCGCCACCGACGTGATGATCGCCGGCAAGATCGCGGTGGTGGCCGGCTATGGCGACGTCGGCAAAGGCTGCGCGCAGTCGCTGCGCGGCTTAGGGGCCACGGTATGGGTCACCGAGATCGACCCGATCAATGCGCTGCAGGCCGCGATGGAAGGCTACCGCGTCGTCACCATGGACTACGCTGCCGACAAGGCAGACATCTTCGTCAGCGCCACCGGCAACTTCCGGGTGATCAGCCACGACCACCTGAAGCACATGAAGAACCAGGCCATCGTCTGCAACATCGGTCACTTCGACAGCGAGATCGACGTCGCCTCCTTGCGCAAGTACAAGTGGGAAAACATCAAGCCGCAGGTCGACCACGTCATCTTCCCCGACGGCAAGCGTATCATCCTGCTCGCCGAAGGGCGGCTGGTGAACCTCGGCTGCGCCACCGGCCACCCCTCCTTCGTTATGTCAAACTCCTTCACCAACCAGGTGCTGGCGCAGATCGACCTGTGGAACAACGCTGAGAAGTACGAGAAGAAGGTCTATGTGCTGCCCAAGCACCTCGACGAAAAAGTGGCACGGCTGCATCTGAAGAAGATCGGCGCCCAGCTCACCCGGCTGACGCAGGAGCAGGCCGACTACATCGGCGTCCCCATCGACGGCCCGTACAAGCCCGAGCATTACCGCTACTAGGCCGACGGTGCCCAAGCCCGCGCTCAGACTGCTGCATATCACCGACACCCACCTGCACGCGGACTGCGAAGGCCGCCTGCGCGGCGTCAACACCTTTCGCACGCTGCGCGCGGTGATCGAGCGGGCCGAGACCGATCCGCGCCGCCCCGACGCGGTGCTGGCCACCGGCGACCTGGCGCAGGACGAAACTCGCGCGGCCTACGGGCATTTCGTTACGCTGATGGCACGACTCGGCGTCCCGGTGTGGTGCCTGCCAGGCAATCACGACGCGCCGGAATTCATGTCCAGCGTCCTCGGTAAACCACCGCTGCAATTCGGCGGCGTGCTTGCAGCACCACCCTGGCACGTGATCCTGCTCAGCAGCTTCGTCCCCGGCGATCACGGCGGGCGGATCGCCGCGGCAGAACTTGCCTGGCTGGACGAAACCCTGGCGGCGCACCGCGATGCGTATGTGCTGCTGGCTTTACACCATCACGCGCTGCCGGTCGGCAGCCACTGGCTGGATGAGCTCGGGCTGTATAACCGCGCCGAGCTGCTGCAGATCGTGGCGCGCTCCCCTCAGGTGCGGGTGGTTCTTGCCGGCCACGTGCACCAGGCATCGGACGTCCAGCGTGACGGTGTGCGCTATCTGACCACGCCGTCGACCTGCTTCCAGTTCCTGCCCCGCAGTGACCTGTTCGCTATCGACCGCCGCCCGCCCGGCTTCCGCTGGATCGACCTGCACGCTGACGGCAGCGTGCAGACCGAGGTCGTGTGGCTCGATGAGGGAAAAACCGCATGCTGAACGTCGATCACCGCCGGCGGCGCACCGGCGTCGGTCTGCTCCTCGCGCTCGTCGCTTCACCCGCTCTGTGCGGTGCTCCGCCGATATGGGAAATCCGCGGCGCCGCAAATACCGTCACGCTGCTCGGGTCGATCCACTTTCTGCGACCCGAGGATCCACTGCCCGCCACAGTCATTCAGGCATACGAGAAGGCTGAAGTTATCGTCATGGAACTCGACCTCGACGACACCGACCCGCTGGCGATGCAGGAGCTGATCCAGAAGCTCGGCGTCGATCCACAGGGTCGCAGCCTGGAGATCCTGCTCGGCGCCGACGAGTGGCGCCGGGCTCAGCAGAAAGCGCGGGCGATTGATCTCGAACTCGACCTGGTGCGCGGATTCGAGCCCTGGCTCGCGGCCGTCTCGGTGACGCAACTCCGGCTGCAGCAGCTCGGCTTCCAGTCCGACTGCGGCGTAGAGCAGCGCATCCTGCAGCGGGCCCGTGGCGACCGCAAAGAGATCCGCGGGCTGGAGACCGCCGAGGAGCAGCTCAGCCTGCTGGACCGGTTGCCAGCGAAAGCGCAGCGGACCTTCCTCATGGTGACGCTCGACGAAGCCGCCGAAATCGGCGATAAGGTCGACGACATCGTCCGCGCCTGGCAGACGGGCGACACCAATTCGCTCGAGGATGAATTCCTCAAGGGGCTGCGCGATCAGCCCGAGATATACCGGAGCATCGTCGCCGAGCGCAATCGCAACTGGGTGAAGCCCATCGTCGCGCTGACTCGTGCCCGCGAGGACTACCTGGTGGTGGTCGGTACCCTGCACCTGGTCGGTCCCGACAGCGTGATCCGGCTGCTCACGGAGGCAGGGGTGCAGCCACGCCAGCTCGGCGCCGACTAGCCGCGGCCCGGCTAGTCGTCTTCCGCCGGCGCAAAGTCCTCCTTGCCGGCCCCGCATTCCGGGCAGCGCCACGATAGCGGCAAGTCTTCCCAGCGGGTGCCCGGCGGATATCCGGTTTCGGGTGAGCCCTGATGCTCGTCGTAGACATAGCCGCAACTCAGGCACATCCAGGCGCGCGGGCGATTTTTATTCGATTCCATGACTGGACCCTAGCTGCTGCTCGCCAATGCTTCGGCGAGATCCGACCGGATGTTCTGAAAATCCCCATTGCTCATGACCACCACCGCATCGCCGGGCATGGCGGCGGCGATGACGCCGCGCACGATCGCCGCCTTGTCGGCGCACACCGTTGCCGAACGGACAGTCGCGAGCGCTTTCGCCACGTCCCATCTGAACCCTCCGGGCTGAAGCACCCAGCTCAGGTCAGCGTCGTGCAGCGCGGCAGCGAGTTGCTCGCGGTGCGCGCCGAGCTTCATGGTGTTGGAGCGCGGTTCGAGCACAACCAGCACCCGGCCGGAAGCGAACTCCGAGCGCAACGCGGCAATCGTACGCGCGATTGCGGTGGGATGGTGCGCAAAATCGTCGTAAAGCCGCACGCCGGAGAACGTACCGAGCAGTTCCAGGCGGCGCTTCACGCCGTGGAACGATCCCACCGCCCGCAATGCCGTCACCGGCTCCACACCGGCCTGGCGGGCGGCGAGAATCGCCGCCACCGCGTTCTCGGCGTTGTGCGCACCCGCCAGATGCCAGGGGGTCGCGCCGATTTCCTGTCCCTGGCGCATCAACCGCAGTGCCCCACCGCCGGCAATGCCCGTCCACTCGGCACCGGCCGCGAGGCTGCTCGCATAGCTTTCCACCGGCGTCCAGCAGCCGCAATCGAGCACGTCGCGAACATTCGCATCGTCGGCACGAACGATGATGCGACCATTGCCGGGCACCATGCGCACCAATTGATGGAACTGGCGCTGTATGGCTGCGAGATCAGGGTAGATGTCGGCGTGATCGAATTCGAGATTGTTGATGACCAGGATATGCGGCCGGTAATGCAGGAACTTCGCGCCCTTGTCGAAGAACGCCGTGTCGTATTCATCGGCCTCGATGACGAAGTGCCGGCCCTTGCCGAGCCGCGCCGAGATGCCGAAATCGCGCGGCACCCCACCGATCATAAAACCGGGATCGAGGCCCGCCTGGTCGAGGATCCAGGCTGTCAGGCTGGTGGCGGTGGTCTTGCCGTGGGTGCCGGAAATAGCGATCACCTGGCGCCGGCGCAATACCTCGCGTGCCAGCCACTCCGGTCCGGAACAATACGGCATCCCCCGCTCGAGCAGCGCCTCGACCACCGGCATGCCCCGCGACATGACGTTGCCAACGATGACCACGTCGGGCGGCGGATCGAGCTGCCCCGCTTCGTAGCCTTCCGTTACGTCGATGCCGAGCGCACGCAGCTGATCGCTCATGGGCGGATAGACGCCGCGGTCGGCGCCAGTGACCCGATGGCCGGCTTCCCGGGCGATGGCCGCAAGGCCCGCCATGAACGTTCCGCAAATGCCAAGGATATGCACGTGCATCAGGGCACAGGCGGCGCCAGTTGCGCTGTGATTTCGTAATTAAGCAGGAAATACGCCACGGCGACCAGCATGCCCGCCCCGAATGGTGACGACAACGCGCGCGCGGCGATATGCGCCTGAATCAGTATCGACCAGACCATCATCGCGAGCAGGCCCACGGTTGCCCCAATCGGTCCCTCACCCTCGGCGGCGCCCATCTTCCACCACCAGACCAGCGGCCATTGCATCACGGTGAGCAGCGCACCAGCGCCCAGCAAAGCCGAGAGCGTGCGGCGGTAGCGAGACAGGCGCCCGCTCGCCCAAAGCATGACCCAGAAGAATCCGGCCAGCAGCAGCGCATCTGCGGCGATCGCGCGCGCGGCGGAAAACTCCCAGCCGTGCAACAGCACCGCGATCGGCACCTGAGCCAGCACATAACCGACCAGGGCCACACCCATCAGGAAGCGCGAATCAGGCAGATCTTCCGGCCCGAGGCGGCGCAGGGCAATCTGCAGGAATGCCTGAAGCAGGGCGAACATGAACAGCGTTTGCGGCCGTCGGCGACGCGTAGGCGATGGCCGACATGATCCTCTACACTCGGTACCCGTGCCAACCCCTCATCACCCCATGCGACTGATCACACGCCAGGCGGAACTCGATGCCTGCTGCGCAGCGCTGGCCAGCCAGGGCGAGATCGCTCTCGACACCGAGTTCATGCGCACGGATACCTACCGCCCACGCCTGTGCCTAGTACAGCTGGCCAGCCGGCAGGAAGTGCACTGCATTGATGCGCTGATCCCGCTGGATACGACCGCGCTGTGGAGCCTGCTCGCCCGTGCCGGCACCCTGACGCTGGTGCATGCGGCCAAGCAGGATCTCGAGGTACTGCGGCTGCAGTTCGGTCAATTGCCGGCGGCGATCTTCGATACGCAGATCGCCGCGGGGCTTCTCGGTGCTCCCGCGCAGATTGGCTATGCTGGCCTGGTCCAGGCTGAGCTCGGCGTAGCGCTCGACAAGTCTCACACCCGCACCGACTGGTCGCGGCGGCCTCTCACCACCGAGCAGATTGCCTATGCCGGCAACGACGTGGCTTACCTGCCCGACCTGTACGCGGTCCTGCGCAAACGCCTGGAGGCCAGCGGCCGGCTTCGCTGGGCCGAGGAAGACAGCGCGGCGTTGCTCGACCCAGCGCTTTACGATGTGCCGCCACAGGACGCATGGCGGCGACTCGGCGGCGTGGCGCACCTGCCGGTGCCGGTGCAGGCCCGCATTCGGCGGCTTGCGGCGTGGCGGGAAAGCTGCGCGTCGAGCGCCAACCGCCCGCGTCAGTGGATCCTGAGCGATCAGGCCCTGCTCGGGCTCGCCCACTCAACGGCCCGCGCGATCACCGATCTCGAAAAGATCAGGGATTTGCCGGCCGGCACGGTGCGCAAGTCGGGCAAGGCCTTGCTGGCGGAGCTGCGCGCGGCCGATGCGGAGGTTGCATCCGGCGATCTGGCTCTGGTGCAGTTACCGCGGGCGGAGCCGGCGGAGAATGGGGCGATTCGCAAGTTGAGCCAGGTGGTACAGGCGGTGGCCGCGAAACTGGGCATCGCACCGGAAATTCTCGCAACGCGCAGCGAACTCACCGCGCTATACCGCGGCTCGCGCCAGGTGCGCCCGCTGCAGGGCTGGCGACGCGCGGTGGTCGGCGAGGCGCTGCTGGCTGCTGTGTAGGCGCGGCTTCAGCCGCGCCTACAGCCCGAGCGCCTGCCGCAGCCGGGCATAGACCTCGTCCGTCCCGCCCTCGCCTTTTACCGTGCGGAGCAGCCTGGATTTGCGGTAGTACTCGACCAGCGGTTCGGTCTGCTCGCGATAAACGCGCAGGCGGTTGCCGATGGTCTGCTCGTTATCATCAGCGCGCTGAATAAGCTTGCCGCCGGCCTTCATACAAGCGTCGATCTCGGACTGCGGCGAAAAATAGACATTCAACAGCTTGCCCGTCACGGAACAGGTGCGCCGGCCAGTGAGCCGCTTCATGAGAATGTCGAGATCCACGTCGATCAGCACCACGGCATCGAGCGGCCTGGCGAGACCCGCCAGCACGGTTTCGAGCGCCTGCGCCTGCGCCACGTTGCGCGGAAAGCCATCGAGAATGAAGCCGCGCGTGGTGTCCGGGGCGGCGAGCCGCTCGCGAATCAGTTCCAGCACGATCTCGTCGGAGACCAGCTCGCCGGCATCCATGGCCGCTTTGGCGCGCTTGCCGAGCGGGGTGCCCGCCGCCACCGCAGCGCGCAGCAGGTCGCCAGTCGAGACCTGCACGACGCCGTGATCGGCCACCAGGCGCTGCGCCTGAGTGCCCTTGCCGGACCCCGGCGCTCCCAGGAAAACGATTCTCATGGCGATCACACCTACCTCGGCTGCGAGGCGGGCAAACCTACAGCCTCCTCCGCAGCGGGTCAAACGCGGCGCTCGGCCCGGGCAGTGGGGGCATGCGCGCTTGCTGTGCTATTTTTCGCCCCTCCCGACAACCACCGACAACGGAACCGGCACATGGCCAGAAAAAATGCCTTTTACGCCCAATCGGGCGGCGTTACCGCAGTGATCAACGCAAGCGCCTGCGGCGTGATCGAGACCGCGCGCAAGTACAAAAACCGCATCGGCAAGCTCTACGCCGGGCGCAACGGCATCCTCGGCGCGCTCGACGAGGATATGATCGACACCGGCAAGGAGTCGGCGAAAGCCATCGCGGCGCTGCGCCACACACCGGGCGGGGCGTTCGGCTCGGCGCGCTACAAGCTCAAGGGGCTGGACCAGAACCGTGCCGAGTACGAGCGGCTGATCGAGGTCTTCAAGGCCCACGACATCGGCTACTTCTTCTACAACGGCGGGGGCGACTCCGCCGATACCTGCCTGAAAGTCTCGCAGCTCGGCGCGAAGCTTGGCTACCCGATCGTTGCTATCCACGTGCCAAAGACCGTGGACAACGATCTGCCGATCACCGACACCTGCCCCGGCTTTGGCTCGGTGGCGAAGTACATTGCCGTATCGACGCGCGAAGCGGCCCTCGACGTCGCCTCCATGTCGAAGACCTCGACCAAGGTGTTCATTCTGGAAGTGATGGGCCGGCATGCCGGCTGGATTGCCGCGGCAGCCGGGCTGGCCGGTAACAAGGCAGGAGACCCGCCGCACATCATCCTGTTCCCGGAGATCCCGTTCGACCGCGCCGCCTTCCTGCAACGCGTGCAGGAGTGCGTTGCGAAGTACGACTACTGCGTGGTGGTGGTGAGCGAGGGCGCGCGCAACCCCGACGGACAATTCCTCGCCGACGCAGGCACCACCGACGCCTTCGGCCATAAGCAGCTCGGCGGGGTAGCGACCGTGATCGCCAACCTGGTCAAGAGCGAGTTGAAGCTGAAATACCACTACGCCATCGCCGATTACCTGCAGCGCTCGGCCCGGCACATCGCCTCGCAGGTGGATGTCGACCAGGCTTACGCGGTCGGCAGGGCCGCCGTAGAACTCGCGCTGAAGGGCGAAAATGCCGTGATGCCCGCCATCGTGCGCAAGTCCGACAGGCCCTACCGCTGGAGCATCAGCAAGGCCCCGCTCGCCGAGGTGGCCAACCGGGAAAAGATGATGCCGCGCAACTTCATCACCGCCGACGGCTTCGGAATAACGCCGGCCGCGCGCCGCTATCTCGCCCCATTGATTCGCGGTGAAGCGTATCCGCCCTATCGAGACGGATTGCCGGATTACGTCGCCTTGCGCAAAGTGGCCGTGCGGAAAAAGCTGCCGCCGCGGGGCTAGGCGCAGCCATCGCCTGCCCCGAACGGCGCCGCCGAAGTCGCCGATGGCCCGCCGCCGGGCCTGATGCCCTTGCCGGGGTGCCATGCTATCATGCCGCGCCTTTTCCGGCCGGCGGCCAGCGCTCGCAGAAGCGCAGCGCCGTTGCGGATGGTGCGGCCAGGGTGTTTCGTTCGGCGAAAACACGCTGGCGCCTGGGGCCCGCCCGGTCACGGCGGGGATCAAGCAGGACCGTTTGAAGGGATATGGATGCCCACGGATGCAGGGCCTGCCCGTGGCAAGGTTCGTTAATGTTTTCTGCCGGACGCCACCCGCCCGGTCTGAATTATTCGGAGGACGGTTACATGTCAACTGATATGGCTCTGTGGCTGGCGATCGGCGCCGGCGTCCTGGCGATCCTCTACGGGATCATGTCCGTACGCTGGATCCTGGCCCGGCCCGCCGGCTCGGCGCGCATGCAGGAAATCGCCAGTGCCGTGCAGGCCGGCGCCGCTGCCTACCTGAACCGGCAGTACACCACCATCGGTGTCGTCGGCGTTGTGCTCGCCGTGGTGCTCGGCGTTGCGCTCGACGTGGGCACGGCAGTCGGCTTCGTGGTAGGCGCGGTGCTGTCGGGTGCCGCGGGCTACATCGGCATGAACATCTCGGTGCGCGCCAACGTGCGCACCGCGCAGGCCGCCAGCGCAGGGCTCAACCCCGCGCTGCAGATTGCATTTCGCGGCGGCGCCATCACCGGCATGCTGGTGGTGGGCCTCGGGCTCCTCGGTGTGGCCGGTTACTTCGCCGTGCTGCGTGGCATAGTGGGCGATGAACACGCGCTGCACGCGTTGGTGGGCCTTGCCTTCGGCGGCTCGCTGATCTCGATTTTCGCGCGGCTTGGCGGTGGCATCTTCACCAAGGGCGCTGACGTCGGCGCCGACCTCGTGGGCAAGGTCGAGGCCGGCATACCCGAAGACGATCCGCGCAACCCGGCGGTGATCGCCGACAACGTCGGCGACAACGTCGGCGACTGCGCCGGCATGGCCGCCGACCTTTTCGAGACCTACGCGGTGACCCTGGTCGCCACCATGGTGCTCGGCGGCTTGCTGTTCAAGTCTGCGGACGGCGCCATCGACCTCGCCTACATCGCCTATCCGTTGGTGCTGGGCGCGGCTTCCATCGTGGCGTCGATTGTCGGCACCTTCTTCGTCAAGGCATCGGACGGCGGCAAGATCATGAACGCACTCTATCGCGGCGTGATTGTTTCGGGCGTAATCGCGCTCGCCGCCTTCTTCCCGGTCACGCAGGCCATGATGGGCGCGAAGGCGATGAGCCTGTTCGGCTGCGCTGTGATCGGGCTGGTGCTTACCGGTGTGCTGATCTGGATCACCGAGTACTACACCGCAACCGAATACAGCCCGGTACGCCACGTGGCCAGTGCCTCGCAGACGGGCCACGCCACCAACATCATCGCAGGGCTCTCGGTATCCATGAAGTCAACGGCTCTGCCGGTGCTGGCGGTGTGCGTGGCCATCTGGGGCTCGTACTCGCTGGGCGACCTTTACGGCATCGCCATCGCCGCGACTTCCATGCTGTCGATGACCGGCATGATCGTGGCACTCGACGCTTACGGCCCGATCACCGACAACGGCGGTGGCATCGCCGAGATGGCCGGTCTGCCGAAGAACGTGCGCACCATCACCGACGCTCTGGATGCGGTCGGCAACACCACCAAGGCCGTCACCAAGGGCTACGCTATCGGCTCCGCCGGTCTCGCCGCACTGGTGCTGTTCGCCGATTACACCCACAACCTCGAAGCAGCCGGCAAGCTGCAGAACTTCAGCCTGTCGGATCCGGCGGTGATCATCGGGCTATTCATCGGCGGCCTGGTGCCCTATCTGTTCGGCGCCATGGCGATGGAAGCCGTGGGCCGCGCCGCAGGCTCGGTGGTCACCGAGGTACGCCGCCAGTTCAAGGAAATCAAGGGCATCATGGAGGGCACGGCCAAGCCGGACTACTCCAAGGCCGTGGATCTGCTGACGCGAGCGGCGATCAAGGAAATGATCGTGCCGTCGCTGCTGCCGATCCTGGTGCCGATCGTGCTGGCCTTCGCACTGAATGTCCTGATGGGGCCGGGTGCCGGCGTGCGTGCGCTCGGCGGGCTGCTGATCGGCACCATCGTGACGGGCCTGTTCGTCGCGATCTCGATGTGCACCGGCGGCGGCGCCTGGGACAACGCCAAAAAGTACATCGAGGAAGGCAACTACGGCGGCAAGGGCTCCGAGACCCACAAGGCCTCGGTGACCGGTGACACCGTCGGCGACCCCTACAAAGACACCGCCGGCCCGGCCATCAACCCGCTGATCAAGATCATCAACATCGTGGCGCTGCTGGCGGTCCCGCTGCTCTGATGACCTGAGACGCTTTGGTCGTGGCAGCGACGCGGGTCGCGATCCCCTGCCCTCATGCAGCCGCCCCGCAGTGCGGGGCGGCTTTTTTTATGCTTGCAGAATCGTTGGTCTCAAAACACGGCCGGACATCGCCGCGAGGCCGCTGGCGGCGATCGCGACTGGGGTCGCTCCCGCAAGGAAACGCCGGGGGATGGCTCAGTGCACCGCCGCAGTGACGGTGCTCGGCTCGCCCATACGATGCGGGCGTTCCACGTAGTTGCCCTGGATGAAATCCACGTCCATCTCGCGCAGCGCATCGAAATCGGCCTGCGTCTCGACCTGCTCGGCGATCACGCGCAGGCCGACCGTGCGGGCGAGACGCGCGATCGCGGCCACGACCTGGTGATTCAACGCGTCGGTCTTCAAGCCGTGCGTATACGCCCCGTCGATCTTCAGGTAATCGATGGACAGGTTTCGCAGGCTCGCCAGCGCGCCCACGCCACTGCCGAAATCATCCAGCCCGAACTGGCAACCCAGCCCATGCAGTACGGCGGCAAACCGCCTCGCGTGCTCGAGGTTCGCCATCACCGCGTTTTCGCTGATTTCGAAGCACACCTGCGACGGCGGAACCTGGCTCTGGTCCAGGCATTCGACCAGGAACTCGAGGAACGCATCGTCACCGAGCGCCTGGGCCGAGAGGTTTATCGTGCAGCTGCGGTTCTCGGGCAGACGGATTGCGCCCTGCCCGAGCGCGGCGAGCGTGGAGCGTACCACCCAGCGATCGAGGCTGCCCATCAGGTGATAGCGCTCCGCCGCATGCAGGAACTGGCCGGGTAATACCGGGCGCCCCTGCTCGTCGGTCAGCCGCAGCAGCACCTCCACCGCCGGGCCCGGCGTGGCGCGGCCGGCCACCGAGAGTACGGGCTGCACGTGCAACTCGAAACGGTCTTCTTTCAACGCGGCCTGCAACTGGCGCAGCCAGTAGATCTCGCCGCGCTGGCGTGCGGAGGCCTCGTCGCGGGCTGAGTACACGTGCACCCGGCTGCGGCCCTCCTGCTTGGCCACATAGCAGGCCGAATCGGCGGCGCCGAGCAGATCCTCGAGCGAAGTACTGTCGCGGCTGACCTCGACCAGGCCAATGCTGACACCGATGTTGAATATCTTGTCCTGCCACACGAAGCGGAAATCCCGCACCGCCTGGCAGACGTCATCGGCAATCTGCCGCGCCTTGTCGAGCGGGCAGCCGATCAGCAGCAATGCAAACTCGTCGCCACCCAGGCGCGCCACGGAGTCCGACTCGCGAACCTTCTCACGGATCAGCGCGGCCACGCTGCGCAGCAGGCTGTCGCCGGCAATGTGGCCACAGGTGTCGTTGACCGGCTTGAAGCGGTCGAGGTCCAGGTAGCAGAGCGCATGGCTGACGTTTTCCTCGCGTACCGAAGCGAGGGCCTGCTCCAGGCGGCGCTCGAACTCACGCCGGTTGATGAGCCCGGTGAGCGCATCGTGCGTCGCCTGGTAGCTCATGCGCCGGGCCAGGCCGCGCACCTCGGAGACGTCGTGCATGATGACAATCGTGCCGGCGATCTGATCACCCGGACCGCGGATCGGCGAGGCGCTCAGCTCGATGGACAGCTCCTTGCCTTCGGCCGGCGACATCATCATGGCGCGGCGCCCCATGCTGACGCGGCGCCGGTCGGTCAGACAGCGCATCACCGGGTCGCCGAGGTCGCGCCGATCGGTCTCGTCCACCAGTTTCACGATATCCGCAAGGCGCTTGCCGATGGCTGCGTCCCGGCCGGTACCGGTGAGCTTTTCCGCAGCGCTGTTCATATAGTCGATGTTGCCCTGGGCGTCGGTCGTCACTACGCCCTCTCCAATCGACTCGAGCGTTACCTGGGCCTGCTGCCTGCTGCGCCCGAAGCTCGCTTCGATGTTCTTGCGAAAGCTGATGTCGCGGGCGACGCTGAGGAGCGCGCGCTGTCCCCGGTAATCGAGCGGCGCACCGCTGATCTCGACCCACCGGCCGTCGTCGCCGCTGGCCAACTGCACCTCCAGATGCTCCGGGGCGCTGTCGCCGGCCAGACGCTGCTCCACCGCGTTGCGCGTCATGGCGCGATAAGCCGGTTGGACGAGATCTGTCACAGGCCGCCCGACCAGCTGATCGGGCGGCACGCCGAACACGTGTCCGGCAGCGCGATTGGCGAAGATCACCCGGTCGCGGTGCACGAGAACGACGTCGGGAATGGAGTTGGCCAGATCGCTGAACAGGTGCTCACGTTCCGCCACGTGGCGATCGCGTACATCAAGTTCTTCGCGCAACCGGCTGACGGCATGGCTGATCCCGGCCGCCTCCGCGGTGGTGGCCTCGAAGGGTGCGACGCGGGCGGAACCATCGCGCGCGGCCACGTCGACGACATAGTCCTGCAAGGCCGCCAGCTCCGCTGCCTGGCGCCGGCGCGCATTGGCGGTAACAAGGTACAAGCCGCCCAGCCCGGCCAAGGCAACCGCCAGTAGTCCCACGAGCCAATATGCGGTCATCACCACCACGTTTGGATCTGGCAGCCGACGTATGGCGGCTCTTTGCGGGTGGGCGGTGTCACCCGCCCTTTCCTGGACGCGGAACGGCGTTGCGCTCTCTGCCCGTCCGGCGACCGCTGCGGCGCTGCTGAACCTCTTTGTCGGACATCCTGTCCGTTATGAGTTCCCGATAGCATAGCCGATGGCTTCCACGCCACTCCCGCATTTCACCATAACGCCCGCTTCCCGCGCCTTGTTTAGCCGGGTCAAACTCCTTAACCTAATCAATCCTTCAGAATCCTGCTCCCATGAACACGGAAACCGCCCGCATCCAGATGGTCCATCAGCAGGTGCGCGCGTGGGACGTGCTGGATGCTACGGTACTGCGCGTGCTCCGCCAGGTGGCTCGCGAAGAATTCGTGCCGCCAGCGTACCGCGCCGTCGCCTTCGCCGACACGAGCATTCCCCTGGCGCACGGGCAGTGCATGATGACGCCCCAGGTCGAAGGGCGCTTGCTCCAGGCACTGGCCGTCAAGAGTGGCGAGCGCGTCCTGGAAATCGGCACCGGCAGCGGATTTCTGGCGGCATGCCTGGCGCAGTTGGGCCAGCAGATCACGAGCCTTGAGATCTATCCCGACCTTGCAGAAAGCGCGCGGCGTGCATTGCAAGCAACCGGCAACGATACCGTCGAGGTCATCTCCGCTGACGTTTACGCATGGCAGCCGCGTGGTACGTTCGATGTCATTGCCATCACCGGTTCGCTGCCGGTATACGACCCGCGTTTCGAGGCGTGGCTGAACCCGGGCGGGCGGATTTTCACGATCGTCGGCGAGCTGCCGATCATGGAGGCGCGGCTGGTGCGCCGTGGCTCCAACGGCGGGGTGACGAGCGAGTCGCTGTTCGAAACAGCGGTCCCGCCCCTGATCCATGCGCTGCGGCCTGATCGGTTCGTGTTCTGAGCCGGCGGCCCCGAGAACGACTGGCGATGTGACAGATATAGGGCCGCTCTGGTATACGAAAAATCAAATGACCGTGGCCACTGTTTCAGCGGCTCGCGGGATATCCCTATGATGGAATCCGCATCATGAAGCAAAGCATCACCGCAATCGGCTTGACCGCCCTGCTGCTCGGCGCAGCATCCGCCCAATCCGAGGACCTGCTGCAGGTATACGAACTGGCGCGCAAGAGCGACCCGCTGCTGCGCGAAGCGGAAGCTACCCGGTTCGCCGTGCGGCAAGGCAAGCCGATCGCCCGCGGCGCACTCCTGCCGCAGGTCAATGGCACCACCGATTACACCGAGCAGGAACAGGACAGCACCAACGTCAGCAACGACCGGCTCGGCCCGTTCCAGCTCGACAGCAGCAGCCGCGGCGATGCCGTTAACTGGCGCCTGGAACTGCGGCAGAGCGTATTTCGCTGGGACCGGTGGGTGAGCCTCTCGCAGGCGGACAAACAGGCGTCACGGGCCGATGTGGACTACGAAGCGGCCGAGCAGGATCTGATCGTCCGTGTCGCTGACGCGTACTTCAATGTGCTGGCCGCGGAGGATACGCTGGCATCGGAGCAGGCGGCGAAGGAAGCGATCGGCCGGCAGCTGGAACAGGCGCAGAAACGTTTCGAGGTGGGGCTGATTGCAATTACCGACGTACAGGAAGCGCAGGCCGCCTACGACCAGGCCGTGGCCGCGGAAATCCTCGCGAAGCGCAACCTGGCGAACCAGAAAGTGGCGCTAAGCGCGATCATCGACGAATCGCCGCAGACATTGGCAAAGCCCGGCGAGGAGATCCCGCTGGCGGGACCCGATCCGCAGGACGAGAACCAGTGGGTCGATATCGCGCTGCAGCAGAACCGCCAGGTCATTTCCAGCCAGATCGGCACCCAGATCGCCAAAGACGATGTGCGCATTGCCAGGGCCGGGCACCTGCCGACACTGGATTTCGTGGCTTCCAAGCAGGACATCGACAGCAACGCGAATCGCGTGCAGACCACCACCCTGCTGGGTGTGCCGAACAGGATTCCCGGACCTGCGAACTTCGACCAGATTACCGACCAGTACGGGCTGCAGCTGCAGGTGCCGTTTTTCAGTGGCGGACAGACCTCGGCCCGGGTCACCCAGGCGGTTTACCAGCACCGCGCAGCGAGGGAACGGCTGGAAGGTACGGTCCGTGAAACGGAACGGCAGACGCGCGACGCTTATCTCGGTGTAATCTCGGAAATCTCGCGGGTACGCGCGCTGAAGCAGGCGCTGGAATCCGCGCGTACCGCGCTACAGGCCACCGAGGCGGGCTTCGAGGTCGGAACCCGCACCACGGTGGACGTGCTGGACGCGCGTCGGACCCTGTTCATCGCCGAGACCAACTACCTGCGCAGCCGCTACAACTACCTCCTGAACGGCCTCCGTCTCAAGCAGGCCGCCGGCACCCTCACCGCCGACGACGTCGCCCGGATCAACGCGCTGCTGAAGTAACGCCCGCAGGGGCACGCGCAACTCACCGGATCAGCGGATAGACCAGCGCCAGCAAGCGGTTGAGGGCACCGCGGTTGCTGTTGATGACGGCAAGCCCGGCAGCCCCGCGCCGCGCTCGTTCCTGCGGGTCGTTGAGCAGCCGGCAGACCTCGGCCGTCAGCTCAGCCTGGCCAGCGACCACGCCGGCCGCGCCACACTCCTGCAGCATCGCAGCGATGTCAGCTGCGTTCTCGTTATGCCGTCCGGTAACGATCGGCAGGCAAAGTGCGGCCGGTTCCAGAAGATTGTGCCCACCGATCGGCACCAGGCTGCCGCCGACAAACGCCACGTCGGCCGCGGCGTACAGCATCGTCAGTTCGCCCATGGTGTCGCCAAGGTACACCTGCACGTCCGCGGCGCAGAGCGCACCGCTGCTGCGGGTCACGTAACGCAATCCGGAGCGCTGCAGAAGGCTGGCGACCGACGCGAACCGCTCCGGGTGCCGTGGCACGAGCACGAGCAGCGCCCCGGGACTACGCGCGAGCAACTCGCGGTGCGCCGCGATGACAACCTCCTCCTCGCCATGGTGCGTGCTCGCCGCGATCCACACCGGCCGATCGCCTGCCTGCGCAGCGCGAAACCGCCGTCCGCGATCGCGCACTTCCGGCGGCAACTCGAAATCGAACTTGATGTTGCCGGTGACGTGCGTGCGTTCGCGGCTGGCGCCGAGCGCGCGGAAACGCTCCGCATCGGCTGGCGTCTGCGCGCCGATCACGATGCCATGCACGAGGGTGTCGCGGATCAGCCCGAACAGAAACCGGTAACGGCGCAGAGACTTCGGCGAGATGCGCGCGCTGGCCATCACCAGCGGAATGCCGCGCCGGCCGCACTCGCGGTACAGGCTCGGCCAGATCTCGGTTTCGATGATAATCGCAAGCTCGGGCCGGGCCCAGCGCATGAAGCGGCGGACCGCGCCGGGCATGTCATAGGGCACATAGCTGTGCACGACGCTGGCGCCGAACAGGTCGCGCAGGCGCTGCGACCCCGTGGGTGTCATGGTGGTCACCACCACGGGCCGGTCAGGGAATCGCTGCTGCAGCGCCCGCACCAGGGGAGCCGCAGCGGTGACCTCGCCGACCGACACCGCGTGCACCCAGATGGCCGGCGAGCCGAGAGGTGCAACCCCGAAACCGAACCGCTCCCGCAGCCGGCGCCGGTAGCCGGGCTGGCTGAGACTGCGCCACAGCAGATGGCCGACGAATACCGGGGCCAGCAGCGAGGACAACAGGGCGTAAGCGAGCTGCACGGCGTGCCGCCAGCCGCCCGCTCAGGTCGTTTTCCGGATCGCTTCCAGGATCCGCGAGGTCGAGCGCCCGGCCTTGAAACTCAACACTTCGACGGTACCGCCATGGCCGAGTACCGTGGCCGCCCCGGCAATCTGCTCCGGGCGGTAATCGCCACCCTTGACCAGCACGTCGGGCAGCACCTCGCTGACCAGCTGTTCCGGGGTGTCCTCGTGGAACGGCACGACCCAGTCCACGGCGGCGAGCCCGGCCAGCACCGCCATGCGGTCCTCGATACCGTTGATCGGACGGCCGGCACCTTTCAGACGCCGCACGGAATCGTCGTCGTTGACCGCCACCAGCAGGCGATCGCCACGCAGCTTCGCCTCCTCGAGGTAGGCGACATGGCCGGCATGCAGGATGTCGAAACAACCATTGGTCATCACGACGCGCTCGCCGCGCGCGCGCGCTTCGCCAGCAACTGATTTCGCCTCCTCGCGGCGCAGGATCGCTCGCCCTCCCTGCCCATGCTCGTGCAGCGCCTGGCGCAGCTCTGTCGGTGTAACCGACGCCGACCCGATCTTGCGCACCACGAGTCCCGCGGCGAGGTTGGCAAGTCCCGCCGCGTCAGCAAGCGGCATGCCGGCGCCGAGACCGGCCGCAAGTGCAGCGATAACCGTGTCGCCGGCGCCCGTGACATCGAAGACCTCGCGGGCGCGCGCCGGGAGGAAAACCGGTTCGCCGCTTCCGCCAATCACGACCATGCCCCGCTCCGACAGGGTCACCACCAGGGCATCGAGATCGAGATCGCGGCGCAGCCTGCGTCCGCGCTCGATAAGCAGCATGTCGTCACGCACCGGACCGACCACCGCCTCGAACTCGGCGAGATTCGGCGTGATCGCGGTGGCCCCGCGGTAGGCGCTGAAGTCGTTGCCCTTCGGATCGACCAGCGCGGGCACCGCCCCTTTGCGGCAAAGCGCGATGATCGCCGGAACTTCGGCCAGCGTGCCCTTACCGTAGTCCGATAACACGCAGGCGTGCGCACCGCCGACGAGCCCGCGCACGGTCGCGATGACCGGCTTTGTCTCGGTGGCCGGAAAGGGCTCTTCGGTATCGAGCCGAATAAGCTGCTGGTTGCGGCTTAGCACGCGCAGCTTGGTGATGGTCGGGCACGATGCCGACTCGACGAATGCAGCCGATACGTTCTTTGCCGCCAGTACCTCGCGCAGTGCCGCGGCGCGCTCATCGCGACCGACCATTCCGACCACCGTAGTCTGCGCACCGAGGCTCGCCATGTTGACGGCCACGTTGGCCGCACCACCCGCCCGCGCCTGGGATTGGGCGACGCGCACGACAGGCACGGGTGCCTCGGGCGAGATCCTCGACGTCGGGCCGAACCAGTACTGGTCAAGCATCACGTCGCCGACGACGAGCGCCTTGACGGACGAGAAGTCGGGGATCGTGAGGCTCATCAGATGCCCAGAAGCGCTGGGAAAACCGCGGCGATGTTAGCACACGCATCCCGCGGCCTGACTTTACCTGCCGGCAATGCGCCGGTAACCGACCGCTATCGCGGCGGACTGCCTCCGAGCACTCGGGATCACCCCCTCACGAAATCTCGCTGCGCCGTCCCTGGCTCCGCTCGAAGCATCTCGGCCTCGCTTTCGCTTTCCGTGCGTCGCTCGGCCTCGATGCCGCTCGGGAGTTACCCGAGCGCTCCCGGCAGCCCGCGCTGGTCTCAGCGGCCGCAGGCGATGATGCCTCGGACGAGCCGGTCCTGCCCATTCGACCGGGGCAAGCTGGGATGCCGGCCCGCTGCAGGCGGGTCGGCGACAGCTTGCATGCTTCAGTCACCGCCGTACGCTGCCGAAGCGCCGGCTCGGGAGAGGCGCATCGCCGAGAGGCCGCTTGCGATGTCGCTGGCGGGTGGTCCGTTACCGGCGTATTGCCGTAATCGGGCTTGTGCTGTCGCAACAGGCGCGGTCGATGCGGAAGATCACCCGCACTTCGAATCGCCGCAGGCCAGGCAGGTCAGGCAGCCGTCCATCATCACCACGGCCGTCGTGTTGCACACCTTGCAGAGCTGCGCGCCGTCGGGGTAATGCGTCTTGGCGAAAGCATCCTGCTGGCGATTGCGCTCCTCGTACTCCCTGCGCTTCTGCTCGATCAGCCTCCTCTGGTGCTCATCCAGCGAGTCCTGGGGCAGCAGGCCAATGAACTTCAGGTGCTTCTCGATGATGTGCCCGAGTTCGGCAATGATCGAGGGCATGAACTTGCCGCCGGGCTGCCAATAACCGCCGCGCGGGTCAAACACCGCCTTCAACTCGTCCACCATGAAGGTCACGTCGCCGCCCTTGCGGAACACCGCGGACATCAGCCGTGTGAGTGCCACGATCCACTGGTAGTGATCCAGGTTCTTAGAATTGATGAAGATCTCGAAGGGCCGCCGCTGCTCATACTCCGTGCCGGGGTTGAGGATGATGTCGTTGATGGTCACATACATGGCGTGATCCGAAACCGGCGTCTTTACCTTGTAGGTGGAGCCCTGGAGCATCTCCGGACGCTCCAGCTTCTCGTGCATGCGCACGACCTTGCCGTCGGCGCTGACCTCGCGTACCGCGGGTTTCTCGGCGGGCTTCGGCTCCCTGACCTCGGCGCCCTCGACGCGGTAACGTACGATCTTCTTGTCGATCTTTATGCTCGCCATAATCTGCTTCCTGATGCTGCCCGCACAGCTCGTGTCAGAACTTGCCGTAGTAACCTTCCTTCAGCGCGTCGTAAAGATTGGCTGCGGTATGCGTCTCTCCGTCATACTCGATTTCCTCGTCGCCCTTGACCGTCACTTCAGTGCCATCATCGAGCACAAAGGTGTACCGGGTGTTCTTCAGATCTTTCTCCTTGACCAGCACACCCTGAAACGCCTCCGGGTTGAAACGGAACGTCGTGCAGCCCTTCAGCCCGCTCTCGTAGGCGTAGAGGTAAATATCCTTGAACTGCTCGTACGGGAAATCCGTGGGTACGTTGGCCGTCTTCGAGATGGACGAATCCACCCATTTCTGCGCGGCTGCCTGGATGTCCACGTGTTGCCTCGGCGTGACGTCGTCCGCGGTCACGAAATAATCCGGCAGCCGTTCCTCGGCCTTCGCCGACCCTGGCATGGCGTTCGGGTTGACGAGCTGCCGGTAAGCCAGAAGCTCGAAGGAAAAGACATCTACCTTTTCCTTGGTCTTCCTGCCTTCGCGGATCACGTTGCGGAAATAGTGGTGGGCAAAACTCGGTTCGATGCCGTTGCTGGCGTTGTTGGCGAGAGACAGCGAAATCGTGCCGGTTGGCGCAATCGAGCTGTGGTGCGTAAAACGCGCCCCGACCGCCTCGAGTTCCTTGACAAGTTCCGGTGCCACCTGGCCTAGGCGCTGCATGTAGCGGCTGTAGCGCGCGTGGAGTATGCGCCCGGGGATACGGTCGCCCGCCGTCCAGCCGTCGGCGGTCATTTCCGGGCGCTTGCGCAGCATTTCCGGCGTCACCGTGAACTCTTCCAGCATGATCGGCGCCGGGCCTTTCTCACGCGCCAGCTCGAGCGCGGTTTCCCACCCGGCGATCGCCAGTTGCCGCGACACGTCCTCGGTAAACTGCACCGACTCCGCCGAGCCGTAGCGCAACCGCATCATCGCCATCGCCGAGCCGAGGCCGAGGAACCCCATGCCGTGGCGGCGCTTGCGATGGATCTCCTGCTGCTGTTGCGGCAATGGCAGGCCATTGATCTCAACCACGTTGTCCAGCATGCGGGTAAAGACCTTGACCACCCGGCTGAACTCATCCCAATCGAAACGGGCCGAATCACTGAAGGGGTCGAGCACGAACTTGGTGAGATTGATCGAACCGAGCAGGCACGAGCCATAGGGCGGCAGTGGCTGCTCGCCACACGGATTGGTCGCGCGGATGTTCTCGGCGAACCAGTTGTTGTTCATCTCGTTGACGCGGTCAATGAGCACGAACCCCGGCTCGGCGAAGTCGTAGGTCGAAGCCATAATCAGGTCCCACAGCCGGCGCGCCGGCAACCGCTTGTAGACCTTGCAAGCCACCTCGCCGCGCCCGTTGGTGACATAGCCATCCGTGATCGGCCATTCACGCCAGACCACTTCGGCAGGATCATCCGTGTCGATTCCGCCCTGCTCGGCCTGACGGCGATCGATAGGAAAAGCCAGCGCCCAGGGTTGATCAGCCTTCACGGCACGCATGAAGTCATCCGTGATGAGCAGCGACAAATTGAACTGGCGCAGGCGGCCGTTCTCGCGCTTGGCGCGAACGAAATCGAGAATGTCCGGGTGGCCGACGTCGAACGTGCCCATCTGTGCGCCGCGCCGCCCGCCGGCGGAGGACACGGTAAAGCACATCTTGTCGTAGATATCCATGAACGACAGGGGACCGGACGTATAGGCGCCGGCTCCACTCACGTAGGCGCCACGCGGCCGCAGGGTCGAGAACTCGTAACCGATGCCGCAACCGGCCTTCAGCGTCAGGCCCGCCTCATGCACCTTCTCGAGAATCGTGTGCATCGAATCGGCAATCGTTGCCGACACCGTGCAATTGATAGTCGAGGTGGCCGGCTTGTGCTCGCGTGCCCCGGCGTTGGAGATGATGCGGCCGGCGGGAATCGCTCCGCGGCGCAGCGCCCAGAGAAACTCCTCGAACCAATGCTCGCGGCTCGACTCCGACTCGACTTCTGCCAGCGCGCGCGCCACGCGCTGATAGGTGTCGTCCATGGTTTCGTCCAGGACCTCTCCGGTCTTGGATTTCAGGCGATATTTCTTGTCCCAGATGTCGACCGATGCTTCCTGGAAGGAAATACCGGGCGTCTTCGCCCGTTCGACTTGCAAAGCGGATTTGATAGCCAAGACCAACCCCCGGAAGAAAGAGTCACTTGCCTGCGGCTACAGGCAATCCCCTGTGAACCCCTGAGACCACCCTCTTGACTGCGCCGAATCAGGCGGGAATTCCAGACTGGGAGGACCGCCTGAAATCGCTTCTCGCCCCGAGATGGCGCAGCACAAGATATTGTGCCCGTTAAAAATTAGGTTATGCCCCTTTCGTGAACACTGTCAAGAATTTTGTTAACTGAAAAATCGTATTTTTTATTTTTATTTTTCAATACTTTATTTTCACAGACTCACTCTGATCAGAATTTGATCAGGCGGCGTCAACGGCCAGGCGCCGATTTGCTTTTGACCCAATATGTTGTGGCTGCCTCACCCAGGAAATCCAGCGGTTTTCCACGCCCAAATCACCGCGATTTCCATCCCCAGGAACCATCCACGGCGACGCGGTCAAACGGCTATCATTCCCGCCGGATCTGCATCCCCGAACGCCACTCGGCGCAGTGGCCCCATTAACCCGAAGGAAGACTGCATGAAGACCAGACGTGCCAGTGGACTGATGGCAATTGCCGGGGTTTGCCTGGCCAGCATGAGCAGGGCTGCCGTGCCACTCGTGGTCGGCGACCAGGCCGTGCCGACGCTCGCGCCCCTGATCAAGGACGTATCGCCGGCCGTCGTCAGCATCGGTACGAAAGGTCGCGTCAACGCCCCGCCAAATCCGTTGATGGAGGATCCAGTCTTTCGCCGCTTCTTCGGCATTCCACAGCAGCCGCGCGAGGTGCGCAGCGCCGGTTCTGGCGTCATCGTCGATGCGAAGAACGGTTACGTCCTGACCAATCACCACGTCGTCGAAAACGCCGATCAGATTGAGATCGTGCTGGTCGATAACCGCAAGCTCTCCGCCAAGGTGGTCGGCTCCGACGAAGGAACAGATATCGCGGTGCTCAAGCTGGAAAACCCAGGCGAACTGGTCCAGCTCAAGCTCGGCAACTCCGACCAGGTACAGGTCGGCGATTTCGTGCTGGCGATCGGCAACCCCTTCGGGCTGCAGCACACCGTGACGTACGGCATGGTGAGCGCGAAAGGCCGCACCGGTATCAGCCCGGACGGCTATGAGGACTTTATCCAGACCGATGCCTCCATCAACCCGGGCAACTCGGGCGGCGCCCTGATCAATCTCAAGGGCGAGCTGGTCGGAATCAACTCCGCGATCTTTAGCAATACCGGCGGCAACATCGGCATCGGCTTCGCGATTCCCGTGAATATCGCCAAGTCGATCATGTCGCAGATCCTCGAGTTCGGTAAGGTGCGCCGCGGGCTGCTCGGCGTCAGCATCAGTGATTTCAATGCTGAAACGGCCAAAGCTTACGGCGTCGACGCCAAGGAAGGCGCGCTGGTGCAGGAAGTCGTTTCGGGCTCGGCAGCCGAAAAGGCTGGGGTCAAAGTCGGTGATGTCGTCGTTGCCATCGACGGCCAACCGGTAACCAGCGCCTCCAGCCTGCGCACCGCCATCGGCCTCAAGCGCAGCGGTGAAGTCGTCAAGATCGACGTGCTTCGCGACGGCAAGCGGCGCACGCTCACCGCCAACCTGGACGAACGAACCGGCGCTGAACAACTGGGAGCCGAGAAAGTGCATCCGGGCCTGGCCGGCGCCGAACTCGCGAACTACGACGGCGCCAGCGGCAGCTTCAATGGGCCAGCGGTAGTCGTGGTCACCGTGGAACCCGAAAGCCCGGCGGCTGCCCGCGGCCTGCGGCCGAACGACATCATTTTCGCCGTGAATCGCCAGCGCGTGCGGTCGGTCGAGGAACTGCAGCAGCTTGCTGCCCCGAGCAACCTGCTGATACTGGCTGTACGCCGAGGCAATCGCGACCTGCTATTGCAGGTGCGTTGAGTTCCGCGGGCCAGCGCCAAGCGCCACAAGCGCTTCGGCCCGCTCGGGACCTGGCAGTATTGCCAGGTCCCGGACGCGGGCCTGGAACGCCAGCAGCAGGCCCGCCTCCTGGCGCAGCAGGATTTCGAAAGCAGGGATGAACTCGTCATAGGCGGCCAGCGCGCCCAGCGTGGCGTTGTTGAGCGGGCCGGCAAACCATGCGTCGAAATACGGCGGCTCGCGCCAGGTGCTGCGCATTTCACGGTACCCGTCGGCGAGCCAGGCCAACTCGGCAGTCTTGGCCGCGCGTTTTTCCTCCGCGGGCATCGAAGAGCCGTAAATCGCCGCAAGCCGCGTACGGCTTGCATCGAGCAACTGCCGCACCGCGTGACGCCGCGCGAGCGCCCGCTGCAGACGCTCGACGCCCGCTGCGTCCCCGCGTGCTGCATGCCAGCGCCGCAATCCTTCCTGCTCTAGGAAGCTGGCGAAGCTCTCGTTGAAGGCCGTGTCATCCGGCACGTAGACGAGCTGGTGCGCCAGCTCGTGGAAGATCAGCCCGACCAGCTCGTCGTCGGCAAATGAAATGAACGTGTTGAGCAGCGGATCGGCCAAATATCCCAGCGTGGAATACGCTGCGACGCCCGCCACATACACGTCATCGCCGGCGTTTTTTCGCCTGGACGCAAAGGCCCGCGCGTCGGATTCGTCGAAATAGCCCCGATAGCCGACGCAGCCAGCCACCGGAAAGCACCAGCGGCGAAGCTCGAGCGAGAACTCCGGTGCGGCAAACACGTTCCAGACGGCATACGGCCGGCCGACGTCGGCATAGTGCCGGTATGCACCATGATCCGGCAGCAGCAGTGTGCGATGCGCGAAGTCGAGCGCCTCGGTGGCCAGCGTCAGCTTGCGACGCAGTTCCACGCTGGTATCGGTGGCGGCGATGACCTCAGCCACCGGGCGACGCGCCGCCATAATCTCCATCTGTCCTGAAGTGGCTTGCAGCAGGTACAGCGGACTGCACGCGGCGAGCTGCGCGGCCAGCACGGTCACCCCGATCCCGTATATCCAACGTGCCGCGTTCATGAAGCCCATACGATAGCGGCTACAATTCCGCTATGCAGACTTACCTCGTTGGCGGTGCGGTGCGCGATCGGTTGCTCGGCCTGCCGGTTCGGGAACGTGACTGGGTAGTCGTGAATGGCACCCCCGCGGAACTCGAGTCGCTCGGTTACCGGCGCGTTGGCGCGAGCTTCCCCGTCTATCTGCATCCGACAACCAGCGAGGAGTACGCCCTTGCCAGGACCGAGACCAAGACCGCGCCGGGTTATCGCGGTTTTTCCGTGCACACGGGCCCCGACGTAACGCTGGAAGAAGACCTGCGGCGGCGCGACCTGACCATCAACGCAATGGCCGAGACGGCCGACGGCCAGCTCATCGATCCGTACGGCGGGCGCCGCGACCTGGAAGCACGGCTGCTGCGCCACGTCTCGGAGGCCTTTCGTGAGGACCCGGTGCGCATTCTGCGCGTGGCCCGGTTCGCCGCGCGATTCCACGCGCTCGGCTTCCGGGTGGCCGAGGAAACCCTGGCGCTGATGCGTGAGATGGTGGCGGCCGGAGAAGCCGATGCGCTGGTTGCCGAGCGCGTCTGGCAGGAGACCGAGTCCGCTCTCGGCGAGCCGCGCCCGGATGTGTTTTTTGCCGTGCTGCGCGAGTGCGACGCGCTGGCTGTGATCTTCCCGGAAGTGGCCGCGTTATTTGGCGTGCCGCAGCCCCCCGAGTGGCACCCGGAAGTGGACACCGGAGTGCACCTGCTATCGGCGCTCGAACAGGCGGCGCGGCTCGGCGCTTCAGCCGCAGCACGGTTTGCGGTGCTGGTGCACGACCTCGGCAAGGGCACCACGCCGCGCGAGCAATGGCCGCGGCACAGCGGCCACGAGGAGCGCGGTGCGGAGCTGACGCTGGCGCTGTGCAGGCGGCTCGGCGTGCCGAATCGATATCGTGACCTCGGGGTGGCCGTAGCGCGGTTTCACCGGCTGTGCCACCTTGCGCTGGAGCTGCGTCCGGCAACGCTTCTTTACCTGCTCGAAGGTATTGATGCATTTCGCCGCGGAGATCGCGTCGATGATTTCCTCATCGCCTGCGAAGCCGATGCGCGCGGCCGCCTCGGGCGGGAGCATGATCCCTATCCGCAGGCAGCCCTGCTGCGCTCGACCCTGGAGGCCGCGCGCGCAGTGGATGCAGCAGACCTCATCGCCCGCGGCCTCGCCGGAGAGGCACTGCGCGAAGCGCTGCGCCTGGCGCGCTGCCAGGCGATCGCCGCCGTTCGCGGCAACGCCGGTGCACAACCGCTCGCCGGCTAGAGTCGGTGGCGCAGATCGCGGACCGCGAAACCTGCCAGAGGTAATTCCCCGCCGCGCGTGAGCGCCATGATCTTGAAGCGCTCGCCCATTTCGCCGGGGAAAAGCAGCGACTTGGCCTGGCTGGCTGCCACTGGGGCGGGCTCCCCGCCAAGTTCTGCCGCAATGCCGTTGGCGAGCAGAAAGTGGGCCTGCGTGGTGTAGCCGCCAATCGCAAACCCCGCAGCGTCCGCGGCCTGCGCCACCGCGGTGAAATCCACCCACGCCGTTATGTCCTGCAGGCCGGGGTACAGAAACGGATCCTGGTGCGCGCGATGGCGGTAATGGCAGATGAGCGTGCCTGAGTGGCGATCCGGATGGTAATACTCGCGCCGCGTCATGCCGTAATCCGACAGCAGCAGGACACCCCGCTTCAGCGTACCAGCCAGGCTGGCGAGCCAGGCAGGCATCCGCAACGACACTTCTGAAACATAACCGTCGGGAAGCGGCGCGGGCAGATCCGCCTGCGCAGCGGCGATGGCGGCGGCAAGCTCGCTCGATGCCGGCCCGGCCGCCCAGGCAAAACCGTCGCCATGCCGCCTGACGCCGAGCGCCTGCGGCCTGCCATCCCGCATGACGAAGCGGCTCACCGGAAGCGCGTCAGCCACCTCGTTGGCGAGCACCACCGCCTCGATCCCCGTTGGCAGCCGGTCGAGCCATACGATGCGCGCCAATTGCGTCGGAACCAGTCGGGCGAGCGTTTCGCGCTGGCGATCACGCAGGTCCGCGCTCGGCTCGATCATCAGGTACTGCGAGGGCCGGGCGCCGAGGCGCTCCAGGGCGAGGAGCAGGTCGGCCGCGAGCGTCCCGGCACCACCGCCGAGTTCGAGAACTCTGCCGCCGGCTCGGTTGAGCAAAGGCGCGCAGGCGCGCGCCATGCATCGGGCAAACAGCGGCGAGATCTCCGGCGCGGTGACGAAATCCCCGGCCGGGCCGAATTTCGCCGCCCCGGCGCTGTAGTAGCCGAGCCCCGGCGCGTACAGCGCAAGGTCCATGAACTCGCTGAAGTCGATCCAACCGCCCGCCGCGTCGATGCGCGCAGCGATCAGCGCCGCGAGGCGCTGGCTGTGCTCGCGGGCATCGGCTCCGGGCGGCGGCAGTTCGAACGCGGTTTGCATGCTGGTGTAATCTTACGGTTTAACGCCGGGGCACCGGCACACGCAGGGCACGACACCGATATGCCGGCGGGAATCGAGACACTGGACGGCAAGTGGGCACTGATCACGGGTGCCGCCAAACGGGTCGGCGCGGCGATCGCCCGTGCGCTGCATGATGCCGGCGCGGGCGTGGCTATTCATTACCACCGCTCGGCAGAGCCAGCCACCGCGTTGGCGGCGGAGCTGAACGCCATCCGACACGATTCGGCCTTTGCGCTGCAGGCCAACCTGCTCGACTCCCCGCAGCTGCATGCCGTGGTGGGCGAAGTGGTAACGCGCGCCGGCCGGCTCGATGTGCTGATCAACAATGCCTCGAATTTCTATCCCACGCCGCTGGCAAGCGTGACCGAGGCGCAATGGGATGACCTGGTCGGCACAAACCTGAAGGCGCCGCTGTTCCTGTCCAAGGCAGCGGCACCGCACCTCAAGGCCACCAGCGGCGTCATCATCAACATGATTGACATCCACGCGATACGACCGTTGCGCGATCACCCGGTGTACGGCGCGGCGAAAGCCGGCCTCGGCATGCTGACCCGCTCGCTGGCGCGGGACCTGGCGCCCGAGATCCGCGTCAACGGGGTCGCGCCCGGCGCCGTCCTCTGGCCGGACCAGGGCATGGCCGAGCGCACACGTGACAGCATCCTGAAACAGATTCCCATGCGCCGGGCCGGCACGCCGGAGGACATTGCCGGATCCGTGCTGTACCTGGTGCGCGATGCCCGGTACATCACGGGCCAGGTGATCGTCGTCGACGGCGGCCGCAGCATCGGCTGGTGAGCCTGCCGCGCGCGCCGCGCTAGCGCGACCCTCGTTCGATCATTACGCCGACGTCGCGCGCGCCGCGTATTGCCCCCGGCTTGTGGACCGTGACCTTGACCCAGGGCACGCCAAACTCACGAGTAACGAGCTCCGCGACGCGCTCGGCGAGCGTTTCGACCAGCTGAAAACCGGACTCCTGCACGAATGCGCTCACCCGCCGGGCCACCGATTTGTAATCGAGCGTGGCCTCGATCCGGTCCTGGCTGGCGGCGCCGCGGATATCGGCGCCCATCTCCAGATCGATGCTGATCACCTGGGGCATGCGACGCTCCCATTCCCAGATGCCGACGATCGCGCGCACGCGCAGATCCTTGAGAAAGATGATGTCCATGCCTGAGGTGGTCGGTCAGCTCAACAGTTCAACCGGGCCATAACTCATCGAGGTCCCAGCGGGCCTGCGCCCGGACGAGCCAGTCGGCGGATTGCCCCGCGCGCCAGCGCAGGCTGCCCGTGAGCGCCACCATCGCGGCATTATCGGTGCAGAACTCGATGCGCGGATAGTAGACCCTGCCCCCGAGACCCGCCACTTCAGCCTGCATACACGCGCGCAGGCGCCGATTGGCACCGACACCGCCGGCAATCACCAGCCGCTCGAATCCGGTCTGCTCCAGCGCACGGCAGGATTTGGCCACCAGCGTATCGACCACCGCTTCCTGGAAGGAATTCGCCAGATCGATGCGGTCGGCTTCGGACAGCTCTGCATCGGCTGACAGCTCGCGCACTTTGACGAGCACCGCGGTCTTCAGGCCGCTGAAGCTGAAGTCCAGCCCCGCCCGGCCGAGCAGCGGGCGCGGAAAGCGAAACCGGTCGGGGCGCCCCTCGCCCGCGAGCCGGGCAAGCTGCGGGCCGCCCGGATAGGGCAAACCGAGCAGCTTTGCGGTCTTGTCGAATGCTTCTCCTGCCGCATCGTCCAGTGTGTTACCGAGGATCTCGTAGCGCCCGATGCCGCGGACGGACACCAGCATGCTGTGCCCTCCCGATACCAGCAGAGCCACGAAAGGAAACGAAGGGGGGTCGTTTTCGAGCAAGGGCGCCAGCAGGTGCGCCTCCATGTGGTGTACCGGGATCGCGGCGACACCCCAGGCAGCCGCCAGGCCATTGGCAAACGTAGCACCGACCAACAGCGCACCGATCAATCCGGGGCCGGCGGTATAGGCAACCCCGTCCAGGTCGGAACCCGCCACCCCGGCCGCGGCGAGGGCGTCGCGGACCAGCGGCAGAAGCTTGCGCACGTGGTCCCGGGAAGCAAGCTCCGGCACGACGCCTCCGAAAGGCGCGTGCACCGCCAGCTGACTGTGCACCCGGTGGCTGAGCAGGCCCCGGTCGCTGTGATAAATCGCAGCGGCCGACTCGTCGCAGCTGGTTTCGATCCCGAGAATCAACATCCTGAAGGTACCCGCACGGCGAACTCCCGCTTTGCAAATCTCCCGGACAGCGGCTATATTTTCCGGCCTTCACCGGCTGGAGAGCCGGTTTTTTTCGCCCGAGGATCACGACGTTGCCCAGCGTACGCGTTCGCGAGAACGAGCATTTTGACGCCGCCCTGCGGCGTTTCAAGCGCGCCTGCGAGAAGGCAGGCATCCTGACCGAGCTGCGCCGGCGAGAGTTCTACGAAAAGCCCACGCAGGAACGCAAGCGCAAGCGCGCCGCCGCAGTCAAGCGCCAGCTGAAGCGCACCGCCCGCGAGACCAACCGCCGCCGGCGTATGTATTGAGCGGCCGAACGGTCGCACCGCGGCCCCGATGTCGCTCAAGACCCAGATCACCGAGGACATGAAGTCGGCGCTGCGCGCCGGCGAAAAAGAGCGGCTCGGCACCGTCCGCATGCTGATCGCCGCGATCAAGCAGCGAGAGATCGACGATCGTCGGGAAATGTCCGACGCCGACGTGCTGCAGATCACCGAGAAACTCATCAAGCAACGGCGCGAAGCCGCCGCGCAGTTCGCCGGAGCCGGCCGCGTGGACCTCGAGAAAAAGGAACTCGACGAAGCACGGATCCTCTCGGCTTACCTGCCCGCCCCGCTGAGCGAGTCCGAGATCGGCGCCCTAATCACCGCGGCCGTTCAGGAGACCGGCGCCGCTGGCGTGAAGGACATGGGCAAGGTCATGAACGCGCTGCGGCCGAGGATCCAGGGGCGCGCCGATATGGCCGCGGTCAGCGGTCTAGTCAAGGCACGCCTGGGCGCCTGAAGCCCTTGGCCAGCGGTCCCGTGGACGGGCGGCCACCCGACGCGTAATCTGCACCGAACACATCCCGGGTGCGGCACAGTGACCGGGCGCATTCCCCAGGACTTTATTGACGAGCTGATGCAGCGGGCCGACATCGTCGAGGTGGTCGGCTCGCGCGTGCCCCTGAAAAAAGCCGGCCGCGAGTACAAGGCCTGCTGTCCCTTCCACGGCGAGAAGACGCCCTCCTTCACCGTCAGCCCGGACAAGGGTTTCTATCACTGCTTCGGCTGCGGCGCGCACGGCACCGCGCTCGGTTTCATCATGGAATTCGACCGGCTGGAGTTCGTTGCCGCCGTCGAGGAACTGGCAGGAATGTTCGGGCTCGAGGTACCGCGCGAAGAGACCGCCCCCGGCCAGGCGCCGCTGGCGCCGGTCTTCGCAGCGCTGGCAGAGGCCGCAACGTTCTTCCAGCAGGCGCTGAAAAACCACCCGAACGCGATCGACTACCTGAAATCACGCGGCATCGATGGCGACACCGCGCGCGATTTCCGGCTCGGCTATGCGCCGCCGGCGTGGGACTCGCTGCTGCGTGCGCTCGGCGCTACCGAGTCGCGCGTACCGCAGCTGCTCGCCGCAGGGCTGATCGTGCCGCGGGAAGGCGGTGGCCATTACGACCGCTTCCGCGACCGGATCATGTTTCCGATCCGCGACCGCCGCGGACGTGTCGTTGGCTTCGGCGGGCGGGTTATCGGCAGCGGCGAACCGAAATACCTGAACTCGCCTGAGACAGCGGTGTTTCACAAGGGACAGGAGTTGTACGGGCTTTACGAGGCCAAGCAGGCCGAAAGGCGGCTCGCACGGCTGCTGGTCGTCGAGGGCTACATGGATGTCGTCTCGCTGGCCCACCATGGCGTGCGCAACGTCGTCGCCACACTCGGCACGGCGACGACTGGCGAGCATGTGCGGCGGCTGTTTCGCGTCGTCCCCGATCTGGTGTTCTGCTTCGATGGCGACCGCGCCGGCCGTGCAGCAGCGTGGCGCGCCCTGCAGACTTCGTTACCCGAGATCCGCGACGGGCGTCAGGTGCGTTTCATGTTTCTCCCGGACGGAGACGACCCGGACTCATTGGTGAGAAAAGAAGGCGCAGGAGCCTTCAACCGGCGCCTTGAAGAAAGCCAGCCCTTATCCGAGTACCTGATCGCGGAACTGCGCCAGCAGTCCGGACCCGATTCCCTCGACGCACGGGCGCGGCTGGCCGAGCTCGCCCGTCCCCTGATCGATCTGATGCCCCAGGGCGTGTACCGGGAGCTGTTGACCGACAGGCTCGCAGCGGAAGTGGGAATAAGCCGCGACCGTCTCAACCAGGCGATGGGCGGCAAACCACCGGCCACGACACCGGCGCCGGCGCGGCGGCCGGTGCGGCTCACATCGCCGCGGCCATCGCTGATCCGACAGGCGATTACCCTGGTGCTGCACTATCCGGCGGTCGCCGCACAGGTACCGATACCGGCCGGGCTCAGCGCTGGGTCACAGCGCGGCCTGGCCCTGCTGGTCGAGTTGCTGGGCCTGGTGGGCGAACACCCCACTCTGACACCGGGAGCCCTGGTCGAGCGCTTTCGCGACCGCCCGGAGGGCCGGCACCTGGCTGACCTGCTGGCGGAAGAGGTGCTGGTCAATGACGAAGCCGCCGCGCGCGAGCTGGCGGGCAGCCTGGAACGAATTGTGCTGCAGACGCGTGAGGAACGCCTGGCCGAGCTGGTGTCTAAGGCCAGCGCCGGCTCGCTGACAGCGGCGGAAAAGGATGAGTTCCGGGCGCTGCAGCGGGGTGGCAGCCGCCCGCATTTAGGTTAAAGGGTGAGCCCGATCAGGCCGATATCGACTACGGACCGGCAATCGGGCGCCCAATGCCGGCAACCCCGGTGTGGCCGCGCACGGGTCGGCAGCTTTTTCTGGATGGATGACATGCGCTTACATATAATGGTTGGTTTTCGTGCCGGCTAACCGAGGTATCCCGGGTGGACGAACAATTCGACAACACCAGTGCCGAACAGCATTCGCAGCTCAAACTCCTGATCGCCCGCGGCAAGGAGCAGGGCTACCTCACCTATGCGGAGGTCAACGACCACCTGCCCAATGACATCGTCGATCCGGAACAGATCGAAGATATCGTAAACATGATCAACGACATGGGGATCAACGTCTTCGAGAAGGTCCCCGATGCTGACACCCTGCTGCTCTCCGACGTGCCGGTCACCAGCGACGAGGAAGCCGCCGAAGAAGCGGCCCAGGCACTGGCCACGGTCGACAGCGAGTTCGGCCGTACCACCGACCCGGTCCGCATGTACATGCGGGAAATGGGTACCGTGGAACTGCTCACCCGCGAGGGCGAGATCCGCATCGCCAAGCGTATCGAGGAAGGCCTCGATCAGGTCAAGCGCGCCCTTTCATATTTCCCGCCGTCAATTGATGTCATCGCCCAGGCTTATGAGCGGGTCAAGACCGGCGAGTCGCGTCTGCAGGACGTGCTGACTGGCTTCGTCGATCCGAACGAGCCGGAGGAGGTGCTGCCGGCGAGCGCTCGCGAAGTTTCCGAAGACGACGACGTGCCGGCCGGCGCAGAGGAAGAAGCGGAGGAACTCGGCCCTGACCCTGTCGAGGCCGAGAAGCGGCTGAAGTCGATCTTCCGTAACCATAAGAAAGTGCTCGCCTGCATCGACGAGCACGGCAGCGGGCATCGCAGTACCGCAAAGGCACGCGACAAGCTCACCGCGGAGATCATGGAATTGAAGCTCGCGCCGAAGCTCTTCGACGCGCTATGCAATCACCTGCGCGAGACGGTCGAGGCGATCCGCGGCCAGGAACGACGCATCATGCAGCTGTGCGTGCGTGAAGCCGGCATGCCCCGCAAGGACTTTCTCGCCACCTTCCCGGCGAATGAAACCAGCGTCAGCTGGGTGGACAAGCACATCCGCGCCAAGCGCAAGCACTCTTCGGCGCTCGCCAGGCTCAAGGACGAAATCCTGCGTTCGCAGAAACGGCTTTCCCAGATCGAGAAGGAGGCCCACCTGTCGATTGCGGAGATCAAGGAGATCAATCGCCAGATGTCGATTGGCGAGGCGAAATCACGCCGCGCCAAGAAGGAAATGGTCGAGGCGAACCTGCGCCTGGTGATCTCCATCGCCAAGAAGTACACCAATCGCGGCCTGCAGTTCCTGGACCTGATTCAGGAAGGCAACATCGGCCTGATGAAAGCCGTCGACAAGTTCGAATACCGCCGCGGCTACAAGTTCTCGACCTACGCGACCTGGTGGATCCGGCAGGCCATCACCCGCTCGATCGCCGATCAGGCGCGCACCATCCGCATCCCGGTGCACATGATCGAGACCATCAACAAGCTGAACCGGA
>CAYOFE010000013.1:25064-37987 GCA_964403135.1 uncultured Chromatiaceae bacterium | reverse complement strand
CGCCATGTTCACTGCAACTGCCGCCCGCATAGCCGCCTGTGCAGAGCTTCCCTAGCGGCCTGACCGGCGCGCCCCGCGGCCCTCGCCCGCCAGGCGCGCGAGCACCGCTGCCAGTTCTTCGGGCAGGGGGCTTGCCACGCGCAGCGCAACGCCTGCCGGCTGCTCGATCGCGATGCCGCTCGCATGCAGGAAAAGCCGCGTCAGTCCAAAACGGACCACCACCGGATCATCCTCCGCGCCGTAACGCCGGTCGCCAGCCAGCGCATGGCCGATGTGCGCGGCGTGTACACGAATCTGGTGCGTGCGCCCGGTGAGCAGTTCGACCCGAGCCAACGTGGCCAGAGCGAAACGGCGCTCGACAACGAAGCGAGTCTGCGCCGGCTTGCCGGCCGGATCGACCCGCACCTGCCGTTCGCCACCCTGCCGCTCCCCAGTCAGCAGCGGCGCATCGACCAGGCGCTCGGCGGCTGACATCCGGCCAAGCAGCAGCGCCTGGTAGGTCTTGTCCACCGTACCGGCACGAAACGACGCCTGCAGCCGGCGCAGCGTCGAGTGGCGCTTCGCAATCAAAAGGCAGCCGCTGGTCTCCCGATCCAGCCGATGCACCAGGCCGAGCGCCGGGGTATCGGGCCGGGCTGCCCGCAGCAGCTCGATGGCGCCGAGGCTGACCCCGCTGCCGCCGTGCACCGCAAGTCCGGCCGGCTTGTCGAGCACCAGCAGATCGCGGTCCTCGTGGATGATGCGCTTCTCGATCCATTGCACGCGGTCGGCGCGGGGCTTGACGGCGCCGGCCGCACTCATCCGCACCGGCGGTATGCGCACCCGGTCGCCGGCCGCCAGCCGCGTGTCAGGGTCCGCCCGGCGGCTGTTCACACGCACCTGGCCCGAGCGGATCATCCGGTAGACGTGGGCGCGGGGTATGCCTTTAAGCCGGCCCAGCAGGAAATTGTCGAGCCGCCGATCGGCCTCTTCGGACTCGACGGTGACCTGCCGGGCCCGTTGGAGCCCGTCGGTACGAATCTCCGATTTGCGATCAGCGCTGTCCAAAGCAACGTAATCCATTGATCCACAAGGTTACGGCTGCTATATTAGCTGCAGCACACAAGCTGTGTGCCACGGGGTGGCGGATCGCACGCATGATGCCCGATCCAGCCACCGCCCACGATCTATAGCTTACGGAGCCTGCCTGGCAGTTCATCCGATGGGCGTCCTGGCCGACGGCGTTGCCGTCGTGCCACGAATGTCGCGCCACGAATTCCAGTGAACGTCGTCATGCCGGAAGCGGTTCAACACAGAACCGGACGTTGCAGCACAGGTGGCCTGAAGGGCCGCCCGGAGTCGTTTTGTGCCAGCCACGCTGGCGACAACGGCCTGCCACCCTTTTCCGGCAGCACCATCAATACCGCCGCAGGCCCCACACACGATATGCAAGTAGGGGCTTATGAAACGCATGCTGATCAATGCAACTCAGGAAGAAGAGTTGCGCGTCGCCATGGTCGATGGCCAGAAACTGTATGACCTGGATATCGAGTCGCCCTCCCGCGAACAACGCAAAGCGAACATCTACAAAGGCCGCATCACCCGCATAGAGCCCAGCCTCGACGCGGCCTTCGTCGACTACGGCGCCGAGCGCCACGGTTTCCTTCCCATGAAGGAAATCTCCCGCGAGTACTTCGTCGCCGAACCCGAACCCGGCGGTCGCATGAACATCCGCGACCTGCTGCGGGAAGGCCAGGAAATCGTCGTGCAGGTGGACAAGGACGAGCGCGGCACCAAAGGCGCGGCGCTGACCACCTTTATCAGCCTCGCCGGCCGGTTCATCGTGCTGATGCCAAACAACCCCCGCGCGGGTGGGGTGTCGCGGCGCATCAGCGGCGAGGACCGTGACGAAATCCGTGAGGCCCTGCACGACCTGGAGCTGCCGCGCGGCATGGGTTGCATCATCCGCACCGCCGGCGTCGGCCGCGGTATCGAGGAACTGCGCTGGGATCTCGACTACCTGCTCGGCATCTGGGAGGCCATCAAGAAAGCCGTGGTCGGCCGCCCCGCCCCCTTCCTGGTGTTCCAGGACAGCAACGCCATCGTGCGGGCGCTGCGCGACCACCTCGCCAACGACGTCGGCGAGATCATCATCGACGACGCCAAGACCCACGAGGAGGCCCGCCAGTTCATGGAGCGGGCCATGCCGCAGAACCTGCGCAAGCTCAGGCTCTATGACGACCCGGTACCGCTGTTCACCCGGTTCCAGATCGAGAGCCAGATCGAGTCGGCATTCTCGCACACGGTGACCCTGCCCTCGGGCGGCAGCATCGTGATCGACCATACCGAGGCGCTGGTCTCCATCGACATCAACTCAGCCAGGGCCACCAAGGGCGAAGATATCGAGGCGACAGCGCTGGCGACGAATCTCGAGGCGGCCGACGAGGTGGCCCGGCAGTGCCGGCTGCGCGATCTCGGCGGTTTGCTGGTGATCGATTTTATCGACATGTCCTCGCAGCGCGCGCAGCGTGACGTAGAAAACCGGCTTCGCGACGCCGTGAAAATGGATCGCGCGCGGGTGCAGATCGGTCGCATTTCGCGCTTCGGGCTGCTGGAGATGTCACGCCAGCGGCTGCGGCCCTCGCTCGGCGAGTCGGCGCACCAGACCTGCCCGCGCTGCGGCGGCGCCGGCTACATCCGCAGCGTCGAGTCGCTGGCGCTCGCCATCCTGCGCCTGCTTGGCGAGGAATCGCGCAAGGAACGCACCTCGAAGGTGATCGCCCAGCTGCCGATCGATGTGGCGACCTATCTGCTCAACGAGAAGCGCGACTGGATCCGCCATATCGAAGAGCGTGACAAGATCCAGCTGGTGCTGGTGGCCGACCCGGCGCTGGAAACACCGAATTACACCCTGCGCCGCGTGCGCGACGACCAGGCCGCCGCGCCCGAAAACCTCGGCGTGAGCTACACCCTGGTGACCAAGGAAGAAAGCAGCACCGCCGCGCTGGAACTCTTCACCCCGCGAGTGCAGCCGGAGACCCCCGCCGTGGTGCCGACGATGCCCGCCACTCCGGCACCCATGCCAGCGGCTCCCCCGCCCGCACCCGTGGAGCACGAGGCCGCGGCGCTCGCGCGGCCGGGATTGTTCGCACGGCTGTTCGCCTGGTTGGGCGGCAGCGGCGCGTCCGAGCAGCGCCCCGAGAAGCGTGAACCGACCGGCGACCGGGTACCGCGCCGTGAGTCGCGCGGCGACCACGGCCGGCGCGGTCCGCATGGCCGGCACCGCCGCGACGAGCGGCATCGCGGCCGTGGTTATGCCGAGCGGCACGCGGAACGCGACGGCGAGCAACGCGGCGGTGAACGCGCCGAGTCGGGCCGTGACCGTGACCGTGGTGGTGAGCGCGACCGTGACCGTAGTCGTGACCGCGGTCGTGACCGAGCTCGCGACCGGGATCGTGACCCTGAACGCGGCCAACGACAGCAACAACAACTGCTGCGCCAGAGCCAGGGACAGGGCCAGCCCGAGCGCGGCAACGGGGCCGGCATGGACACCGGCACCGAGCCACGGCGCGACAACCACTGGGAGCGCGACGAGAACCGCCCGCGCAGCGGTGGCGAGGAAGGCTCAGCCGCGGCCCGGGGTGGCGGACAGGGCGGCTCATCGCGGCGCCGCGATCGCCGGCGCCGTCGTGGCGATCGCCGGCCGGGCCCGGACAGTCAGCGCGGCGAGGGTGAGCAGCACCAGTCAGACTTGGCGCTGGAGCGCGAGGGCGGCTTAGAGCCACGCGGCGAGGAACAACCCCGCGCCGCGGAGGAACGGTCGTTCGACGAGCGGCCTTGGGAAGCGGAACGCCCCGAGCGCGATGCACGCGAGCAGCGCTACGACAGCGGCGCAGGCGAGGACACGCCCGAGCGGCCGACGCCGGCCGAACCGCGCGAAGACCGCCCGATGGTCGCCGAGTGGCATGACGAGCGGCCCGCGAGCCCGCCGCCGGCTTCGGCACCGCCAGCAGCCGATCGTGACCGGCTGCTGCCCTGGGAGGAAATCACCCAGTCCAAGACCACCAGCAAGCACTACACGGTGTGGTCATCCGACTGGAAAGAACCCGACGACCAGCCACCGGGTGGCGGCAATCGCTGAGAAGGTCATGACGAACGGGCGCCGACCTGACACGCCCGGCTCTCATGCCACCCAGGGATCGATGACCTCAACGCCGGGAAACCACCGGAAGTCCGCTCCGTTGCGCGTGACGATTCGCAGGCCGTGGTGAACCGCGGTCGCGGCGAGCAGGCTGTCGATCGCCGGCACCGGGCGGCGCACTTCGGCGAGTACCCTTCCCCAGCGCTCGGCTACATCTGCCGTTACCGCCAGCAGGCGCTCGCCGAACCAGGCGGGAACATCGGCCTCGAGCCAGACCCGCAGGCGCTCCTTGCGGGTACCGTCCGGCAGGCGCTCCACACCGTGGCGCAACTCGCCCGCGCTGAGCACGCTGAGGTGGAGCAAATTATCGGGGGTAGCGCGAAACCAGGCCAGCACCGCCGGCGCCGGCCGCGGCTTCGCCAGCTCCGAGACGACGTTGGTGTCGAGCAGGTAGCTCACAATCGCACACGGCGGACCCGGGACTTGTCGCGCTTCACCACCAGTGGCGCGCCCGACAGCGGGGATTGGCGCATGAACTCCGCGAACGGGAGCTTCCGCCCGGCGAGGCGCGCGTACTCCTCCGCCGACAGCACCACGGCCGCCGGGTGCCCGTGCACCGTGATCTCCTGCGGCCCCTCCGTGACGGCGGATTTAACCAGCCGGCTGAAACGGGCCTTCGCTTCTTGCAGCTGCCATCGGCTCATGGCCGGTCTCCAATTCTGACCAGACTAGTCAGAATCTAGCCGATGGCCGCCCCGGCCGCAACTGGCATTTCCAGCGATTGTGACGCGAAACGCAGAGGGATCAGCGCTGCGGGCACTTCGGGCTGATGACGCCGGGCGAATTCTTGGTGCCCTGCCCCCCTCATCGCCGGTCGTTGACGAGCTGCTCCAGCCGCCGGATCAGGGAGTCACTGGCCTCTTCCACCATGTCGAGCACGCGCTCGAAGCCGACCATGTCGCCATAGTATGGGTCCGGCACGCCGCCGCCGCTGCCAGCGAAATCGAGAAACAGCTGCACCTTGTGGTAATGCGCCGGGCCGGCGATCTCGCGCAGCGTTTCGAGGTTTTCCTCGTCCATGGCGAGGATCAGATCGAACAGCTCGAAATCTTCGCTCGACACCTGGCGCGCGCGCAGGTCCGTGATGTCCACGCCACGGCGGTGCGCGGCGGCCTGCGCGCGCTCATCGGGTGGATCGCCGATGTGGTAACCGTGGGTGCCGGCCGAGTCCACAACCACGCGCGAGGCGATGCGGCTCTCTGCAAGACGCTGGCGTACCACACCGTGCGCCATGGGGGATCGGCAGATATTGCCCATGCACACAATCAGCACGCGGACCTCAGTCTGGTTACTTTGGCTGCTCATGACTCGCTGGTTTCCCTTGTTCATGCACCCGATGCCAGCGCCCGCTCGACGGCGGCTACATCGTCGGGCGTGTCCACGTCCGGACCATGCGCAGCGGCGGCTTCCGCGACGCGGATCTCCATACCCAGCCAGAGTGCCCGCAGCTGTTCGAGTTTCTCGCAGCGTTCGAGCAGGCACGGCGGCGTGGAACTGAGTTGTTGCAGCTCGCGCACACGATAGGCGTAGAGCCCGATGTGCCGGGAAGCCTGGGGCGCGACGTCCGCGCCTTGGGCCACAGCCGGGATCGGCGCACGGCTGAAATACAGCGCCTTTCCGTCACGGTCGGCGACTACTTTCACCACGTTGGGATTGGTGTAGTCCACGGCACTGGCGATCCGCGTGCACAGCGTCGCAATCGCCGCGCCCGGATGATCGACCAGCAGGCGCGCCACCTGCGCGATGCTCGCCGGCGACACCAGTGGCGAGTCGCCCTGCACGTTGACCACGATCGCCTCGCCGGGCCATGCGCGGGCGCGCGCCACCTCGGCGATGCGGTCGGTGCCAGAGACGTGCCCGGCACTGGTCATCATGACCGTCGCACCGAAGTCCCGGCACTCCCCGACGATGCGCGCATCGTCGGTGGCAACGATCACCTCGCTCGCTCCGCTCGCCGTAGCGCGTTCGTGCACGTGGCGGATCATGGTCTTGCCCGCCAGCCGCACGAGCGGCTTGCCCGGAAACCGGGTCGAAGCGTATCGGGCGGGGATCACCACCCGGAATGCGGATTCAGCCACGTACGCGTCCTCAGTTCGTTGTGACCCGCTGCGCCGCCAGCGCGCGAATGCGCCCGATGATCCGCTCGCCCGCCTCGGGGGACATCTGCACCTCGACCGGCACCAGCCAGGCCGAGGGATGATCGGTGCGACGGTATTTTACGGCGTCCTTCTCGGTCATCAGCACCGGCTGATCCTGCTGCCGATGCAGCGCCGCGAGATCCACGGTGCCGTGATCGGCCACGGCGACCGCCACCGCCTCGATGCCGGCAGCGCGCAGGCTGTCAATGAAGCGCTGCGGATTGCCAATGCCGGCAACCGCCCACACGCGCTGGCCGGCAAAGCTCGCGAGCGGACGGGTCTCGCCATTGGCGAGATTGACGGCGGCCGAGCCGGCGAGCAAGAAACGCTCGCCGCGGAGTTGCCCGCCCCCGCCATTGACCAGCACCACGTCGGCCTCTGCCAGCCGCGCGGCCGGCTCGCGCAGCGGCCCGGCCGGCAGCAGCCGACCGTTACCAAAACCCCGCTCGCCGTCCATCACCACGATCTCGACATCGCGCGCGAGCCGGTAGTGCTGCAAACCGTCGTCCGCGACGATCACGCCGACGCCGTCCTGCACCAATCGTTCGGCGGCGCGCACGCGGTCCACGCACACCCACACCGGCACGCCGGTGCGGCGCGCCAGCAGCAGCGGCTCGTCGCCGACCTCGGCTGCCACGCTGTTCCGCGTGACCCGTACCGGCACGGGCTGCGACCTGCCGCCGTAACCGCGGCTGACAATGCCGGGCCGCAGACCCGCTGCCTGCAGCTGTCGCACCAGCCACTCCACCACCGGCGTCTTGCCGGTGCCACCGGCGGTGATATTGCCGACCACGATCACCGGCACCGGCAGCCGCACGCGGGCGATCCAGCCACGCCGATACGCGGCACGGCGCGCGGCCACTGCCAGTGCATACAGCCAGGAGAACGGCGCCAGCAGTGCCGCGACCCACGAGCCGCCATACCAGAGCCGCTCGATGCGCCGGGCAGGCACGGCCTCACTCATCGCGGAATTGCAGCCGGTAGAGCGTGGCGTACACCGCGTCGAGCGCCATCAGCTCGGCATGGGTGCCACTCTCCACGATACGCCCTCCGGCCATGACGATAATGCGATCGGCGTTCTCGACGGTGGACAGCCGGTGCGCGATCACGAAGGTGGTGCGATTCGACATCAATTCTTCGAGCGCCTGCTGAATATGGCGCTCCGACTCGGTGTCGAGCGCAGAAGTGGCCTCGTCGAGAATCAGGATCGGCGCGTCCTTGAGCAGCGCACGCGCGATGGCGATGCGCTGGCGCTGGCCGCCTGAGAGCAGCACGCCGCGATCGCCGACCATCGTGTCGAGCCCCTCGGGCAATTGCGCGATCAGGTCGTCGAGGTGCGCGGCGCGCGCCGCCCGCTCGATCGCCTCGCGTGGCGTGCCGGCCAGCGCACCGTAGGCGATGTTGTTGGCGATGGTGTCGTTGAACAGCACCACGTCCTGGCTCACCAACCCAATCTGGCTGCGCAGTGCAGCCAGCGTGTACTCAGTGACCGGCCGGCCGTCGATCAGGATCGTCCCTGTATCCGGCTCGTAAAAGCGCGGGATGAGATTGACCAGCGTGGATTTGCCACTGCCGGAACGACCCACGATGGCGAGCGTCTGCCCCGGCGGCACAGCGAGGTTGATATCGGCCAGCACCGCACCTTTCTCGGCCGCGTAGGTGAAGCCCACGCTACGGAACTCGACCTGGCCCCGCACCCGGGCCGGTGCCGTTCCGCCCTGGTTGTTTTCTTCCGGTTCGTCGAGCAGCCGGAAGATGCTCTCGCCGGCCGCCGCGCCCCGCTGCAGCACGACGTTGATGCCGGTCAGCTGGCGCAGCGGACGCATCAGCAGCACCAGTGCGGTGACGAAGCCGCCGAAATCGCCGAGATCCATGCTCTGGCGGACACCGTCCGAGGTGGCGAACATCGCCACACCGGCCAGGCCAACCGCCGCAAGGAAAGCCGTGGCCGCATCGCCAATGGCCTTGGTCGCGACCAGCCGCATGTTGGTGCGCCGGTTACTCTCATTGGCCACTTCGAAGCGGCGGTTCTCGTAGTCCTGCCCGTTGAAGATCTTGATGATGCGCTGGCTCTGCAGCGCCTCCTGCGCCACGCGCGTGACATCGCCCATGGATTGCTGAATGCGCAGGCTGTAGCGGCGGAACATGCGGCTCAGCAGTCGCGTCAGCAGCACGATCACCGGCACAGTGACGAACACGAAGCCGGTGAGCGGCGGGCTGAGATAGATCATGTAGCCGATCAGGCCCACCGCGGTAAGCACCTCGCGGATCAGAACCGTGACCAGGCTCGACGTGGACTCGGCGATCTGCTCGATGTTAAAGGTAAGCCGCGACAGCAGCTCCCCGCCCGATGCCCGGTCGAAATAGGGCACCGGCAGGCGCAGGAACTTGTCGAATACCTGCTGGCGAAGCTGCTTGATGACCCGCCGGCCGATCCAGCCGAGCGAATACGTGGAGCCGAACTCGGCCACGCCGCGAATGACGAACAGCAGCAGGATCGCCGCCGGGAGCCAGCTGCGGATCCACTGCCGCCGCGGACTGAGCTCGCCCGGCACCGTGGTCTCGATGAGATTGTTGATCAGCCAGGCGAAACCGGTATCGGTAGCCGCATACAGTGCCATCGCCACCGCCGCCACCACGAACAGCTTCCAGTACGGCGCGCATAGCCGCGCCAGGCGCCGATATACACCAGCCGATTCTGTGCTTTGACCCTGCAAGGAACGTTACCGCGACCGCAGCGGACGCGCGCTATTCGGCGTCCCGCCGGGGCCGGATCGTCGCGATGTGGACGTCGGTGTAGCCCAGCCGCCCGACCACGTCCATGGCGGTGATCACCGCCTGGTGGGTGGCCTGCGCATCGGCGCTGATGCTGACATCGCGCGCACCGCCTTCGGGAGCAACGTCACGGATCGCCGCGGCCAGCGTTTCGGGGCGGCTGTCGACAAGTGCGCGGCCATTCACATAATAGACGCCGCGCGCCGTCACGGTGATGTCGAGCGCTGGCGGACCCGCCTGCTCCTCCGCAACGGCGGAGGCCTCCGGCAGGCGCACCGCAACCTGCGACTGGCGCACGAAGCTGGTCGTCAGCATGAAAAAGATCAGTAGCAGCAATACCACGTCCACCAGCGAGATCAGGTTGATCTCGGGGTCACCGCGATGCTGTCGCACGCTAAGCCGCACGGTCGCGACCGAGCGCTTCGACATGCTGGCGCCGGTGCAGTGCCTCGACCAGCGTGATCGCCTCCTTCTCCATGTCGATCACGAGCTCATCCACCCGGTCGCGCAGGTACCGGTAGGCGATCAGCGCTGGAATGGCCACAGCCAGGCCACCCACCGTGGTGATCAGCGCCTCGGAAATGCCGCCGGCGAGCACTGCCGGGTCGCCCACCGCGCCGGTGACGCTCAGCGCGGCAAAAATGCGCACCATGCCGGTGACGGTTCCAAGCAAGCCGAGCAGCGGAGAAACGGCGGCAATAGTGCCGAGAAGATTCAGATAGCGCTCCAGATCGTACACGACGTGCCGGCCGGTATCCTCGATGCTTTCCTTCATGACCTGGCGATCCCGATGGCGCGTGACCAGGCCCGCGGCGAGTATTCGCCCCAGCGGCGAGCCCGCCTGCAGCTCCTGGATGTGTTCGTGCGTGAGCTGGTCCCTGCTCACCCACTCCCAGACCTTGCGCGTCAGGTCGCCGGGCAGCACGCGCTTGCGCTGCAGGGTCCACAGCCGCTCGATAAAGATGGCGAGGGCGATAATGGAGCAGCCGATGATCGGCACCATCAGCCAGCCACCGGATTTGATGATCTCTAGCATTGCCGCGCCAGTCCGAAATTCCCGCGCCGGCCACTATAACCCGCACGCTGCGGGAAGTTTACCGTCCGGCGGCGATCCCGCGGCACGCCGTAGGGCCATTCGCTGGCAGCGTCCACAGTTTTGCGCCGTCAATGCGTTGGCGGTGCTGGACTGTGAGGCCTCCAGCTGCCGAAAACCGCAGGCTCAGAGCGCCGGTGTCGGCCGTGGACAACACACATGCGCCCTGCCTGCTCCAGCGTTCCACCACCTCCGCCGCCGGGAAACCCCAGCGATTGCGATAACCGGCCGACATCACGGCGAGCCGCGCATCGGTCGCGGCGACGAACGCCGCGCCCGAGGAACTGCGGCTGCCGTGATGAGGCGCCAGCACCACGTCGGCGCGTGCTACGAGTCCGTGATCGACGAGCTCCTGCTCGCGACGCTGGCCGATGTCGCCGGGCAGAAGCAGGCTGCCACCCGCATGGCGCACCTCCAGCACGCACGAGGCATCGTTGTCAGAAGTCGGGCGCCGGCTGGTGGCGTCGGGCCCGATCAGCCGAAACTGTGCGCCGTCCCAGGACCAGCCGTAGCCGGTTTCGCAGCGCTGGAATCTCGTGGCCTGAAGGCCATGCCTGGCCGTGGCCATCAATGTCGCACCGGGAAATGCCTGCAGCACGGCGGCCGCCCCGCCCTTGTGATCGGCATCGTCATGAGAGACCAGCACCGCATCGAGCCTGCGCACGCCGAGCGCGCGCAACGCCGGAATTACCACCGAGGTGCCGGCGTCGCGACCGCGAAACGCCGGGCCGGCATCGTAGAGCAATGCATGATGCGAGGTCTGCACCAGCACCGCCAGCCCCTGCCCGACGTCGAACGCAACGACCCGCATCTGCCCGTCCGGCGGCGCATCGCGCGTGCCAAACAGCACTGGCAGCAAGCCAGGAATGGCCACCCAGCGTAACGGTAGCGGTCGCGGCCAGCCGAGCAGCACCGTGCTGGCGGCGAAGAACGCGAGGCCGGCGGGGCTCACCGGCGGCGGCTGCCACAACGCCACCGGCCATTGGGCAGAATAAGCGAGCCCAGCGAGCAACACCTCCAGCACATCGGCCGCGAGCGCCAGCAACGTCGACCCGCCACCGAAGAGCATCAATGCCGTGCCCGCCAGCGTTAGCGGCATCACCAGCACGCTGAACACCGGTACGGCCAGGAGATTGGTGAGCGGCGCAATGACCGACATCTGCGCAAACCAGGCCAAAGTCAACGGCGCCAGGCCGATCCCGAGCATCAGCTGGACGCGGCTGAAGCTCCACGCGTGTGCGACCGGTCCGAGCCAGCGTTGCGCCGGTCTCGTTTCGGGAGTATCCGTTTGCGCCACGCGCAATCCGGCCGCCGCCAGAATCAGCCATGCCACACCCGCAAAGGACAGCCAGAAGCTCGCCGTCAACACCGCCAAGGGATCGAGCAGCAACAGCAGCACTGCCGCCGCGCCGAGCAGGTCGGATGCAGCAATCCGCCGCCCGCGGTGCACCAGCAGCGCGGCGAGCAACAGCATGATGCAGGCGCGCAGCGTGCTCAGCTCGAATCCGGCCAGCGCGCTGTAGGCTGCTGCTGCGCCGAGACCCGGCACCAGCCCGACCCCTGACGGATTCCGGATGCCGAGCGCGGGCCAGAGCCGCACCGCCACCCGGCCCAGCAGCAGGAACGGCACCGCAACCATGGCGATATTGAGTCCGGAAATCGCCATCAGGTGCGTGGTGCCGGTACGGCGCAGCAGATCCCAGTCGGCAGGCTGCAGGCCCTGCGTAGCGCCAACTGCGATACCGACCACATACGGCGCGGCGCGCCGCCCCTGCAGACTGTTCGAGATACGCTCAGCCAGCCGTGCGCGCACCCGCGCCGTGGGACAGATCGCCGGATCGTCAGCCAGCCGAGCGTTCAGCGACGAGGGCCGCACATAGCCGGTGGCACCGATGCCGCGCCGGTATAGCCACCGCTCGAAGTCGAAACCGCCGGGATTGCTCAGGCCACGTGGAGGCTTCAGCCGCACCTGGAATTGCCAGCGTTCGCCGGGTTGCACTGCGGGCGGCGCATCGTACCAACCGAGATGCAGGCGGCCCGGCAGTGGCGGATCGGCCTCGGTAACCAGCACGAAACGCAACGCTTCGACATCGCGCCGCGGAAATTCGCAGATCGTGCCCCGCACCACCACATCGGTGCCGGCGAGCGGCTCCGGCCAGCGCTGTTCGAGTACCCATTGCGCGCGCAGCAGTGCCCAGCCCGCGACCAGCATGACAATCGCGGCCCGCCCTCCGGCCAGCCACCACGTCGCGAGCGCAGCCGGCGGCACGGCAAGACCGAGCCATGCCGGCAACGGCACTGCCGGCAACTGCTGCACCAGCCACGCTGCGGCGAGTGTGGCCGCCGCCAGCGCGGCCGTGTTCCGCCTGCCGCCGGAAACCGGTAATGTCGCGCGTGTGCGCACCCTCGACGCCCGAGAAAACCGACACCACTCAGCATAGACCCATGCCCCGGCAATTCCTGCGCCGCATTTCCCGCGAATTTCGCCAGAAAGAGACCCCATGGTACCTGCGGCCGTTTCGCGTCGTGCTGCGCCACCCGATGTATTTCGCGGTGAACCGCCGCAGCGTGTCGCGCGCGCTGGCGATCGGCGTGTTTATTTCGATGCTGCCATTCCCTGGGCACACGGCGGTCGCGGTGCTGCTCGCGCTGCTGTTCGGCTGCAACCTCGCCATTGCGGCACTGGCTGCCTGGTTCAACAGCCCGGTCACGATGTTGCCGGTGTTCTATTTCGAGT
>CAYOFE010000013.1:0-25054 GCA_964403135.1 uncultured Chromatiaceae bacterium | reverse complement strand
GCCGCGCGCCTGGCCCGAGTCGGTGAGCTGGGAGTGGTTACAGGGCGAGATCGCGGCGATCTGGAAGCCACTGTTCCTTGGCGCCGGCGTCGCCGCCGTTCTCACGACCGCGGCGATTTACCTCGGCGTCACCTGGCTGTGGCGTTGGTCAGCCACCCGCCGGCGGCGGCGCAGCACCGAGCGTCTCGAACAGTGGCGCTAGGTGCCTCTCGTAATGGCGCCAGCGCCCGATCGATGACGTGTATACCGGCTGGCGCACCTGCGGTGCGCTCGCCGTGTCGACAAACCGGCGGGACTCGTGCGGGCGCAGGCAGTCCGGGTGCCAGTCGAGCCCGGCGAATTCGACGAGGCGCCGCGCGTGGCTGCCAATATCCTTCACCAGTTCTTCGTAGTCGACAGTCAGGATTGGCAGGCTCAGGCAGGACTTCCAGTGCGCCATCAGCCGCTGTTCAGCCCGCGCATAGCGACCGATGTGCTGCAAGCTGCCGGTGTAGCCGAGGCCATCCCACAACTCGGTCAGGTAGCACGACAGGCAAGTGTCGAACGGGTCGCGCCGGCAATGCACGATGCGTGCGCCGGGCAAAGCAAGCTCAGCGATACCGAGCAACGTGTGATTGGACGGCATCTTGTCGGTGACCCGCAGCGCCTCGGCAGACACGCTCGCCACTGCCGCCAGATAGCTCGCCCCGATCCGGTTCACCACCGGCGCGGTCAAGGCCAGGGTGTTGCGCTGGAACGGAATCACCTCGCCGCTGCGGCCGGCCGCTTGCGCAGCCAGCGCCGCGAGGTGCGGCAGTTCCCCGCCGCCGGCCACCGCCGGATGGCGCGCCAGAACCTGCTCGACCAGCGTGGTGCCCGAGCGCGGCATGCCGACGATCAGCACGATGCGGCTGGCATCGTGCGCGGCGCGCGGCGCACGCGCGAGAAAATCCGGCGACCAGCTCCGGCAAACGTCGGCGACTGCGCGGTCGTAGGCCGCCGGATCCCAGGCGCGTGGCTGAGATTCGTGCGCGTTGCGCACGGCCGCGAAGGCGCGATCGTAATCGCCGGCCTGATCGTAGAGCGTGCCGAGACGAAACAGCAGATCGCGCCGCGACCCAATGGGGAGCCCCGGGTCGCGCAGCTGCGCTTCGATCCGGCTGATCGCTTCCGGCACGCGTTGCAGACGTTTCGCCCACTCGGCGAAGACGAGGCTGATGCCGATATCCGCGGGATTGGCCGGCACGGCACGCTCCAGCCGCTCACGCGCCTCGGCGTCGCGGCTGAGCGATGTCAGCACGCTGATAATGAACCCTTCCAGGTTGGCGAGACCCGGATCGACAGCCCGCGCCCGCTCGGCCTGGGCAAGCGCCGTGGCGAGATCGCCGGCGCCGCGATGAACGCGGGCGCTCTCGAACAACACCTCGGCGGACTGCGGCGCCAGCTTCAGCGCCTCGCCGGCGGCCCAGAGCGCCGGCTCGAGGTTGCGGTGCTGAAGCTGGATCCCGGCGATCAGCCGATAGGCAGCCAGACAGGATTCGTCGATCTCGATCGCCTTGACCGCCGTAGCTACCGCCGCCTGGTACTGGCGCTGAGCGGCGAGCCGCTTGGCCGCCTCCATCAACCGGGTGACCTGCTTCTGCTTCTTCTTGCCGATCTGCATGGCGCAGAGGCTAGGTATAACCTGCCGTTACGTCCGCCAGGCGCCCATCCTCGAGTTGCAGAACGCGGTGCATGCTGCGCGCACGGGCCATGTCGTGGGTCACCACGATGAGGCTGGTGCCGGTCTCGGCATTCAGCTCCAGCATGAGCTCGAAAACGCAGTCGCCAGTGCGGTGATCGAGATTGCCGGTCGGTTCGTCGGCCAGCACGACCGCCGGGTCAGTGACCAGCGCGCGCGCCACGGCTACGCGCTGGCGCTCGCCCCCGGACAGCTCGCCCGGCTTGTGATGCAGCCGGTCCGCGAGCCCCACGCGATCCAGCAGCCGCGCGGCTCGGTCCTGCACCTCGTCGAGACCCATGCGCCGCAGCAGCAGCGGCATCGCCACGTTCTCGATCGCCGTGAACTCGGGCAGCAGGTGGTGAAACTGGTACACGAAGCCGAGATGCTGGTTTCTCACCTCGCCCCGCTCCGCCTGGTTCATCGCGGCGAGGTCGCGCCCGAGAATGCGCACCTCGCCGCGTGTTGGCGTATCGAGCCCGCCAAGGAGCTGCAGCAGTGTCGTCTTGCCCGCCCCCGACGCGCCGACGATGGCGATGCGCTCGGCCCGGCGCACATCGAGATCGATGCCGCGCAACACCTGCACCACGGCCGGGCCCTCCGTGAAATCCTTGACCAGGCCAACGCATTGCAGCGGCAGCTCGGCCGCAGCCGATTGCGCACGCCTCGGTGCCGGCATCTCTGAGGTCATTGGTATCTCAGGGCCTCGGCAGGGGGCATCAGCGCACCGCGCCAGGCCGGGTACAGCGTGGAAGAAAACGAAAGTGCAAGCGCGATACCGGCAATCGTGGCGACGTCGGCCCAGCGCAACTGCGTCGGAAAGTCGGAGATGAAATAGATATCCGGCGCGAGGAACTTCATGCCAAGCGCCTGCTCCACCGCGCCGACCAGCACATCGAGATTCGCTGCCACCGCCACGCCGAGCGCCACGCCGATGGCCGTGCCCGCCACCCCGATCAGCGTGCCCTGCGCCATGAAGATACCGAGAATGGCGCGTGGTGCGGCACCCAGCGTACGCAGGATGGCGATCTCCGCGCGCTTCTCGCGCACCACCATCACCAGCGTCGAGACGATGTTGAACGCAGCCACCGCCACCACCAGCAGGAGAATCACGAACATGATGGACTTGGTGAGCTGGATGGAGCGGAAGAAGTTGGCGTGCTCGCGGCTCCAGTCGCTGATATAGACGCCACCGCCGGCTTCCTGCGCAATCGCGCGCACCGCGGCGCCCGCTTCGGCCGGATCGGCGAACGCCAGCCGCACGCCGCTCATGGCATCTCCGAACCGGAACAGCCGCGCCGCATCGGCCGCGTGCACAAAAACCAGCCCGCGGTCGTACTCGTACATGCCGGCATAGAAGATGCCGCTGATGCGGAACCGGCGCATGCGCGGCACCACGCCGGCCGGCGTGGCGATGCCCTCGGCAACCAGCAGTACCACGTGATCGCCCAGCTTGACCTGGAGAAGGTCGGCAAGCGCCTGGCCGACCACCATCTGGTAGGCGCCGGGCTGCAGCGAGGCGAAATCACCATCGCGCAGCAGGCGGCCGAGATCGGCGGTAGCCAGCTCCTGCGGCGGGTCGATGCCGCGAACTTCCACGCCCTTTACCGTGGCATCAGATACCAGCATCACTTCGCCGCGGATGAATGGCGCCGACGCCACCGTGCCCGGCTGCCGGCGCGCGACCTCCTGCAGTTCGCGCCACTGTGGCATGCGGCCGTCCAGCCCTGTGATCGTGCCGTGCGCAAGCACGCTGAGGATCCGGTTGCGCACCTCATACTCGAAGCCGTTCATCGCCGAAAGCACGGCAATCAGCACCGCCACCGCGATCGCGATGCCGCTCACCGACATCAGGGAAATGAACGAGACGAAGCGGTTCTTGCTTCGGGAACGCACATAGCGCAGCGCGATGGCGAGTTCGACCGGACGCAGCATGTCGCTCACTCGTAGCGCAGCACTTCGGCGGGCGCCACCGCCGCAGCACGCATCGCCGGGTAGATGGTCGCGACCGCCGTCAGCACCAGCGCGATAGCGCCTACCCCGGCCACGTCCTGCCAGTGCAGTTCGGCCGGGAGGCTCGTCAGGTAATAGACATCGGCAGGCATGAACTCGAAGCCAAACAGCCGCTCCAGGCGCGTGGCGACCGCGCCGACGTCGCGCGCCACGGCCACGCCGAGACCCACGCCGGCGATCACGCCGATCCAGCCGATCACCGTGCCCTGCACGGCAAAAATGCCGACGATGGTGGCGCGGGAAAATCCCAGCGTACGCAAAATGGCGATGCTGCCACGCTTGTCGGTCACCACCATCACAAGCGTGGCGACGATATTGAATGCCGCGACACCGACGATCAGCGACAACAGCACCATCATCATGATCTTTTCCAGCCGCACGGCCCGGAAGTACGTGGCGTGATCCTCGGTCCAGTCCCGCACCGACACACTATCGTCACCCCTGGCGGTCCACGCCTCGCGCCAGGCGCGGATCAGCGCTGGCGCCGCGAAGATATCGGTGGCGCTGACCCGCAGTCCCGCCACGCGGCCGGGCATCCCGCCAAGCGCGGCGGCCTCGGAAATCTCGACCAGCGCGCGGCTGCCGTCATGATCTTTCACGCCAAGCTCGAAGATGCCGGTGACGGTGTACTGCCGCAGGCGCGATTGCAGCCCGACACCCGGCTGCTTGAAGGGAACCAGCACGGACACGGCATCGCCGACCTGCAGTCCGAGGCGGGCGGCGAGCGCCGCACCGACGATGACGCCACGACGGCCCGACACCAGATCGGCGAGGCTGCCGCGAAGCATGCCGCTGTCGAGCGGCGATCCGGCTTCGAGCCGTGGATCGATTCCGGTAATCACTGCGCCCGACAACTCCGCGCCGCGCGCAAGCACCGCCTCGACCTCCACCACCGGAACCACGGCGGCGATACCGGGCCAGGCCTGTAAATCGCTGCGAACGCGCTGCCAGTCGGCGATGCCGCCCGGCGCGCTCACCCAGGCGTGGCCGGTCATGCTGGTCAGGCGCGCGCGCAATTCGTTCTCGAAGCCGTTCATCACCGAGAGTACGACGATCAGGGCGGCCACGCCGAGCGCGACGCCGATCGCAGAGGCGAGCGTGACGAACGAGGCAAACTGGTTGGAACGCTGGCTGCGCAGATAACGCAAGCCGATGTAGCCGGGGACCGGTCGCATCACGGGGGCCACCCCGACCCGCCATGGGCCAGCGGTTGCAGCGAAATCCACAGCGTTTGCTGTTCGATCCCCATGCGAATTAATGTCTCATCCGCCCACCGATCCGGGCGGCGCACAGTATGCACGAGCGGCCGGAACTGTGAAGTAGTTCCACATCTGGCGCAGAGTTCTTGCACTCCGGGCGATGTTATATTGAACTGCGCGTTCGCCAACGAGGTTTTCACCATGCGCAATAGCACCTGCATCCTGCTGCTGGCGGCCCTCGGCACCATGGGTGCCGCCCGGGCCGATACCCTGATCATCGAGCGCGTGGACCAGGAACAGGCCACCGCTACGGAGCGTCCCGCCCGGGGCATGAGCATGGACAAGGTCGCGGCTCGCTGGGGTGAGCCGACGGCAAAAATCGATGCGGTGGGCCAGCCACCCATTACCCGCTGGGAATACCCGGGTTTTACGGTCTTCTTCGAATTCAGCCACGTGATTCACTCAGTGCCGAAGTCCTAGGCACGCTGTCCCCTTACCCCGGCCACCGGCCCCTGCGAGCGGCGGCGCGCCGCGGAGCGTGCTCGTGCGAGGTATCGTGAGCCGCATGACCGGCGGGCTCCTCCGCACTGGCGCACTGCTGTTACTGCTCCCGGCCGCAGCCACCGCGCACGTGGAGTCGATCCGCGATCCGGACGGCCAACAGGACCGCGAATCGATCTGCCGGACCTGCATGCCCTCAGCCGGCTACAACGGCATGGTGATCGTCCGGACACACGGCTTTCAGAATGCCGGACCGCCCGCGTCAATCCCCGAAGACCAGCTGTGCATCAGCGGCTTCTGCCTTGCCGAGGTTGCCAACGATCTCGGCTTCGCCTTTGCCACCAACAGCTACAGCAAGAGCGGGCTGGCCGTGGTACAGGGCCGGGCGGACATCCTCGACCTGGTGCAGATCGTTACAAGGGAGAAAGGCCCGCCGCGCAAAGGTGTACCTGTTGGGCGCCTCGGAAGGCGGTCTCATCACCGCGCTCAACGTCGAGCGGCTCCCCGCTCCCCGGTGTGCTTTCGGCCGGTGTTGCAGCCTGCGGACCCATCGGCACGTTCCAGTTCCCGATCGGCGATCTGGGCCATGCGCGCGCGACGTGCTGCGCTACACCACCGTAAACCTGCGTGACGCAGCGGAGACCCTCGGCGGCTTTCCCTTCAGCGTTTGCTCGCGATGGTACTACGGCTCGGACAACGACCCGCTGCTGAGCCTCGGCGTGCCGCGAATCTCGGCGAGACCGCCCGCGGTATCCCGCATGAACATCGACGACACCACGAGCGGGATCCTGCGGCGGCCGCTGATCACGATGCACACGTTGAAAGACCAGCAGGTGCCGTTTGCGCACGAGAGGATCTGCAGCCTCAAGACGCTCGCCTCGGGGGCTCTGCTGACACGCCACCTGAATATCCCTGTGAATCCATTCTTACACTGCAACTTCACGGCGGGCGATGTCGGCTGGCTTGCCCGGCCGACTGCGAGGCGCCAGTCTCGCGTTCAGGCTCAGGCAGCCCTGAAAGCTGCGCTGCGCGGCCGCCGAAACGCCGTCAGGTGTCGCGCCTCGCGATTGCCCGCTGTGGGATAATGCCGCACTTTTCGCGCCAGGCGTTCCTTGCGTAACGTTCACGACATGCACTCCAGCGTTCTGCTCAGGTCGTGCCTTGACCTGCCCCGACCGGGCGAGCGGCGGCATTGGGGCAGCCTGCCCGGTTGCGCCATGGCGCTCGCCATCGCCGAACTCGTGCAGGCGAGCGAGCGCCCGCAGGTGGTACTTGCCGCCAGCGTCGCGCTGGCCGAGCAGATCGAAGTGCAAATGCGATTCTTCCTCGCGGAACCGCAGGGCATGGTGTTGTTCCCGGACCTCGAGGTCCTGCCCTACGACAGCTTCAGCCCGCACCAGGACCTGATCTCGGCGCGGCTCGGCATCCTGCGCGATCTGGCCGCCGGCAAGGTGCGAACACTGATCACTGCCGTTCCGACCCTGCTGCCGCGGTTGCCGCCGCGCGAATACCTGCAACGCCATGGCCTGCGCGTGGCGAAGGGCGAACCGCTGTCGCGAGAGCAACTTCAACAGCAGCTCGACGACGCCGGCTATCGGCGTGCCGAGCAGGTCACGGTGCACGGCGATTACGCGGTGCGGGGCTCGCTGCTCGATTTCTTCCCGATGGGTCATGACCTGCCGGTGCGGGTCGATTTCCTGGACGACACCGTGGACTCCATCCGCTGCTTCGACCCGGACACGCAACTGTCAGCCGCGCACATCGAGCGAATCGACACGTTGCCGGCACGCGAGATGCCGACCGATCCCGAGTCGGTAAAGCTGTTTCGCCAGCGCTACCGCCGCCGCTTCGAGGGTAATCCCGCCCATTCGCTGATCTACCGCGAAGTGTCCGAGCGGCGCCTGCCGGGTGGCATCGAGAGCTTTCTGCCATTGTTCTTCGACCAGACCGCGACACTTTGGGACTACGTATCGGCCGATGCGCTGGTGATCTCGGCGGGTGACACCGCCGCACAGTTCGCGCAGACCTGGGAGCAGGTGCGCGAGCGCCATGAGCAACTCGGCTCAGACCTCGAGCGTCCCTTGCTGCGACCCGAAGAAGTGCATTGCACCCTGGAAGAGCACGAAGCCGCGCTCGCTGCGCGTGCCGTAGTGGAGATGGACGCCGGCGCCATCGCATTTCCGGAGCCTGACCCCGGCGCCGAAAATATCCCGGCCATACCGGCGCCGCCCCTGCTGCTCAACCCGCGCGACGAGGAACCGGCGCGCCACCTGCTCGATTTTCTCGGGCGGTACCCCGACAGAATGCTGCTCGCGGTGGCCTCCGCCGGACACCGGGAGCTGCTGGTGGAAACGCTTACGCGTTGCGGCCAGACACCGGCAACGGTCACGCACTGGCAGCAATTCCTCGATCTGCCCTCGCGCACCGCCATCACCGTGGCCCCTCTGGAACAGGGCATGCGGCTTCCCGAAGCAGGCCTGGCGATTTTTTCCGAGCAGGAACTGTTCGGCCGACCGCTGGCCCGCCGCGCCCGGCGCCGGCGCAGTCGCGATGCCGAGGCCGTGGTGCAGGATCTCACCGACCTGCGCACCGGCGCACCGGTGGTGCATATCGATCACGGCGTCGGGCGTTACATCGGGCTGAGCCGCCTCGAGATCGGCGGGATCCTCGGTGAATTCGTCACACTGGAGTATGCCGGCGGCGACCGGCTGCACGTGCCGGTCAGCTCGCTGCACCTGATTTCGCGCTACACCGGCGCAGCCCCGGAGCAGGCGCCGCTGCACCGGCTTGGCAGCGATCAGTGGCAGAAAGCCCGGCGGCGAGCCGCCGAGCGCATCCGCGACGTTGCCGCGGAACTCCTCGAGCTGTATTCGCGCCGCGCCGCACGCGAGGGCCGCAGCGCCGCAGCCGAATCGCACACCTACGAATCCTTCGCTGCGGATTTCGCTTTTACGCTGACAGAGGACCAGGCGAACGCGATCAATGACGTGATCGCGGACCTCGAAAGCCCTCAACCCATGGACAGGCTGGTGTGCGGCGACGTCGGTTTCGGCAAAACCGAGGTGGCCCTGCGCGCAGCCTTCATCGCCGTGATGAGCGGGCGGCAGGTCGCGGTACTGGTGCCGACCACGCTGCTGGCCCAACAACACTATGAAACGTTCGCTGACCGCTTCGCCGACTGGCCGGTGCAGGTCGAGTCGCTGTCGCGATTTCGCAGCCCGCAGCAACAGCGCCAGATCCTCGAGCGGCTTACAGCGGGCGGCGTCGATATTGTCATCGGCACGCACCGGTTGCTGCAGCGGGACGTGAAGTTCAAGGATCTCGGTCTGGCGATTGTCGACGAAGAGCACCGCTTCGGCGTGCGGCACAAGGAGCGGCTGAAGCAACTGCGCGCCGAGGTGGATATCCTGACATTGACGGCCACACCGATCCCGCGCACGCTGAACATGGCGCTCGGGGGACTGCGTCAACTCTCGCTGATCACCACCCCGCCCGAATCGCGGCTCGCCATCCGCACGTTCATCACCACGTGGAACGCGCACACCATCCGCGAGGCGTGCCTGCGCGAGCTGAAGCGCGGCGGCCAGGTGTATTTCGTCCATAATCGTATCCAGGACATCGCGCGGGTCGCCGCGGATGTCGCGAAGATCGTGCCGGAAGCGCGCATCGAGATCGCCCACGGGCAGATGTCCGAGAAAGACCTCGAGCGGGTGATGCTCGATTTCTATCACCGGCGCTTCGAGATCCTGGTGTGCACCGCGATCATCGAGAGCGGGCTCGACGTGCCGACGGCCAACACCATCATCATCGACCATGCTGAACAGTTCGGCCTGGCCCAGCTGCACCAGCTGCGCGGGCGTGTCGGCCGCTCGCATCACCAGGCTTTCGCCTACCTGATCGCCCCGCCACGCAAAGCGCTGCACGCCGACGCGAAAAAGCGCCTTGAGGCGCTCGAGTCTCTGGAGGATCTCGGGGCGGGATTCGTGCTGGCGACACACGACCTCGAGATTCGCGGCGCCGGGGAACTGCTCGGCGAGGAGCAGAGCGGGCAGATCCAGGAAATCGGCTTTGCGCTGTACAACGACATGCTGAGCCGCACTGTCAGGGCGCTGCGCGCGGGCGAGGAGATCGATCCCGACATGACGGGCGGCCGTGGCACCGAAGTGGAGCTGCAGATTCCGGCGCTGCTGCCCGAGGACTACCTGCCCGACGTGCACCTGCGCCTGGTGCTGTACAAGCGCATCGCCGCGGCGAGTTCCGAGCCGGAACTCGAGGATTACGCCCGCGAACTGGCCGACCGCTTCGGCCCGCTGCCCGAAGCGGCGAAGAACCTGCTGCGCGTCACGGCGCTGCGGCTGCGCGCGCGTGACATCGGCATCGCGCGGCTCCAGGCCGGCGCGGCGGGCGGCAGCGTGGAATTCGCGCCTCGCACGCTGGTCGAGCCGGCCACACTGGTGCGCCTGATCGAGTCGGACCCGCGCCAGTACCGGCTCGACCCGCAACAGCGACTCGCTTTCCGCGCCGATCTCCCGGGACCGGAGGCGCGCTTGGATTACGTCACTGGCCTCGTCGGCCGGCTGGGCCAGCGCGCCGCTGTGCAGGGAGCTGCCAAAGCGCGGATCGAGGTGGCATGATGCCCGCCATCATGCGCGCGCTTCGCCTGTTCGCCGCCGGCGCTTTGTTTGTTCTCGCCGCGCCACTCGCCGCCCAGGAGGATCCTCCGGCGACGCCGGTGACCTACGAGGTCGAGATTCTCGTGTTCCGCAACCTCGATACGAGCGGCAGTACCGCCGAGACGCCACCGCCGCCCGGCGGCATCGACGCGGACGTGGCTCCCGCACTGTCTTCCGATGCGCGAGCCGGTTACCCCGCCCTGCCCGCTGGCGCCCTGCAGCTCGCCGGTGCCGCCAGCCAGATGCGGCGCAGCGGCCGTTACCGCCCGCTGCTCCATGCCGGCTGGTCGCAGCCGGTATCCAGCCAGGCCGCCACAATTACCGTGCCGTTGCCGCCGGAGGCCGCGCAGGCCGGCCTGCAGGGCAGCGTGACCTTGTTTCGCGAGCGCTTCCTGCACCTGGCCGTGAAACTTTATCTCACCGAGCCTGGGGCGAATCCGGCAGCGACCGCGCGCATTGACCAGTCGCGGCGGGTGCGCGGCCGCAACTGGCAGTATTTCGACCATCCGCGGTTTGGCGCCATCGTCGCGGTTCGCGCGCCGCCCGCCGTCGAGGCGAACACGCCCGAACCCGACGCGGACGGCGGTCCGGCCACCGACTGACGAGCGCTCGCATGGCGGCCCGGCAACCGCGGCGGCGCAAGTCACCGTCGCAGCCTGTAGCGGTACTCACCCACCTCGGCAAGCTCAGCGTAGCGCGCTTCATGCGCGAGTACTGGCAACGCCGTCCGCTGCTGTTGCGCGGCGCCTTTGCCGACTTTGCACCGCCAGTGAAACGCGCCGGGATGTTTGCACTTGCCGCGCGCGACGAGGTGGAATCACGCCTGGTGGTGCATGACCGCCGCGGCTGGTCGCTGCGGCAGGGACCCATTCCCCGGCGCTGCCTGCCCCCGTTGCGGCAGTCGCGCTGGACGCTGCTCGTGCAGGGCCTCGATCTTGTCGACGCCGGCGCGCGCGAGCTGCTCTCGCGCTTTCGCTTCGTGCCCGATGCTCGTCTCGATGACCTGATGGCGAGCTTCGCCACTGACGGCGGCGGCGTCGGCCCACACGCCGACAATTACGACGTATTCCTGCTGCAGGTCCATGGCCGGCGTCGCTGGCGCATCAGCCACCAGCGCGATCTGCGCGTGCTGCCCGGCAAGCCGTTGCGGCTGCTGGCCGACTTCCGGCCCAGCCACGAGTGGGTCGTCGGGCCCGGCGACCTGCTGTACCTGCCGCCGGGCGTCGCGCATGACGGAGTGGCGCTGGGAGAGTGCCTCACCTACTCGATCGGCTTTCGCACCCCGACGTTCGAGGAACTGCACGATCCGTGGCTGACGAACTTTGCCGAGCACACCTCGCTGCCAGGCCGATACGCCGATCCGGGACTCCGGCCGACGCGCCATCCGGGCGTGCTTCCCGCCGCCATGGTCAGAAACATTCATCGCGCCCTGATCGCACAGCGCCCCAGCCGCACCGATACCGAGCGCTTTCTGCTGGAATATCTGTCGGAACCGAAGCCGCACGTGGTATTCCGTCCACGCCGCACCGGCCCGGCGGCGTTTGCCCGCGAGGCACGGCGCCAGGGCGTCAGACTCGACCTGCGCAGCCGGCTGCTGATCGGCGCAAGCGCCGTCGGCTGCAACGGCGAAGCCTACGTCGCCAATAAAGCCCTGCAACCGGTGCTGCGGGCGCTGGCGGATCGACGCATGCTTTACCCGGCGCAGCTCGGCCGGGCGCCCATAGCGGTCATGGCGCTGTTGCACGAGTGGCACGATGCCGGGTGGCTGCAACTCGGCGTCGCGCCCTAGCCGTTATCCGGAAACGAGTATTTCGCCTTCACGGCATCGGGCGTCCAGCGCTGCGTGATGGTCTTGCGCCGCGTATAAAAGCGCACCGCATCGGGCCCGTTGACATAGAGATCGCCGAACAAGGAGCGCTTCCAGCCGCCGAAAGACTGGCAGGCCACCGGCACGGGCAGCGCGACATTGACGCCTACCATGCCAGCGGCCACTTCGTCGGTGAAGCGCCGCGCGGCGTGGCCGTCGCGCGTGAAGATGCACGCGCCGTTGCCGTACGGATGTGAACCGATGAGATCGATTGCCTCATCGAGGCTGCGGACGCGTACCACCGAGAGCACCGGCCCGAAGATTTCTTCACGCCACGCGCTCATCTGCGGCGTCACGTGATCAATCAGCGTGCCGCCGAAGAAGAATCCGCTCTCGTGGCCCGCCACGCGGATGTGGCGCCCATCCACGACCAGCATAGCGCCGTCGCGCTCAGCCTCGTCCACATAGCCTCGCACCCGATCGCGGTGCGCGGCGGTGATCAGCGGACCCATGTCGTAGCCGCGCTCGCGGCCGTTGCCGATGCGCAGCGACTCGATCTTCGGCTGCAACCTTGCCACCAGGTCGTCACCGACCCGGTTGCCAACCGCCACCACGACCGAGATCGCCATGCAACGCTCGCCGCACGACCCGAATGCCGCTCCCATCAGCGCGTTGGCGGCGCTCCCGAGATCGGCATCCGGCATCACCACGGCGTGATTCTTCGCACCGCCTAGTGCCTGCACGCGCTTGCCGTGGCGTGTGCCGGTCACATAGATGTGCTCCGCCACGGGCGTCGAGCCGATGAAGCTAACAGCCTGAACGCGCGGGTCCGCGAGCAGCGCATCGACTGCCTCGCGATCGCCGTTGACCACGTTGAACACGCCCGGCGGCACCCCTGCTTCGGCAATCAGTTCACCGAGGATCAGCGGTGCACTCGGGTCCTTCTCGGACGGCTTCAGGACGAACGTGTTGCCGCAGGCGATCGCCATCGGGAACATCCACATCGGCACCATGGCCGGGAAATTGAACGGCGTGATGCCGGCCACGACGCCGAGCGGCGGGAACTCGGACCATGCATCCATCTCCGGGCCCACATCGCGGTTATGCTCGCCCTTCAGGTGCTCCGGCACACCGCAGGTGTACTCGACCAGCTCGATGGCCCGTTGCAGCTCGCCGAGCGCATCTTCCCAGACCTTGCCATGCTCTTCGACGATGGCCGCAACGATGCGATCCGCATCCCGTTCTAAAAGCTCCTTGAAACGGAACATCACGCGGGCGCGCTTCAGGGGTGGCACCCGCCGCCACGCGAGGAATGCCGCCTCTGCCGCCTCGATCGCCTGCACGACGGTCGCGGCGCTGGCCATCGCCACGCGTTTCGTCACCTGGCCGGTGGCCGGATTGAATACGTCCTGCGGCCGGGTGTCATCCGCCACCTGCCGGCCATTGATGTAATGCCCAACGATACCCATGTGGAGATCCCGCGGTCACCGAGTCCCGCCATCCTAGGCGAAAGCCGGCCGCCGGCGAAACGCCCCGGTTCCGGCGCGTCGATCAGCCCGCCTCGCGATCGGCAGCGGGTGCAGCCCGCGGGCCGACCTGGGCCTCGATGTCGCGCAGCAGGGTGCACTCCTCCGAGCGGCCGGGCATTGCACTGCCGATTGCGAATGAAACCGTGATGAAACGTGCCACCGGCGAGCGTGGATGATGGATGGCAAGATCGCGAATCTTGCGGGAGATCTGTGTCGCGAAATGTGCGGCGGCGTGCTCTTCGGCACTGCCGATCAGGCACGCGAAGCGGTCATCGGCCACACGCGCGGCCAGGTCGCCCCCCCGGCGCAGGGATCCGACGAGGGCATGTGCCAGCTTGCGCAGGCATGAATCCGCCGCGTGCCGACCATAAAGCTCGCGGTAGCGCTCGAAGGCATCGATGCGGAACACGATTGCGGTGACACGCCGCTGCTCGCGCCGGGCGGTAGACCAGTCCCGTGACAGCGTTTCCTCGAATGCCAGCCGGTTCAGCAGACCGGTCACCGGATCGATGCGATCGACCTGGCGCAGCCTCGCCTGCGCATCGCGTAACGCGGCGTGCAACGCCGAGCGATCGACGTCCTCGGCGCCGGCCCCTGCGGCATCTGCCGTCACCAGCCAGTAGCCGGGTTCGCCCGGACGGTCGTAAAGCGGCGCTACCTGCAGCTCCATGTCGAGGGGCACGCCCGCGCGCGACTGCCAGCGCTGCTTCAGGCGGCGCACCACCAGCGCATGATTGCCGTTGAGGCGCTCGCGCTGCGCGACCAGTTCCTCCGGGTCGCACAATAACTCGTGCCATGGGGAGCCGAGCAACGACTCGACCTCCAGGCCGGTGAGCTGGCCAATCACCGGATTCAGGTAAACGATCGGCAGGCCGGCGGCACGCGCATCCACGATAAGCGTGCCGAGCGGGAGGTGATCAAGGGCCTGGATCAGTATGTTTTTATCTATTTTCGACATCAGGTTATTTAGTTAACTTAATAGATTAAAACCCGTGTCGGCAGTAATCCATCGCCAGTTCGAAGCGTCTGACGGGAGACCCGGCCGTGCACCGGATCGGAGCGCCCGATGCCGGATGTTAGGCGCTGCGGATGGCCGAGTCTGTGAAGCGTGTCACCGCAGCAACGGGCAGCTGCGCACGCAGGTCTCGATCAGGCGTCGAGCGGCAGCCATGCCAGTAGCAAGGTGGCGATCCAATTCGCCGTGAATGCTCGCCCCTGTTGCCAGGCGCCCGGCCGCACGATTGACCACGACCGCACAGATGGCATACGGGAGATTCAGCTCACGGGCGAGACCGGTTTCCGGCATGGCTGTCATGCCGACGATGTCGCAACCGTCGGCGGCCAGCCGGTCGATTTCTGCAGCCGTCTCCAGCCGCGGCCCCTGGGTCGCGCCATAGACACCTCGCTCCACCGCATCCAGGCCTGCCGCCGCTGCCGCGGCCAGCAGGGCCGCGCGCACGGTCTCGTCGAACGGCGGATCAAACTCAACGTGGCTCACCGGCTGATGCAGGCCATCGAAAAACGTGTGTTCGCGCCCCCATGTGTAATCGACGATCTGATGCGGAATCACGAGACGGCCCGGCTGTGCCTGTGCCGAAATGCCGCCGACCGCATTGATGCCGATGACGATTGTCGGCTGGAGCTCGCGGACAGCCCAGATGTTGGCGCGATAGTTCACGCGATGGGGCGGCATGGCGCCATCGGGTCCGTGCCGCGGCAGGTAAATGAGCTGCGCGCCATCGCGCCTCCAGGCCCGCAGCCCCGCAGATACCGGACCGAAAGGTGTCTCTATATCCGGCTCGCGCGTCGCGTCGGCCGGCACCAGGCTCGCGGCGCCCGTGCCGCCAATCAACACCAGGCGTTTCATTTCATGCCGTGGGGCAAGGCCCAGAGCGCATCGAGATGCCGCCAGCGATGCTGGTAGTCCATGCCGCAGCCGAACACATAGCGATCCTCGACATCGATGCCGACGAAATCCGGCTGCACCCCCGCCACCGCACGGCTGTGTCGCTTACGCACCAGAACAGCGGTAACGACGTGCCGCGCCCCGGCGGCCGTGCACTCCCGTATCGCCTCCACCAGGGTGTGACCCTCGTCGAAGATATCGTCCACCAGAACCACAGTACGACCCGCCAACACCTGGCGCGGTTTCTGCACCCACTGGAGCAAACCACCGGTGGTCGCGCCGCGATACCGGGTGATGTGAGCGTAATCGACCAGGAAGTCGCCACGCAGCCGCTCGGCCAGATGCACCAGCGGAATCATGCCGCCAATGAGCAGTCCCATCAGAATGCACTGGCTCTCGCCGATGAGCGGCTGCAGCCCGGCGGCCATGCGCGCATAGGCTGCGCCAACCGTTGCGGCGCTGGCAACCAATTCTGCCCCGGCAAGAGGTGGCGTCTCAGCCATGCAGATCCAGACCCGGGCGCGCCGCAGCATCAGCGAGCAACGCGCTCGCGCGCTGCCACTCCGGAGTGGCGCGCAGGCCAGGGCCCGGCCGGCGCTGCGCATGCGCGCGCATCGCCACCAGCCGAATGTGCCCGGACGGATTCTGATAGCCACGCAGTTCCTCAATGGTCGCCGTGGCAGCCTCGGTATCGTTGCAGATAAGGGTCATGTCGGCGCCGGCGGCCAGCGCCTGGCGCACGCGCTCGGGCACGCTGCCCGCCACCGCCGCTCCGGCCATGCTGAGATCGTCGGTGAAGATAACCCCGCCGAAACCGAGCCCGCCGCGCAGCTCCCGCTGCAGCCAAACCGGCGAGAGGCTCGCAATGCGCTGATCGACGCGCGGATAGCGCACGTGCGCCATCATGATACCGGCCAGGCCATGTTGGATCAGACGACGATACGGCGCGATGTCGTCCTGGATCTCCATTAATGATCGCTGGTCCTCGGGCAGCTCCAGGTGCGAATCGGCGACCACTGCGCCATGACCGGGAAAATGCTTGGCAACCGATGCCATCCCTGCCGCACGCATGCCCTGCATGTACGACATGGCGAGCCCCGCCACGACTTCCGGGTCGCGATGCAGGGCGCGATCGCCGATGACGTGACTCACGCCCCAGTCGAGATCCACCACCGGCGCGAAACTGAAATCGATGCCGACTTCGACGAGCTCGGCCGCCATCACCCAGGCATGAGTGAAAGCGAGATGACGCGCGCGGTCGGCATCGATATCGTGTTCGAGGCCGAGCCAGCGCAACGGCGGCAAGGCCGTGAAGCCCTCGCGGAACCGTTGCACGCGCCCGCCCTCCTGGTCCACAGCGACCAGCGGCGGCGGCGTACGCACGGCGTGAATCTCCGCGACCAGCGCGCGCAGCTGGTCGCGGCTGGCGAAATTACGGTTGAAAAGAATCACCCCGCCGACCAGCGGATCGCGAAGGCGTCCGGTCTCCTCGGCCGTCAGCCCGAGACCCTGCACATCGATCATCAGCGGACCAAGCGTCATGGCGAACTGTCCCGCTCAGGGTACGATATCGACCTCGGTGCCCGCATCCACCAGGTCGAAGAGCTCGATGACGTCATCGTTGCGCATTCTGATGCAGCCGTGCGAGAAAGGTACGCCGATCGGCTCGCTGTCGGGCGTACCGTGGATGTAGATATGGCGGCGCATCGAGTCTACGCCACTATGGCGGTTGCGACCTGGCTCGCATCCGCACAGCCAGAGTATCCGGCTGAGAATCCAGTCCCGCCCGGGGTACTGCGCCGCGAGCGCCGCGCTCCAGACCTCGCCAGTCGGGCGCCGGCCGCGCAGCACCGCACCGCGCGGCAAACCGGCGCCGATGCGGGCACGAACGTAATGCCGGCCGCGCGGTGTGGCATTGCTGCCCTCGCGCTCGCCCGGCCCATAACGCGAGGTCGACACCGGGTACTGTGCGCAACAGCGGCCCCCTTCCAGCACCTCCAGGCGCTGGTCCGTGAGACTCACGCGTAGTGTTTTTCGCGGCATTGCCGATCGGGCCGGATCATGCTCGCTCGAAAAGCGCCACCGATTCTACATGACCGGTGCCGGGGAACATGTCGAGCACGCCGGCAGCCGCGAGGCGGTAGCCGAGCTGCCCGGCGAGAATGCCGGCATCCCGCGCCAGCGTGGCCGGATGGCAGGATACGTAAAGAATTCGCGCCGCACCGGTCGCGGCCAGCGGCGCGAGCGCCGCTTCGGCACCCGCGCGCGGGGGGTCGAGCAGCGCGAGGTCGTAGCGGCCGCCGAACCCGCTCGCCGCCTCGCGGGCCGCGCGGAGGTCAGCGACCAGGAATTTCGCGTTAGCAATGCCATTGGCGGCAGCATTGCCACGAGCGCGCGCAACCATGCCGGGCTCGAGTTCGACGCCGCACACCTCCCCGGCATGACGGGCCAGCGCCAGCGTGAAATTGCCAAGGCCACAGAACAGGTCGAGCACGCGCTGCGTAGCTGCCGGCGCAAGCAATTGCAGCGCCAGCGCGATCATGCGGCGATTGACCTCACCATTCACCTGGATGAAGTCCAGCGGCCCGAACGTCATTCTCAGCCCCTGCTCCGGCAACTCGTACCAGAGATCGCCGCCATCTCGCGCCGCATCGAGCGGTTCGGCTGTGCCCGGCTGGGTGCGCTGGAGGTACAACCGTACGCCGTGCCGATCACGAAACTCAGCCAACGCATCCAGGTCAGCGGCGGCAGGCTCGTCGAGCACCCGAAGTACCAGTGCGGTGGCGTTGTCGGCCACCACTACCTCGACCTGCGGCAGCCTGGCGCGCAGTGACAACCCGCCGATCAGCTCGCTGAGCGGAGCAATCAGCCGGGCGGCGTCGCCATGCAGAGTCTGGCAATCACCCATGTCCATGACGTAGTTCTTCAGCCGCTCGCGAAAACCCACCAGCACGCGGCCCTTGCCGGGCACATCGCGCACCGCGAGCCTCGCCCTGCGCCGATAACCCCACTGGGGCCCGGTCACCGGCGGCAACACCTGCGCCGGCACCAGCCGCCCGATCCGCCGCAGGTTTTCCAGGAGTACGGATTCCTTCATGCGCAGTTGCGCGGCGGCGCCCAGGTGCTGCAGCGAACAGCCACCGCAGCGGCCAAAATACCCGCAATGCGGGATCACGCGATCCGCGCAGGGCTGCTCCACCGCAGCAAGCTCGGCTTCGTCATAGTTGCTCCGGCGGCGCGTGCGCCGGAAGCGAACGGTCTCGCCGGTAATGGCGCCGTGCACGAAAACGCGCTTGCCGCCCACGTCGGCAATGCCATGCCCTTCCACCGTCATGTCGACGATCGCGGCGGTTTCGGCTGGCTGGCCGCTCAACCGGCGGATCGCCCGCCGGCCGCTCATGGGGCGGGACTCATGCGCTGCGGGCAGACCAGGCCTCGAGGAAGGCACGCAGGTGGGCGGCTTTTGACTCGACCAGCGCGCGACGCACACGCTCGGTCTCCCGGGTATAGCCTGCCTCATCGAGAATGCCGCGGATCAGCTGAAAACGCAGGTAGATGAGGTAAGTATTCAGCGCGTCGGTCTCGCAATAGTCGCGGATGCGCGCAATGCCGCCGGCGAGATACTCGTCCCATACTTTGCTGCCATCCATGCCGAGCTTGCCGGGAAATCCGAGCATCACCGCCACGTCGTCGAGCCCGGCTCGCGCTCGCGCCTGAAAGCCCGACAGCACGTCCATCAGGTCGATGTGCCGCCAGTGAAACCGGCCCAGGTAGTTGTTGAAGCGGAATTCGCGGTCCTCCTCGCCCACGTCCCAGTAACGCGGCGAACGCACGCCGTGAAGCAGCGCCCGGTAATGCAGCACCGGCAGATCGAAGCCACCGCCATTCCAGGTGACCAGCTCCGGCGTGTAGCGATCGATGCCATCGAAAAACCGCTGCACCAGATCCCGCTCGTCGCTCTCGGGCGTGCCGAGGCTCCAGATCTTCAGGCTGTCGCCGTGGCGCATCACCGCCGAGACGGCTACGACGCGATGCTGGAAAACCGGCAGAAATTCCGTTCCCGCCTCCTGCAACTGGCGGAAGGTCATCGCCTTGGCGACCTCCTCGTCGCTGACGCCTTCCAGCCCGTACAGCCGTCGGCCCAAGTCCACGTCGGGCACGGTCTCGATATCAAACGCCAGCGTTCTCATACCTGCCCTTGCCCGACATTACGCATCAGCACTACCACCGCCACGACCAGGCCGGCCTCGTCCGACAGCGTGAGATGCCCTTCGCCGATGCCCATCGCCTGGCAAAGCGCGCGGCCGCGCGCAGAAAAAACAATATCGGGTCGACCGAAACGGTTCGGCACGACACCCGCATCGCGGATCCACATGCCGTTTGCGAAACCTGTACCCATCGCCTTGACCACGGCCTCCTTGGCGGCAAAACGCATCGCCAGAAAACGCACCTTGTTGCGCGCGCGGGGAAACAGCGCCAGCTCATCAGGCATGAGAAGCCGCCCGGGGAAGCGCTCGCCGAAGCGGCGATAGCTTGCCTCGATGCGCCGCACCTCAAGAATGTCGGTGCCGATACCGAAGATCATGCGCTGCGGGCATCCTGCATCAGCCGCTTCATGTCGGTAACTGCCTTCGCCATTCCGTCGAAGACGGCTCGCGCAATGATCGCATGCCCGATATTGAGTTCGATGATCTGCGGGATTGCCGCCACCGGCTGCACGTTGTGGTAATTCAGGCCATGCCCGGCATGGACCTCGAGCCCGAGCACCGCAGCGTGGTGAGCGGCCTGCTTGATGCGCTCGAGTGCACGCGCACGCTCGCCGCCGGAGGTGGCATCGGCGTAACCGCCCGTGTGTAATTCAACGACCCGAACGCCGGCATCCACCGATGCTTCGAGCTGCAAGGGCTCCGGGTCCACGAACAGCGCCACCCGCACGCCGGCCGCGGCGAGTTCCGCGCACGCGTCACGAATTCGCGGAGTGTCCGCACGAACGTCAAGTCCGCCCTCCGTGGTAAGTTCGGCACGCCGCTCGGGCACCAGGCAGGCATCGGACGGCCGGATCTGACGAGCAATACGCAGAATTTCGGCGCTGATGGCCATCTCCAGGTTCATGCGCGTCTGCAGGGTCTCACTCATCACCCGCAGGTCGCGCTCCTGGATATGGCGGCGGTCCTCGCGCAGGTGCACCGTGATGCTGTCGGCGCCCGCCTGCTCGGCAAGCCACGCAGCGATCACCGGATCGGGATACACGGTGCCGCGCGCCTGGCGCAGCGTGGCCACGTGATCGACGTTGATGCCGAGAAGAATTCCGGACTGCACAGACATGCCGCCATTGTAACGGACGGCGCCGTTGCGCGTAGCCTACCCGCGCATCGCCGCATACACCTCACGGGTGCGCAAGACCTTGCCGCCAAGATGATGCTCGAGCACCGCGCGCAGCAGGCGTCGCGCCGCCAGCAGATGCTCCGGGTTGGTGAAATCGCCACGCCCGATCGCGAGCAGCGCCGCCCCGCTCAGGCGCAGAGCGTTGCCCGACTCGCCACTGGCGGGCAAGGGCCCGTGCTCGATGACATATTGATACTGCCGCGCAGGATCGATCGGCCCGCCGTTATCGGCCTCACACTCGAGACTGAGCCCGAAGCCGGCCTCGGCCAGCAGCCCGAGTTCGAACCGGCGCAATACCGCCTCCGGCTCATGACCCGCGGCGAGCGCGCGTAACGTATCCCGATAGACGGCAAACAGCTCCGGGTGCGGATCGCCCCGGTGCAGGAAGTTCATCAACAGCTCGTTGACGTAAAACGCCGACATCAGCGCCAGTTCGGCAAGCGGCACCGCGCTGGCAGAGGATTCGACGCTGCGCAAGCTAAACAACGGCCCGCGCCCGGACCAGGACACGGTGAGCAGCCGGAATGGCTGCAGCAGGCTGCGCATCGGCGAGCGCGGGCGGCGCATGCCGCGGGCAACCACGCTGATCCGCCCGTGCCGGGGCGTCAGCAACTCGAGAATCTCGCTCGTCTCCCGGTACGGCATGGCATGCAGCACGAACGCTGGCTCGAGATCGACACGCTCGCTGGCGCTCACTACTCTGCCTCGTAGCCGAACTGGCGCAGGGCGCGCGCGTCGTCGGCCCAGTTGCGCCGTACCTTGACGTGCGTCTGCAGAAAGACCTTCTTGCCGAGCAGGCGCTCCAGATCGAGGCGCGCGGCGCGACCGATCTCGCGTAATGTCACGCCACCGCTGCCTACCACGATCGGCCGCTGGGAGTCTTTTGCCACCCAGATCAGCGCATCGATTTTCGCCAGCGCCGGGCTGTCCTCGACGGCAGCAATTTCGACGGCAAGTCCATAGGGCACTTCCCGCCGCAGTGCCGCCATAAGTTTTTCCCGTAGTACCTCGGCGATGCGAAACGTCGTGCTGCGGTCAGTCTTCATCTCGGGCGGGAAGAACCGGTCTCCCGGCTGCAGATGCCCGAGCACGACGGCATTCAGGCGCTCGAGGTTATCGCCCGTCATCGCGGAGACCGGGACGATTGCCGCAAACTCGCCCTTGCCCTGGCACTGCTCCAGCAGCCGCAACACGGACGCGCGGCCCTTCACCAGGTCGAGCTTGTTAACCACCAGAATGCACGGCGCCCTGAGGCGTGCGAGACGCTTAAGCACGTAGTCGTCGCCCGGACACCAGCCAGTCGCTTCGATCACGAACAGCACAAGGTCGGCATCGCCGACCGAGCCGGCCGCCGCCCGGTTCATCGAACGGTTGATGAGCTTGCGCGCATTGGCGTGCAGCCCCGGTGTGTCGACAAAAATCACCTGGCTGTCTTCGCGTGTGCGAATACCGAGAATGCGGTGGCGGGTGGTTTGCGGCTTGGCGGTGACGATGCTGACCTTCTCGCCCACCAGGGCATTCACCAGCGTCGACTTGCCCGCATTCGGGCGTCCGACCACCGCGACGAAGCCGGAGCGAAAAGCGCCCATCAGCCGTGCTCCAGTTGCGCCAGCGCACGAGCGGCCGCTTCCTGCTCGGCGATGCGCCGGCTGCTGCCATGGCCCGCGGCCTGCACGCCAAGCGGCGCAATCTCGCACACCACCTCGAAAGTCTGCGCGTGTGCCTTGCCGGTCGCCGCGTGGATGCGGTACTCCGGCGGCGGATGTCCGCGTGCCTGCAACCACTCCTGCAGGCGCGTCTTGGCGTCGGTCAGGTCGCCCTCATCGGGCAGGTGATCCAGCCGCGACGCGAACAACGCCTGAATCACCCGCTGCGCTTCGCCAACCCCGCCATCGAGACAGATCGCACCGAGCAGCGCCTCCAGCGCATTGGCAAGAATCGACGCCCGCCGGTGGCCGCCGGCACGCAACTCGCCGCTGCCCAGGCGGATGTGCTGCCCAAGATCCAGTTCCCGGGCGAGTTCGGCAAGCGTTTCCTTGCGCACCAGGCGGGCCCGCAGCCGGCTCAGCATGCCCTCGCCGGCCGCTGGCCGGCGTACATACAGCTCACGGGAGATCACCATGCCGAGCACAGCATCACCGAGGAATTCGAGCCGCTCGTTGTCAGGGCCGCTCGCGCTGCGATGGGTCAGCGCCTGCTCCAGCAAGGCCGGGTCCGCAAACCGGTAGCCGAACCGCTGCTCGGCCCAGCCGGAGCGAGAGATCACTGTCGTATCTCGACCTCGTCCTCGAAGGTGACGAGCAGCGACACGTTCGCGATATACGGCGCCCGTTTCTCGTAGTTCACCTGTACGAGGTAGCCGTTCTCGCTTTTCCTGATCGTGAATGCCGTCTGCAGTTCTCTGGCAGTCTGGGCCGTGACCATTTCCGCCATAAAGTACTTCTGGATCGTCTGCCGAATGCTCTCGGCTGTCGGGCCCTGCCCGTTCAGGTCGGCGGCCGTGTTGTTCAGCACTCGTTGCACCGTCATATATTCGAGGTAAAAAGGCGTCAGCCGCATGACTGCAAATCCGAGCATGCCGATGATGATGGCCAGCATCAGGAAACCGATGACTGTCATGCCTCGTTGCCTTGCCCGCATGATACGTACTCCTGTTGAGAGTGAACCCAGCCCTAACCGACCGGGTTGCCGATGCGACTCCAGCGGGGAACTCTCGGGAATTCCCAGTTCATCCAGATGCGCACGGCCTTGCCGACTACCCGATACTCCGGAATGAACCCCACCCCCGGGTAGCGACTGTCGCGGCTGTTGTCGCGATTGTCGCCCATCATGAAATAGTGCCCCGGCGGAACGACGAAGGTGCCCTCTATGCTGGACTGGCCGGGCATCAGCAGGATGTCGTGCTCGACTCCGCCCAGCCGCTCCCGCGCCAGCAGCGCCCCTGGCTGCTCGCCATCATAGCGTCCGTGGAACTCTATTTCTACTGGTTGATCATTGACATAGAGCTTCTTATTAACGTAACGAATCGTATCTCCCGGCAGCCCGACCAGGCGTTTGATGTAGTTTGTGCCGGGATCAGCGGGCAGGCGAAACACAATCACGTCACCGCGCTGCGGCTCGCCGATGTCCAGGATCTTGGTGTTGATCACCGGCAGGCGCAGGCCATAGACGTACTTGTTGACGAAAATGAAATCGCCGATCAGCAGTGTCGGCATCATTGAACTCGACGGAATGCGGAAAGGCTCGAACAGGAACGAGCGCACCACCAGCACCAGCAGCAGGATCGGGAAGAACGACCTGGCGTACTCTACTATCGCCGGCTCCGGTGTCGGTTGGTCGCCAGAGGGCTCGGGATTGCGCGCACGGCGTAAGGCGGCGTAACCGCCCCAGATCAGCCCGCAGGCCAGTGTCGCAATGACCAGGATCAGAGAGAAATCCACGTTCAGCTCGCTCCCGCCGGCCGCCACCGCACTTTACCACGACCGGTCCCGCCGGCATCCTTGTACGCGCTCACATTCGCCGTCATTCGCTGCCTGCATCCTTGCTCGTGTCGAGAATCGCCAGGAAGGCCTCCTGCGGAATCTCCACCGAGCCAAACTGCTTCATGCGTTTCTTGCCGGCCTTCTGCTTCTCGAGCAGCTTGCGCTTGCGGGTAATATCTCCGCCGTAACACTTCGCCAGCACGTTCTTGCGCATCGCCTTGACCGTGGCGCGAGCGATGATGTGAGAGCCAATTGCCGCCTGCAACGCCACCTCGAACATCTGCCGGGGGATGACTTTCTGCAGGCGATCGACGATCTCGCGCCCGCGCCGCTGCGCCGATTCGCGGTGCACGATCAGCGACAGCGCATCCACCCGTTCCTTGTTGATAAGGATGTCGAGCTTGACGAGATCTCCCGGCACGAACCGTGAGAACTGGTAATCGAACGACGCATAGCCGCGGCTGATGGACTTCAGCCGGTCGAAAAAATCGAACACCACCTCGGCCATCGGGATTTCGTATTCAATCGCAACCTGGTTCGCCAGGTATTCGATGCGCTTCTGCACCCCGCGTTTACCCACACAGAGCTGCATCACCGGGCCGACGAACTCGTGCGGAACGAGTATGCTCGCGGTGATGTATGGCTCGCGCACCTCGGCAATCTCGTTCGGCGGCGGCAGCGATGCAGGGTTGTCGATCATCAGCGTGTGGCCGCCGGTAGTGACGATCTCGAATACCACGGTAGGCGCGGTGGTGATGAGGGTCAGCCCGTACTCACGCTCCAGCCGCTCCTGCACGATCTCCATGTGCAGCAGGCCGAGAAACCCGCAGCGGAACCCGAATCCGAGCGCGGCCGAGGAC